>JBHPMS010000046.1:0-5082 GCA_042563095.1 Candidatus Margulisiibacteriota bacterium
CTTAGCCTATGTTATTATAAGAGCATGTCCGGACATTCTAAATGGTCTACGATCAAACATAAAAAAGCTAAAACCGACGCCGCGCGGGGAAAGGTTTTTACCAAAATCCTGCGCGAAATAACTTCGGCTGCCAAAGCTGGCGGTGGTGATCCGGGTGGAAATCCACGTCTTCGTTTAGCCCTAGATAAAGCAAAAGAAAATAATGTTCCAAGTTCCAATGTTGAAAGAGCACTGAAAAAAGGGACCGGGGAGCTTGAAGGAGTCAGTATCGAAGAAGTAATTTATGAAGGTTACGGTCCAAATGGTGTTGCCGTATTAGTAGAAGCGATGACTGATAATTCAAATCGGACGGTAGCAGATTTACGCCATCAATTTGAAAAAAATGGTGGGAACTTAGGCCAGAACGGTTGTGTCGGCTGGATGTTTACCAAAAAAGGGATCATTACTTTCGAAAAGAAGGGAATTGATACCGATACACTCCAGATGACTGCAATTGAGGCGGGGGCGGAGGATATTGATGATGAAGGAGAAACACTTGATATCATAACTTCTCCTGATAATTTTGAAAAAGTTAGAGATGAACTGAGGGCTAAAAAATTCATTCCCTCTAATGCCGAGGTTACGATGAATCCGTCAAATAGAGTTAAAATTGAAGATCAGGAAACTGCTCAAAAGATTTTAAAACTGATCGAAACCCTAGAAGAACATGACGACGTCCAAAATGTCCATTCAAATTTTGACATTCCCGACAATATAATCAATGAAATTAGCAGCTGATCGGTTTGAAAGAATCTCGGAATACCAGAGAATCAGGGCTTGAGCATCAGACATGAAACACACTTTTTTGCATAAAAGAGGCGTGGTATAATTTAGTATGCTTAGTCAGGAACAAATAAAAACAATTGTTAATGAAATAAAAGTCAATGTGAATCCGAAAAAAATTTATCTTTTTGGAAGCTATGCAAATGGACAACCGACTGAAAAAAGTGATCTTGATTTGTTGGTAATTGATGATTCAGGAAAAGACAAAAATAAATTGGCTTTACAAATTAGTAAGTCTTTGTTTCCAAGAAATTACGGATTAGATTTGATTGTATCTTCACCT
Source organism: Candidatus Margulisiibacteriota bacterium (assembly GCA_042563095.1). Lineage (GTDB taxonomy): Bacteria > Margulisbacteria > WOR-1 > XYC2-FULL-46-14 > XYC2-FULL-46-14 > JBHPMS01. The sequence continues at coordinate 1,106 of JBHPMS010000046.1, forward strand.
GAAGAAATCAAGAAAAAACAAGAAAAGAAAATGAGTTTTTGGGTTGATATTGCCACAAAAGGAAAAACACTTTATGAGCGCAGCTGATTGTCAGGAATGGATAACTTTAGCCGGGCATGATGTTGATACGGTTAAATTATTAATTGAACAGAAGGGTCATGCAGATATTATTATTTATCACATTCATCAGGCGACAGAAAAGTTATTAAAAGCATTAATCATTAAAGCTGGAAAAAAGATTGAAAAAACACACCATCTTGATAAATTACTATCTGCAGCAATAAATATCTATTCAGATTTGTCTAAGATAGAAGATAATATTTTGGCAATTAATATTTATCTTCCCAAATTGCGTTACCCCATGGGAGATGTAATTAGCTTTGAAGAAGCTTTAGATTTAAATCAAAAGTTTTCACCGGTTAGAGAATTAATCGATTCTCTTCTTAGTTAATGAAATTAGTAGCTGATCTGCAATAAAAGAATCTCATAATACCAGGATAATCTGAGCGGGATTATCAGAACCTAAGAAAATCAGATTATCTGATGGGCATTACTGTTTTAGAAATATTTTTTTAACACACTCAAACGAGCACTTTTGTTAGGATATAATTCCTGCCATTTTGTCATTAGTTTAGCAGTTTTGCGCTTCCCTTTTTCTGTTGCCGATAATAGGGAAAGAAAATTTGCAAAGAATTCGTCAAATTCATCATATTTTACAGAAACAGTTTCGGGTCCGCAGTATTGGCATCCAAACTCTTCAACATATTTAGTTACATACACCAGCTTTTTTTCTAGCCAGGGAGTAAGTATTTCAAGAAGAAAGTTTACTTCTAAGTCAGCTAGCAAATTTGAACAGTGCTGATATTCAGCTCTAGAATGTTTTAAGTCTGGTTTTACAGATCTTACCAACTGTTCAATATCCTTATATAGGGGGATGTTTTGGACTTTTCTTTCCCCTTTTTTATGTTCGGTTAATAATAAACTTAATGATTCCGCAATGAAAGAAAAAATATAAGGTGATCTTAAGTGGGGGTGTTTTCTGGCAACATCATCTTCAAAAGTATAAACTTGGTAAATTAATTGTGACAATTTATATTCTGAAATTGTTGAATTACTTACTCTTTGATTGCGCAGGACAAAATCATTGTATTTAATATGTTTTAAAGCAAATTGCACATAAGCCTTTTGGTATTGATGTGAGACAAAACATTTTCTAGAACCAAATTCTCCCTCCCCAGCTTCAACGTAGGGTGGTCCATAATACCCAGAATTTGCTTCAGGGCCCCAAAGACCTTCTCTTAAAGTTGGTACTAATTTATAAGGAGAAACATGGTGCTGACCAATCATGATCGTTATTAAATATTGTAAATTTCTAACTCCATTCACAGATCGCTTGGTAAGGAGAACCCATTCATTGTGTGAAATGGATGTTTTTATGCTATCTTCAGGAGTTAGGATTTTATTTTGATGTTCAAACAATGGACCGCGTCTATGTCCAGTTGATAAATAGGGAGCCATTGGGTCGCTGTATCCTGTAGGGTTAATATTAAGTGTTTCCCCATTAGCGATAGTGAAAGAAATCCCGGGGCTAGATCCATAATCAAAGACATCGAGTAAATCTAAAATGTTAATATTTGGATCGATATAAATTCCCTTGATGATTTTGCCCTCTGGCAACATATCTTGTGCAATACCGGATAATGTACGTAAGAACGAATTTGATCTCGACTTAGAAAAGGATAGCAGGTCAAGAACGTCAAAAGTGAAATATGTTCTAGAATAATTATAGATTTTAATTCCTTCTGACTCCAATTGCTCGGTCAGGTTGTTTTGAGGTAATCCGAAACCAGCATCACCTCCACCAACAGGTATATCTAATTTAAGTGGCCTTGTTTGTTACGTATTTTGATATTCTATTTGCTGTTAATAGCATTTTATCTATTCATAAGCTTAATCCATCCTTGATGCTGGCCATTGCATATGCCTCCCTGTTCTTCTATCGTATAAAAATGGGTCGAAATTTCACACTTTTTTGTAAAAATTGGGCGTGGTATTATTATTTAATGAGACTAATTGCTGATCTGCATTTGCACACAACAGCGTCTGGTCATGCGTATTCAACACTCGAGGATTACGTCCGTCAGGCAAAAAAGATCGGATTAGAAATGATTGCGATGACTGATCACGGTCCAGCGATGCTAGGGGGACCGCACTATTATCATTTTTCAAACCTCCGAATGCTCCCGCGAGAAATTGACGGTATAAAAATTCTGCGTGGAGCAGAGTGTAACATTATTGATGAAAACGGAACGATAGACTTAGAAATTCCTGAACTAAAAATTCTAGATGTCTGCATGGCAGCGATGCATATCCGATTAGGTTACGAAAATCAGGGGGAAGAGAAAAATACACCGGTATACGAAAAAGCTTTCAAAAAATATCCATATATAAATATTATTGCCCATCCCGGCTCACCTACCCATCCGGTCGATCTCGAGCGGATCGTTACAATTGCAAAAGAGAATCGGGTAGTAATTGAAATTAATAATAGTTCCCCTTTCTCCCGTCCGGGCAGTTATGAGCGCTGTCTCAAGATTGCGCAAGAAGTGAAAAAACAGGATTGGGTTGTGGTTCTGGGGACTGATTCCCACGTTTCCACCATGCTCGGCGACTTCCGTTCTGCTATTAAACTGGTTAAAGAGGCTGGACTTTCAGAAAAGCATATTGTGAATACTTCGGTTAAAAAAATCGAGACGCATCTTTTAAGAGAGTGAAATAATCTTATACTACAATCCGTGCTTTGGATGATAGAAATACTTTGCTGCGTGATTTTACAAAATCTTCTTCTTTTAAATTATTAATCGCATAGATTGGAAATCCTTTTAATGCTTCATAAATAATTCTAAGTCTTTGAATATCGTTTTGATCTGGTTTCTTTCTTCTCAATTTTGCAATGGGGCCTTCTTCGATATTATTGGTTCTCTCAAGTGCATCTTTTCCTTCTTTAAAGGAAGACAAAAAATGACCTTCTTCCCCATAAGGAAGAAAAAGAGAAGGACGACGATAATCCCATAAATAGTATTTAAGAAAGGGAGGATTTGTGGATTGATCATCTCCGAACTCTAAATCGGCTATATAAAAATCATAAAATAATTCTGCTGAGACGATTGGCAAATCACCTAAAATAGAATATGCTCCTTTGCATGTTTCAGTCGAGAGATTATTTAAACCTAAAAAAGGACCAAATGAGCTGTATAATTCTTCCCACATAAATTCAGGAAAATATTTTTTCCAAATATCAACCGTTACATTCTCTTTTTCGCTTTTATCGGAGAAAGCAAACTGAAGTTTTAACAAGAATGATTTAAATTCTCTTGAATCTGCAGCTTGAAAACGATCCTTTACCATAAGCGGAGGTTTGAAATTGGGTAATGTTAGAAATTTCCTGGTGGGGGCTAGGACAATAGTTTTACCGGAAGGATCTACTTTAATACCATATTTAGAGCCATAAATTGTATAACCCCTTTGGTCAGCGATCTGCTTATCTGTCCAAGGAAAGTATGGATTATTTTGTAGCCTGCCATCGTAAGCTAACCTAGGTCTAAGATCACTTGGATAGTTATATTTTTCTTGTAGATCTTTTGATAAATATGGTAAAACTCTTTCATGATAGAATTGCATTACGTAGAGACCTGACAAATAACGATTTGTTGCATGCATATCACCTAAAAAGGTAATTTCAGTAGGAACTAGAGTATTGATTGTATGGAGAACAGTTCTTGCATATTCGTCAAGGGCTTCATCAGTGGGGACCGAATCGGGAGATGGGAAGAGTCTTTTTTGCATCAAATGTACTGAAAGTTTAAAAGGAATTCCTTCCTCTCCGCATTTTATAGCAGCTTCCTCGCTGTAAGGATCTCCAGGCAAAATACCAAAGGTTGTATTATCCGTTTTGATTCCTAAAGCTTTAAGTTGCT
>JBHPMS010000048.1:0-4496 GCA_042563095.1 Candidatus Margulisiibacteriota bacterium
AACAGTTTTTACTTCTTTAGCTTTTGGATCTATAATATCAAGCTTGTCGCCAACCGCAAAATAATTGCGGCTATTTATTTCAATTGTATTGCTTGCCTGGCCATGTTTTACTGCTGTACCGATAAAAGTATAATTCCTTTCATTTGAGCCGTTCCTGAAATTTTCATGATCGTCCTCTTCCAGATAAAAACCGGTAGAGTAGGGACGGTGGGATAATTTTTCCAGTTCCTTTTGCCAGTTTGGATTATATTTCCTGGAATCAATAGCTTCTCGATAAATTTTGGTTGTCAGCGCGACATAGTAAGGTGATTTCATCCTCCCTTCGATTTTAACTGAATCAATTCCTGTTTTTTTTATCTTATTTATATATTTGATCATGCAAAGATCTTTTGAATTCATAATATAGGTTCCGTTTTGGTCTTCTTCGATTGTAAACTCTTCATTTGGCCGCTCTGTTTCTTTAAGCTGATATTCCCATCTGCAAGGATGGGTACATTCCCCGCGGTTGGCGGAGCGGCCGGTCATATGTTTAGAAAGTAAGCAGCGCCCGGAATAGGACATGCACATCGCTCCGTGGATAAAAAGTTCAATCTCCATCTTTGGATTATTCTTTTTTATCTGCCTGGCTTGTTTCAAGCTTACTTCCCGCCCAAGGATTATCCTCTTAACTCCATTTTTCTGCCAAAACCTAACCGCTTCGCTGTTTAAAGTGTTGGCCTGCGTGCTTAGATGGATGGGTACAGACAGATCGCGAGTTGTCTTTACGACACCAGGATCAGATACTATTACAGCGTCTATTCCGGCAGCAATCGCTTTTATTAGATAATCTTTCATCTTTTTCATATCTTCATCAAAAGCATAGATGTTCATGGCCAGATAAACTTTAGCTTTGTTTTTGTGAGCAAAGACAAGCCCTTGCTTGAGGTTTGAGATAGAAAAATTAGTTTTTCCAGTGCGGAGAGAGTAGGGCCCTGCTCCAACATAAACTGCGTCTGCTCCAAAGCGGATTGCGGTCTCTAGTTTTTCTAAACTACCGGCGGGGGAGAGGAGTTCTAGTTTTTTGTGCATGAATTAATTATAGTTGACAGCAACAAAATTTACCAGTTATACTAAATACATACTACACTTTTGGAGGAACCCATGGCATTAAAAAGTAAATTAGGGGAGAAGGAAAATAAAAAACTGGAGGATTTAAAAAATCCGCGACTATTAGCTTTTGTTGAAAAATATGTTGAGCATTGCAATCCGGACTCTGTTTTTGTAAGGACCGATTCAGAAGCAGATGCGCAGTATATTAGGAACAAGACTATAGAAAATAGAGAAGAGTTTAAATTAAAGACAGGCGGGCACACCTATCATTTTGACAGCATGAAAGACCAGGCGAGAGACAAGGCCAACACAAAATATTTATTGGCACCAGGTGTTGATCTGGGGCCAAATATTAATTCAACCGATAAAGCAAAGGGATTAGAAGAAGTTCACGGATTCTTGAAAGACAGCATGCAAGGGAAGGAGATGTATATTTGCTTCTTCTGTCTTGGTCCAATCAATTCTGATTTTTCAATCTCCGCAGCTCAGATAACTGATTCCAGCTACGTTGCCCACTCTGAAGGAATTCTTTATCGCAGCGGGTACGAACAATTCAGGCAGGCGAAGGATTTTTTCAGGTTTGTCCACACAGCTGGCGAATTAGAAAATGGTGTTAGCAAAAATGTAGATAAACGTAGAGTATACATTGATCTAGAAGACAATGTGGTATATAGCACCAACACACAATATGCGGGGAACACCGTTGGATTAAAAAAGCTATCACTCCGATTAGCTATCAAAAAAGCTTCTCGGGAAGAGTGGTTGGCAGAGCATATGCTGGTAATGGGTGTGCATGGTTCGAAAAATCGAGTGACTTATTTCACCGGTGCTTTCCCCAGTGCCTGCGGTAAAACTTCGACCTCGATGATCCAGGGGGAGTCGATTATCGGAGATGATATTGCTTATCTTAGGAATAAAAATGGAAAATGTATGGCAGCGAACGTTGAAGCCGGAATATTTGGAATAATCCGTGATGTTAATGCCAAAGGCGACCCGCAGATATATAAAGCTTTAACTTCTCCCGGAGAGGTTATTTTTTCAAACGTTTTAATAACCGATGGTTTTCCGCACTGGTTAGGGGACGACCGGGAGATGCCGGAAAAGGGGATAAACTATTCTGGTGAATGGGTAAAGGGGAAGCAGGATGGGAAAGGGGTAGAGATCAAACCATCACATATGAATGCAAGATATACGATTCGAATCAATGCGCTTGAGAACCGGGATCGATTAGCTGATGATCCGGCCGGTGTTGAAGTTGGTGGTATTATTTACGGTGGTCGTGATTCTGATACCTGGGTACCGGTTAAACAGGCCTTTGATTGGGTACACGGAGTAATTACGATGGGGGCTTCAATTGAGTCAGAGACGACTGCTGCGACTTTAGGAAAGTCGGGGATTAGAAAGTTTAACGTAATGTCTAATTTAGACTTCGTTTCAATTCCGTTAGCAGATTATATTAACAAATATTTAGAATTTGGCACAAAGTTAAAGAAACAACCACAAATCTTTGCAGTCAATTACTTTTTAAAAGACAAAGATGGCAAATTTATCAGTGGGATAAAGGATAAGGCGGTTTGGGTAAAATGGATGGAGCTGCGTGTTAACGGGGAGGTTGCTGCGACCAAAACCCCGACCGGATATATCCCAAAGTATGAAGATCTGAAGAAATTATTTAAGCAGGTTTTAGGCATAGATTATTCCGAAGCGAAATATAAAGAACATTTTACTTTGCGGGTGCAGGGGAACCTGGATAAAATCGAGCGGATCAGGGAGATCTATCAAAAAGTTCCGCATGCGTCAAAGATAATTTTTGACACTCTGGATGAGCAAAAGAAGAGGTTGAAAGCAGGTAAATGATTATTGCTGGAATTTTTAGCATTTTGCTCTGGGTAATATTTTTACTCCTCTTTCTTGTTTTTGGTTATGCCTATCAGCTTTGGACAATTGCTGCGCAGCAAAAAGGAAAGCAGAAAACTGTTGGTGAGGTGCTGGCAATTATAATCGCGGCAATTACACTTATCATATTCATTGCGCTTGGTATCTTTGAGTATACTTTTGACTGGCAAAGATTTTATAATCGAAAACTTTCTTGTGTTGGCTGCGTTGAAGAATCGGCCAGGTTTGTGGCTGAAGCAAAGCAAAACAATAAGAGAAAATAAAAAAACAAGGATCTTTTTTTATTTTAAGTATTTTTTGACCGCAATTCTGGTTGCACCATTTGAGGCGGTTGGATCAAATAAATCTTTTGGATTCTCTTGCCTCATTGGAACGATCCCTCTTCCAAACAACTGATACTGTTCCGGATGGCCATTTATATCCATAAAATATTTTCCACTTTTGTCTGCATTTATAATAAAAGCATGTTTAGCCAAAAAAATTGATGATTTGTCCTGCCTGCTCTTGGACAGAATGGGATGTTCAAACCTCGCTGCATTAATTAACAATACACGACCGGCTTGTTTCAATTCGACCATAGCGTGTCCCGAAGGGGGTTGCCCGCTTGCAAGATTTTTTGGTGTTGCCCAAGAAAGGTTAAAAGAACTTAAATATGTGATAGTTACTGCTTTAAATCCTTTCCGCAAAGCCACTTTGTTATATAATTCAATAAAAAGCTTTACCGCTTCAACGCACCCATTATAATTGCCTTCTGCCAAGATCCGCTCTCCTGACCATTCCGCCGCGTCTCTACTTTTGGGATTGACAGAATTTTTCACATATTCAAAGTTTTTATGCATAAATGTTAAGGTGTTTAAAGCCAGATCCTGAAAATTGTTGATTGGCCGTATATTTGATAAAATGCTGACTCCGACAATAGATGCTGCTTTTTGGCAACATTTTAGAGATTTTCTGTCTCCAGCACTGCGGGCATGTTCCTGAATACTTCTAAGCAGAGCTAATTTATTTTTCTCGCTCATTTTACTTAAAAGTGTAAGCTGGACCTTTTTATTTACCAGCAGAAATGCTTTTGTGAATGCAGCATTATTTGAATTTATTTCGTTTGGTGAAATATTTCCGTCATGATTGGTATCATAGCGCCGATAAAAGCCTTGTATGCTGAGATTGCTCATGTAATAGCTTCCTTTTAAAATGCGGACTATACATATTATATCGGGATAAATGACAAAATACTTGTGTTTACTTTATACAGGTTATTTTGGGGGAGAAGTTATCCATACTCTCACTTCTTAGGCCGCCTGCCGGCAGGCAGGCTCCAAACGAACCAGAAATCTCTTCACTCACTCCTCAACCGAACCATATAGATTAAACCGTTAGAAATCGGCGCTAAAAAAGGCAGTTAACGGGGAATTGTAAAGGTCTCGAATTCGAGACCTTTACAACAAGAACAAGGCTTAAAATATGGCTTATAATAGGAAAATACATAAACCCTTGGTGCTCTTGTGTATTAC
>JBHPMS010000049.1:0-4465 GCA_042563095.1 Candidatus Margulisiibacteriota bacterium
ATTGCGAAGCTGAGGAGTGGCTTCGTTTTTCCCCAAAAAAACGTTTCAAAGAAACAACTAAATTATGGCAGCTTTATTTTTCGATGGGAGGAAGTCTTGATGGAGAACCCGATCCTCAAAGTCCTTTTTACTTTCGAGAAAAATAAGGTTAAATGTCTTTTAATAGGCGGACAGGCTTGTATTGCCTATGGTGCTGCTGAATTCAGCCGTGATTCTGATTTTGTAATACTTTGCGAAAAGAACAATTTATCCAGATTAAAACGAGCACTAAAAAAATTAAAAGCTGAATCAATCTATGTTCCAGAATTCAAGAAAAAATATCTGGATAAAGGGCATGCTTGCCATTTCCGCTGCAAGGCAAAGGGAGTAGCAGATTTAAGAATTGATATTATGTCAAAAATGAGAGGTTGTGATAAATTTAAAGAGCTCTGGAAGCGCAGAAACAGGATTAATTTAGGATTTGGTCATGAAATTGATGTGATTGGCTTATCGGATCTGGTAAAGAGCAAAAAGACACAGCGTGACAAAGATTGGTTCATGCTGAAGAGATTGGTCGAGAATGATATTCTGTTGAATATGGACAGTAATCCACCACGGGAAAAAGTAAAATGGTGGTTGCTGGAGTGCAGAAATCCGAAAACTTTATTTGATCTGGCAAAAAAATACCCGGATGCAGCAACAAAATGCATAAAAAAAAGACGTCTTATATCTGCTGCTATCAGATCAGATTTTGACAACCTGAGTATAAAGCTAAAGAAAGAAGAAATGGTTGAAAGGAAAAAAGATATCAAATACTGGAGGCCGTTACGCAAGGAATTAGAAAAGCTTCGTCATGAAAAATTGAAAAGCAACTCTTAAAAAGCAAAAAAGCCTCAACAGGCTGAGGCTTTTTTAGCAACCAAATAAAGGGTTTTGTTTTTCATCCCTCTACATGTATATCGTGTACTTTTACAAGAAATTTCACACGAATTGCGCAAAGGCCAAATTTCCGAGCATTATTCCCTTTTGGGTTAATTTGTAGTTTTTGCCGTTTTCTTTGAGCAATCCGTCATTTATTAATTCCGCTACTTCTTTTTCGAAGCCTTCAAACTTTTCTTTTTCGATTCCATCAATTAAACGTAAGCCCATGAAAATGGTTTCTTGTCTGTCAGCTGCACTGCCCTTGTTTATATGCGAGTGGGCACCAGTACCAATGCCGAGATAGTTCTTGTTTTGCCAGTAGGCCAGGTTGTGCTGGCATTTAAATCCAGGTTTTGCAAAGTTGGAGATTTCGTAGTGTTTGTAACCAGCTTGTTTTAGGCTTTCGATTGCAAACTCAAACATGTCTGCTTCGGTATCGTTGTCCGGGAGGTGTGAGACGAGAGATGAGAGATGGGATTTTTTTTTAATCTCCAGATTATAAATGGATATATGTTCGGGATTAAATTTTAGAACTTCCTCCACATCTTTTTTCCATTCAGAAAAAGTTTGATTGGGGAGGGCGAAGATCAGGTCAATTCCTATATTCGTAAAACCAGCTCTGCGGGCATCATTGTAGAATTGATAAATATCTTCTGCAGAGTGAATTCTTCCCAAAACTTTTAGGTGTTTATCAATAAATGTTTGCGCACCGACCGATAACCTGTTTACTCCCAGCTCACGAAAAGCTTTTAGTTTTTCATAATCAGCTGTTGCCGGATTGGCTTCCAGCGAGATCTCTGCATGAGATGAGAGATGAGAGGTGAGAGATGAGAGGATTCTATTTAGTTGGGTGGGTGATAAAAGAGATGGTGTTCCTCCACCGAAATAAACTGTAGCAAGTCCTTCTCCTCTTGGGAGAAGGATGTCCCGAGCGGAGTCGAGGGACAGGATGAGGGAATCAATGTATTTTTCAATCAGCTCCTCTTTCCCCGCGTACGACACAAAATCGCAATAGTGGCATTTGCTTTTACAGAACGGGATATGGATATAGAGACTATTCATTAATCCTAAGCACGGCCATAAAGGCTTCCTGAGGGACGTCAACTGAACCGATCCGTTTCATCCGTTTCTTTCCTTCTTTCTGTTTTTCAAGTAGCTTTCGCTTTCTGGTTACATCACCACCATAACATTTGGCCAGAACATTCTTGCGGATTGCGCGGACTGTTTCTCGAGCAATAACTTTTGCTCCAACTGCAGCCTGGATCGGAATATCAAATTGATGGCGGGGAATAACTTTTTTTAATTTCTCGGCTAAACCTTTTCCAATATAGTATGCCTTTTCTCTCGGAACAATTAATGAGAGTGCATCGACCGGTTCATGGTTCAAAAGCAGGTCCATTTTCACCAAGTCAGATTTTTGGTAGCCGATCTGTTCGTAGTCCATTGAGGCATAACCCCTGGTTACTGATTTTAAAAGATCGTGGAATTCAATGATGATTTCTTGTAAAGGAATTTCATAAGTTATTACAACCCTGGTCGGGTCAAGATATTCCATGTTCTTAAATTCTCCCCGCTTTTTTTGGGTCATCTCCATAATTGCCCCGACATATTCGGTAGGAGAATAAATTGTAAGTTTGATATAAGGTTCTTCAGTTGATTCGATTTCTCCAGGGGAGGGGAGTTGGCTCGGGTTATCTAAAAGAAAAGATTCTCCATTTAATTTGTTTATTTTATAAATAACGTTGGGGGAGGTTGCGACCAGAGCAATAGAGTATTCCCTCTCCAATCTCTCTTGAATAATTTCCATATGCAAAAGCCCCAAAAAGCCGCAACGGAAACCAAAGCCAAGAGCGCCGGAGGTTTCTTTTTCAAAAAATAGGGCTGCATCGTTTAAGGCTAATTTTTCGAGTGCTTCGTGTAATAATTCAAAGTCTTCACCATTAACCGGATAAAATCCGCAAAAGACCATCGGTTTGGCTTCTTTGTATCCGGGGAGTGGTTGGTTGCTCGGTGTTTTTGAATGGGTGATTGTATCTCCCACTTTTGCGTCAGACACTTCTTTTACTCCTGCAATTACATAACCGACTTCTCCGGCTGAAAGTTGTTTGCTTGCCTGGAAATCCGGCCTAAAAACTCCAACCTGTTCAACTTCGAATTTAATTCCGGTGCTCATCATGGTAATTTGTTCGCCCGGTTTTAGTTTTCCATTCACAATCCGGATATAAGAATAAACTCCCCGGTAATTATCATAATGGGAGTCAAAGATCAAAGCTTGCAGTTTTTCTTTGCTATTCCCTTTTGGTGGAGGAATGCGTTCAATTATTGCATCAAGAATCTCGTTAATCCCAATGCCATCTTTTGCTGAACAGGACAAACAATCATCCGGATTAATACCAAGAGAACTTTTTAATTCTAATTTTGTTTTTTCAATATCAGAATTTGGAAGGTCGATCTTATTGATAATTGGAATAATGTTTAGGTCGTTATGGATTGCAAGATAGGCATTGGCAATAGTCTGCGCTTCAACCCCCTGTGCTGCATCGATTATTAGGATCGCTCCTTCACAGGCAGCCATGGCGCGCGAGACTTCATAGCCAAAGTCAACGTGCCCGGGAGTATCAATTAAATTTAAGATGAATCCTTTATGTTCTAAACGGACCGCTTTTGCCTTAATCGAAATCCCGCGTTCTCTTTCCAGGTCCATCGAGTCGAGGACCTGGTTTTTCATTTCCCTCGGATCGATCGTTTTGGTAGCTTCCAGCATACGATCGGCCAGGGTAGATTTGCCATGGTCAATGTGAGCAACGATACAAAAGTTTCGTATTTTTTTGATGTCCATCATATTGATTTTAGCAGATAAATGGCCGCGTTGACAAATAGAGTTAAAGCCAATATAATCGACCTGTAGTGCGGAGATATTATGTCTTATTTTTGCTATTTTTTTTAAGCCGGGCGGCAGCCTTTGCGTTTGCCGACCTGAGTGAGGTTGGTTTAGGAGCCCGGCCGCTGGCTTTAGGCAAAGCCTATGCTGCACTTTCTTCTGATGCCTCAGGGATATTTATCAATCCAGCCGGTTTGTCTGATTATCCAAAATTAAAAGTTGTTACGATGATGGGGAAATTGATGGAGGACATTAATTATTTTTCAGTTGGTATTGCCGAAACTTGTCCGCTCGGTACTTTTGGGGCCGGGTCTGTTTCTGCAGCTACCGGGTCGATTCCTCTCACGACCTTAACCAATACTGCATCCGGCGCGGTTGTTTCGGCTCCTTATGCTTATTCAGATTATTCTGCTTCGATTTATTATTTAGCTTACAGTAAAAAAATAAGGAGCAATCTTGCATTCGGTGGTAGTCTTAAATATTTTAGCCAGAATTGTTCTGTTTCTACCGGTGCCATGGCCGGAGCTTTGGGGAATGGGGCCGAGGTTGATCTGGGGCTAAAATGGAGGCCGAGAAGATTTTTAAGTGTTGCGCTGCTGCTAAAAAATGGATTACCCGCCAGTATGGGAGGAAAATTTACCTGGCAAAAAAATAATCAGGTTGAAGGAATTCCGGTTGTGCTTG
>JBHPMS010000047.1:0-4504 GCA_042563095.1 Candidatus Margulisiibacteriota bacterium
TGCCACTAAGGGGTTTGGAGGAGGGCTAAAAAGCTTAAACACCATATGTAAACTGCGCCATAATAATTACGACCTGGCGATAAATATGCGGACCATTGTTAGCTGGCCTGCTTCAATAAAGCTTAGTATTTTGATTGATCTAATCAATGCAAAAAAATGTGCCGGTAGAAATACAGAAAGAAGGGGACAATTTTTTGACATTTCCATTGTAGAAACAGATAATGGGACACAGTATGAAATGGATTATGATATTGAACTGGTAAAAAAAATCGGGGCAAAAGTATATTCACGCGAAGTTGTCTTAAATATAAAGCCCGAGGTTCAAGCCAGGGTCAAGAAACTATTAAAAGAAAACGGAATAGAGGATAAAGACAAAGTAGTTGTCATTCATCCAGGGGGTATGCCATCACGCCGCTGGGGGACAAAAAAATATATTGAACTGATTAGCAAATTAAACTCAAAGGGTAGATTTAAATTTATTCTAACTGGAACAGGGAACGAAGGAAAGATTATAAACGAGATAAGTGAAAGTTGTCCCTACACAATAAACTTGTGTCAAAAACTGTCAATATTCGAGTTGGGTTGCCTAATCCGAACTGGACACCTTATGGTTTCAAACGACACCGGACCGATGCATCTGGCTGCAGTTTTAAAGGTCCCACAGATTGCTCTCTTTGGGCCAGGAGATTTGATGCGCTACGATCCGCGCAATATCAATAAGAGGGCTGCGGTGGTTTATCACAAGACCTATTGTGCCCCCTGCAACGAGACAAACTGTGATAAATTGGAATGCATGCAGAAGGTTTCGGTTGAAGAGGTTGCAGAGAAGTCAATGAAAGCATTAACTAATAAACAAGATGAAAAAAAATATTAGAAAAATATTTGATTTTTTGATAACACTATTATATTTTAGGGACTTTGTTTTTCTCTTTTTTTTGCTTAAAAGGGCGGGGCTGACCTCGTACATTGAAAATCTTTTTTTGTATAGCTGTGCAAAAGCAGGGTGGGGGCGGGGCGAAATTTGCGAAATTGGATCTTATAAGGGAACCTCAACGGTTTCATTGGCCGAAGGTGCAATGGGAAGAGGAGACAAGGTTTATGCGGTAGATCCGCAATTAAACGCCCCGGTTAAAGCGGCGTTTCAAAAAAACTGCAAGCTGCTGATAGATCAGAGAATAATTGTTCCGGTCTTTAAAACGTCAATAGAAGCGGAAATGAACTTAAATATTGATATCCGTCTGTTATATATAGACGGATCGCATAGATGTGAGGACGTAAAAAAAGACATAAGAATCTGGAAGAATAAATTAATTGACGGTGGAATTATTGTCTTGCATGATTATTATGATAAAAAGCATCCGTTTTATATTGATGGCGTAAACAGGGCAATTACGGAAGAGCTTATCGAATCTCAGGAGTTTAGGGTGGTGGGAGTGGTTGATACAATCTTTGTTGCGATCAAGGGAATGCAATCGGGAAATGAATTTATATCGAAATTTTTAAAATTCAATGCATTAAGGGAAAAAATAAAGAGGCACGCTAACAAGGTTTTGTAATATGATCACAAAATTATACCGTAAAATACTAGACATTTTTTCAAAAGCAGGTGAGCAAGGAGAGTATTCGGCCGGTTATTTGCAGAATAAGGTTCGTGAGAAAGCCTTGCTCTGGTGCCAGAGTTTAAATGGGAAGCTTTTGGAAATTGGCTGTGGTGAGGGGCTCTTTTTACAGAGGCTGAAAGAGTCAAGTTTTGAACTATTCGGTCTGGATAACTCAAAGGAGAGAACCCTGGCGGCAGAGCGGCGACTGGGCTCCGCGGTTAAGCTGTATGAGGCAGATGCAACGCTCCTTCCTTTTGAAAACGATTATTTTGATTGCATCGTCTGCGTAAATGTCATTTTTAATCTCCCATCAAAAGAGGTAGTAGAAAAAACTTTATCTGAAATCCATCGGACCTTAAAAAAGGGAGGGAAAGTTATCTTTGACTTTCGCAACCGTAAAAACATTTTATTGTTTGTAAAATATTCCTTAGCCCCGCTTTACGATGCCACGGTTAGAAAGCTTCCATTGATGATGTATTCACTTGAAGAGATGAGAAATTTATTGGGTAAGTATAATTTTAGAATAACCAAGACAGAAAAAATCGGCTTTTCGGCCCCGGTGATTATGTTAAAAGCGGAGAAATAAATGTTTAGAAGAGTTTCGCAGATAGGGTATGAAATAGGGCTAGCTAATATCCTGGCGGGCAATTCTGGCTCTACTGTAAAATTTAAAGCTGCATTAGCGGAGTATTTTCATCTAAAAAGTGTTGAGCTTTCCGGTAGTGCAACTGCGGCACTTTTTTTTATATGCAATGCCTTAAAAAAAGAAACAGACAAAAGCAGGGTAATTATTCCAGCCTATACCGCAACTTCAGTTGTGCCCCCAATTTTGCAAGCCGGCCTTAAACCGGTGCTTTGTGATATTTCATTATTAGATTTTAATCTGGACCTGGAGCTATTAGGAGATGTGGTGGATGATAAAACATTGGCAATTGTGCCAACTCACCTTTTTGGTATTCCTCAATATAATATTGAAAAAATAAAACCAGCTTTTGAAAATATATTTATCATAGAAGATGCTGCTCAGGCGATGGGGAGCAAATATGACAATATAAGTGTAGGACATTTCTCGGATGCTGTGGTTTTTAGTTTTAATCGCGGGAAAAACCTGCCGACCAACGGCGGTGGAGTCATTTTTACAAAAGCAGAAAAAATTGCAGCCAGTTTATCGGTGGAAATCGGAAAAATCGAAAAACCAACGGTCATTAACAAGCTGTTGCAGCCGTTTAAAATGACAGCAGTTGCAGCGGCGATGCAACCAAGCATTTTTGCGGTTCTTTATCCTTTTATCTCTCGCTTTAAAGATAATACAGTACGCGAGTCTTTTGAGATAACCGCATTTTCTGATTACCAGGCAGGAATTGGACTATCATTATTAGATAAGCTTGCTGCCAGTTCCGAAAAAAGATATATGAACGGATCCCGTTATATTCAAGAACTTGAAGGGGTGAAAAGCATTATTCTTCCTCAAATATCGGATAATGCTTACCCTGCTTTTAATCGCTTTCCCTTACTATTTAAAGAACCGGAAGACCGGCTAAAGATAGAGACCGAACTTGCTAAGATCGGCATTGATACTTCTCGCATGTATCTCAAGCCTCTACACCATATCTTTGACCTTGGCTATAAAAAAGAAGAATTCCCAAATGCCTGTTTTCTGGCAGAGAGATTACTAACTCTTCCAACCCATCCCTTGCTGCAAGAAGCAGATTTAGTTAGAATAATCGAAACCTTTAAGGAGGTACTAGTTTGAAATAGATGGAAACCAGCGAATAAACTTCGCGGTTTCCATATGATTAATAGAGGAGGAGGAAGCCGAGACGTTTAGTCTCAGGCTTCCGAAAAATATGATCCAAAAACGCAATCTAAAACGGTTGGTATTAAAAGCAATCCGGCAGCCTGATTACGCTGTTAAGGTGTTTTTAAAAAGAGCAAAAGCTTTCTATTACTATAACTATGGCAATGGAGCAGCAGCTAACCCCGAAGCGATAACTCTCTTTCTAACACACCGTTGTAATTTACGCTGCAAAATGTGCGGGCAGTGGGGAGAATCGGGTGTTACCAAACAATTGCTCGGGGATGAAATAAAAAAGGACCTTGAGCTTAACGACCTTAAAAAAGTCATCGATCAGGTTTCAAGCTTTAAACCAAATATAACTCTTTTCGGCGGGGAGCCACTGGTTTATCCTGGCTGTATCGATTTAATAAAATATATTAAAGAGAAAAACCTCCACTGCTTAATGGTGACCAACGGAGCTCTGGTTGAGAGGATGGCGGAGGAGCTGGTCGCTTCTGGCCTGGATGAACTTAATCTTTCGCTTGATGGAGGAAAAGAGCTGCATGATGAAATACGGGGACTGCCCGGACTTTATGGGAAAATCATGAACGGACTGAAACAAATTAAAAATGTCAAATTAAAAATCAAAAATGCGAGACCACTTATTAATCTTAATTGTACGATTACGAAGTATAATTACGACAAACTGGAACAATTATTAGCTGTTGCGAAAGAGGCGGGGGCGGATTCGCTGACTTTTCACAACTTAATATTCTTAGAAAAAGAAACGTATGCTAAACAAGAAGAAATTGACCAACTGCTTTCCTGTTCATCTGAGAGCTGGCAGGGATTTATCTATGATCCGGGGATTGATCCGGGAAAATTGTTTGCTAACATAGAAAAGATTCGCCAGGCAAAAGAAGACTTTTCAATCGATTTTTACCCAAACCTCTCACTTGCAGAAATGCGCGAGTATTATAATAATAAAAACTATATTCCAAAAGAATATAATGCCAGATGTCTAAGCCCCTGGATTGTAGCTTACGTATTTCCGGACGGCAATATTAAACCGTGCTTGAATACCACCTTTACATTTGGTAACGTTAAAAAACAAGAGTTTTCTCAG
>JBHPMS010000005.1:0-48640 GCA_042563095.1 Candidatus Margulisiibacteriota bacterium
AATCGCTGCGCTTCAACTTTTAACTATTCACAACCTTCGTTTTTATATGCGGATGATGGAGAAAATTAGAGCTGACATCCTTTCTGCGTAAAGTTTCAAGATGAATCAGCAGGACAGAAATATCAGCGGGTGAAACTCCTGCAATGCGGGAGGCCTGTCCAACCGTTGGCGGCTTATGATATTCGAGCTTGTTGAGTGCCTCGTTAGAAAAAACACCCCTTAACTTTTTGTAATTGATGTTCTTTGGGATTTTATGATCTTCCATTTTTCTAAAGCGCTCGATTTGAGTGTTCTGTATCCGAATATAGCCGGCATATTTTTTTTGAATCTCAAGCTGCTCTTTTACTTCGGCTGATATCGGTTTTCCTTTTTCTACCGCAGCTTTCTTTTTCTTGAATGCATTATATCTGTCTTTTGCAATCAGGCCGACTTTATAACCTTTTTCAGTCAATCTAAGGTCTGCGTTATCCTGCCGTAAAACCAGCCGATATTCTGACCGTGAGGTTAGCATGCGGTACGGTTCGTCAATTTCTTTAGTGATCAGATCATCGATCAAAGTTCCAATATATGCTTCATCCCGTTTTAGTATCAGTGGTTCTTTCTTTTTTACTTTCATGGCAGCATTTATCCCGGCAATGATCCCTTGCGCTGCAGCTTCTTCATAACCAGACGTTCCATTAATCTGTCCGGCACAGAAAAGACCACTTATTTTTTTTGTTTCTAAAGAATATTTTAATTGCGATGAGGGAACGTAATCATACTCAACAGCATATCCTGGACGCATAATCTCAACCTTTTCTAAACCGGCCAGAGATCTGAGCATTTTTAACTGAACATCTTCCGGGAGGGAGGTATTTAATCCTTGGGCATATATTTCTTCCGTCTTCCTCCCGCACGGTTCGATAAAGCATTGATGGCTCTCTTTATCCGGAAACCGTACAATCTTATCTTCTATCGATGGACAATACCTGGGCCCCACTCCTTTAATCTTTCCAGCATATAATGGGGATCTATCTAAGTTAGCTTTAATTATTTTGTGTGTTTTCTTATTAGTACGAGTTAAGTAGCATGGAACCTGACTCAGGGATGAACAGGGATTAACAGGGTTGGACAGGGATTTCAGGTACTGACTATATTCCCAAAGAAAAGAGAACATTTTTGGAGGTTCGTCACCAGGTTGAATACTCATCTTTTTAAAGTTTATAGATTTTCTGTTCAGTCGGGGAGGAGTTCCGGTTTTAAGTCGCCCCAGTCTTAATCCAATTTTCTTTAAACTTTTGGATAAACTTTTTGCAGGCGGCTCTCCCGCTCGCCCGGCTTCCTGGTGTTTCATGCCAGTGTGGATCACACCGTTCAAAAATGTTCCGGTTGTTACAACTACGGTTTTCCCGTGATAAATTGTATCCAAAACCGTCCTCACCCCCCTTACCTTATCCCCCCTACCAAGTAGAATTTCCTCAACAATATCTTGTTTTAAGTCAAGATTTTCCTGTTCTTCAAGAACTTGCTTCATAAGTAAGTGATATTCATCTCTATCAGATTGTGCTCGCAGAGCATGCACCGCCGGGCCTTTAGTTGTATTTAAAGTTTTCATCTGAAGGAAAGTTAGATCAGTTGAAATACCAATCTGCCCGCCAAGAGCATCAACTTCTCTTATCAACTGGCTCTTTGCCGGTCCGCCCATGGCCGGATTGCATGACATAAAAGCGATGGTGTCCAAGTTAATTGTTAGGAGCAAAGTTTTGCATTTTAATCTAGCCGCAGCAAGAGCTGCTTCGATCCCAGCATGCCCGGCACCGATTACAATTACATCATATTTTTTGGGGTAGATGTTTTTCACTGAAATATCCGCTAAAAAGTATCGATATATACATAGGTGAGGAAAATTATTTCCTAAAATAAGTATAGCATAAAAGGAGCAGTCACTTTTAGATTATTCAGGCAGTTAATGGAGAGATATGAATACACCGATCCTTTGGGACCAAATTTTCAAGTAGTTTTATGTATACAATCCGTCTTGTTGAGGACATATAAGCAAAAACTGAGCATCAATTGACTATGTGTCTAGGTAAAGTTATAATGTTTTTGAGGTGAATAACGATGATTAGAGAGCAATTATTGGAAGCTGACAAAAAAGGAAAAATTGAAATTAAGGGAGCTAAGCCATTAGATACCTTCTATCTGATTACAGGAAAGGATTATATTTTGCTAAAAAAAACTGAGGACAAGGCCCCAAAAAAAGAAATTGAATCAATTTGCATGGATATACAAAACCAATTTAAGGATCATGGAATTAAAAAGGCCGACATTAATAAAGCGATAAAATGGTCAAGAAAAAAGTAATTCTTGATACAAACATCATTATTTCTGCGCTGGGGTATAACGGAAAAGAACGAACAATTCTCGAAAAATGTGTCAAAAATGAATTACAACTCTATTTGTCTGAAGAAACATTAAAGGAGCTTGAACGGGTATTGGAGTATCCGAAGTTTAAATTCTCGCAAGAGCAGAAGGATAATATAAAATTGATTATCTCTAAGTTTGGACATATTGTAACTCAAGAATTTAGAGTAAATGTCGTTGTTTCTGACCCGTCCGACAATAAATTTCTTGAAGCCGCAATTTCTGCGAATGCCGAGTATTTAATTACTGGAGATAAAGCTCTTTTACAAGTTAAACAATTTGGAAGGACAAAAATATTGAACGCTGCTAGATTTTTAAAAGAAATAAACTGATCTCTACTCCGTTGTCTGTTTTTTTGCTATAATGCAATATAGTATGCCCAAGCCTAAATACAAACGTATCCTCCTCAAACTCTCCGGTGAAATTTTTGGCGGCAAACACCGCTTTGGCCTGGATCCTGAAATGATGGCCCTGGTTGCTAATGAAGTAAAAAAAGTAAGAAAACATAGTGTCCAGACTGCAATTGTAGTTGGAGGCGGTAATATTTTCCGCGGACTAAAGGGATCAGAAAAAGGGATGGACCGGGCTCAGGCTGATTACATGGGAATGCTGGCTACAGTTATCAATGCCCTGGCTTTGCAAGATTCGCTTGAAAGAGAAGGGATCCATTCTAGGGTTCAAACCGCCATCGATATGCAGTCAATTGCCGAGCCGTTTATCAGGAGACGGGCGATCAGGCATATGCAAAAAGGCCGCGTTGTAATTTTAGCAGCCGGAACCGGCAATCCTTATTTTTCAACCGATACCACCGCAGCGCTCAGAGCAGCAGAGTTAGATGTTGATGTTTTAATCAAAGCAACTAAAGTAGACGGGGTTTACGATAAGGATCCGATGGTGCACGAGGATGCCAGAAAATTTAAACGTTTAGGATATTTAAGAATTCTGAAAGGCTTGAAAGTAATGGATGCAACTGCTGCTTCGCTCTGTCGTGATAATGACATTCCATTAATAGTATTAAGCTTGTTAAAACCGAGCAATGTAGAAAAAGCAGTTTTAGGAAAAAATGTCGGCACATTGGTGACAGACGCAAAAACAAAAAAGGGAGGGAGATAGAAATGGATGCATTAATAAGAGATACCGAAGGGAAGATGCAAAAAAGCTTGGAATCATTAAAGAAAAAATTAGCTGGAGTTCGTACCGGAAGAGCATCTCCTTCCCTGGTTGAAAATATTAACGTAGATTACTACGGCAGTCCGTGTGTTTTAAAATCTTTAGCCTCAATATCTATCCCCGAACCTCGCACCATTGCGATCCAACCGTTTGATAAAGGTTCAATTAAAGATATAGAAAAAGCGATCCAAAAATCGAATCTCGGGATCAATCCAAACAGCGAGGGAGGAAAGATCAGGCTTAACTTGCCGCAATTAACCGAAGAACGCAGAAAAGAGCTGACCAAAGTGGTAAAGAGTGCAGCTGAAGAAGCGAAAGTTGCTCTGCGTAACATCCGCCGTGACATGCTCGACCAGCTAAAAAAGAAGAAGGGAGCAAAAGAGATCACCGAAGATATTGAAAAGATTGAAGGTGACAAAATTCAGAAGGCCCTTAATAAATTTACGCAAAGCGTTGATGCAGTCCTTTCTACAAAAGAGAAAGAAATCTTAGAAGTATAGATGCCGCAAATCCCGCAACATATTGCAATTATTATGGACGGGAATGGCCGCTGGGCAAAAAGGAGACACCTCCCCCATATTGCCGGCCACCGCAAAGGGACTGAAGCATTCAAAAAAATTGTAAAAGCATGTGCCGAAATAGGGGTTAAATATTTAACCGTTTATGCATTTTCTACCGAAAATTGGGGACGGCCGAAAAAAGAGGTCGGTTTTTTAATGGCGCTCTTTGCAGAAAAAATTGACCGTGAAATTAACGAGCTTGATGAAAACAATGTGTGCCTGCGTTTTTTGGGCAGATTAAACCAGTTTTCGAAAAAGTTGCAAGAAAAAATGCAAGAAGGGATGAAAAAACTTGAAAAAAATACCGGGTTGAATGTAAATGTGATGGTAAGTTATGGGGGGAGGGCGGAACTGGTTGACTGCGTCAACCAAATTAAAAATGACAAATTAAAAATTAAAAATGAAATCACAGAGCAAGACATTGCGGACAACCTTTACACTGCCGGGATGCCGGATCCGGATCTTTTGATCAGGACTGCCAGTGAGCTGCGGGTATCAAACTTTCTGCTCTGGCAGATTGCATATGCCGAGATTTACGTAACGCCGGTCCTGTGGCCAGAATTTGGGAAAAAAGAACTTTTAGCGGCGATAAAAGATTATTCAAAAAGAGAGCGCAGGTACGGTTTGAGGAAATGAAAACAAGAGCAATTGCGATATTAGTCATGGTTCCGGTCATCTGGGCCTGCACCTATTTTGGCGGGTTGCCTTTTTTGCTTTTGATTCTGGCTTTTGCCTTAACATCTGTAAATGAATTTTATAACATGATGATGAAGAAGGGATATTTTCCGGCTTTTTGGGTTGGAAATGCCATTACGATATTTTTCATCTGGTTTGCCTATCTGGCAGCAAAAAGGAATTGGGAACCGGAGTTATCCGCGATCTTAACCCTTGCTGCTATCCTGGCGTTGATATCAGGTATCTTTCTTAAGAGAGAAAAAGATACCATGGTGGATGTAGCTGTAACCGTGCTGGGGATGATCTATATCGGCTGGTTTTTTAGCTATTTTTTCCATATCAGGAATTTAAGCCAGCACGGTGGTTATCTTTTTTTTATGATGCTCACAATTTGGGGAAATGATGTGGTGGCTTATTTAGTTGGCAGCAGGTTTGGCAGGACAAAACTGGCCCCTTCGATTTCTCCCAAAAAATCGGTAGAGGGTGCGGCAGCTGGTTTTGCAACTTGTTTATTGGCTGCTGCCTGTTTCAGCTGGTTTTTAAGCTATCGCTTTCAGGTAAATATTGAGATGCACCATGCTTTAATATTGGGTTCGATTATCGGTATAGTTGCAGTATTATCTGACCTGATTGAGTCGGTGATTAAAAGAGATGCGGGAGTAAAGGATTCTTCTCGCCTGGTTCCCGGGCATGGTGGTGTGCTTGATCGGATGGATTCTTTTATCCTCACCGCACCAGTTGTGTATTACTACTTAGTATGGGTAGTCTTAAAATGAATAAAGCTACTAAGGATTTAATTAAGATGGCGCTGGCGGAAGATGTTGGGATCGGGGATGTTACTACTGAACTAATAACCTCAAACCTCAAACTTAAAACGTCAAAAGCTCAAATCATTACAAAAGAAACTGGGATGATAGCGGGGCTTCCGCTGGCGAAGCTGGTGTTTGAAGTAATTGATAAAAAGATAAAGTTTACTCAAAAAGTTAAAGATGGGAAGCAGGTGAAAAAAGGGGCTGTAATAGCGGAAATAAAAGGATCAGCGGAATCGATTTTGAAAGGAGAACGGCTGGTTTTAAACTTTCTGCAACAGCTATCCGGTGTGGCAACTTTAACCAATCAATTTGTTGAATTAGTTAAAGGAACCAGATGTAAAATTCTCGATACTAGAAAAACTACTCCTCTCTGGCGGGGAGCGGAAAAATATGCAGTATTGGCAGGGGGAGGATCTAACCATCGGTTTGGACTTTATGATGCGATCTTGATAAAAGATAATCATATTGTGATTGCCGGGGGGATAGATAAGGCCATTAGGGCCATTAAGGCAAATAGGGCAGAGGGAGAAATTGAAATAGAAACAAAAAATATTAAGGAAGTAAAATCAGCAATTACAGCGGGGGCAGATAAGGTTCTTTTGGATAATATGGATATAAAGACTTTAAAACAAGCGGTTAGGCTTTGCAAGAAAAATAAAATGTGGTGTGAAGCGAGTGGTGGAGTGAACCTGAGAACAGTTCGCGCAATTGCAAAAACCGGAGTGGATGCGGTTTCAATTGGAGCGCTGACTCATTCCGCAAAAGCCCTGGATATTAGTTTAAAAATAGAATCAATCCTCAAGGGGGAAAATGCCCCAGGTTTATAAAATGCACCCCTCTTTTTCGAGCGGGGAAAAGAATTTAACGATCGATTATGCTAGTGAGTTAAATGCTGAGCAATTGCCGATTGTAAAAGCGGGGAAAGGGCCGATTTTGGTTATTGCCGGAGCGGGATCGGGTAAAACCAGGACGGTAACATATCGTGTTGCTTATCTGGTTGAATCGGGAATTCCACTCAAAAATATTCTTTTAGTAACTTTCACTAATAAAGCTTCAAGAGAAATGAAATATCGGGTCGAAGGATTGTTGAAGCGTTCGTTAAACGGATTGTGGGCGGGGACTTTTCATCATATCGGGAATTTAATTCTCAGAAGACATGCCAAAAAACTCGGCTACTCTAAAAACTTCACCATCATGGACCGGGGGGATTCAAAAGATCTGATTGCCCGATGTATTAAAGAAGCAGGGATAAATGTAAAAGACAAAAAATTTCCAAAGGCAGACTTAATTCAAGACGTTTACAGCTTCATGGTCAACTCACAAAAAGAATTACTTGCAGTAATTGAAGAAAAACATCCACATCTACTTGAACAGCAGGAGGAGATCAAGCGGGTACTTGATCTTTATGAAGAAACGAAAAAAAATCAATCACTGATGGATTTTGATGATCTGCTTTGTAAATGGCTCAGCCTTCTGCTTGATCACCCGGATGTTTTAGAAGAGTTTCGGACTCGCTTCCAATATATATTAGTAGATGAATATCAGGATACAAACTTGGTGCAGGCTCAAATAATTGATCTTTTATCTTCAAAATATAGGAATTTGATGGTGGTGGGAGATGACTCACAGTCGATCTATTCATTCCGGGCGGCTGAGTTTAAAAATATAATCGATTTTCCAAATCGTTATCAGGATTGTAAAGTTTTTAAAATAGAAACAAACCATCGCTCAACGCCAGAAATATTAGCTTTTGCCAATGAGAGCATAAAAAATGCCTCTGAAAAATTTGAAAAAAAACTGAAACCGGTTCGCAAACAGGGGATCAGTCCGGTGGTAGTATCTTTCCGCGATGTCCACCAACAGGCCTCCTTTGTTGCCCAAAGAATTTTGGAGTTGTATAACGAAGGGGCAAAGTTAAATGACATTGCAATAATTTATCGTTCGCACTATCACTGCCTGGAGTTGCAAATGGAATTAACGCGGCGGGGTATTCCGCACGAAGTACGTTCCGGTCTGCGTCTCTTTGAAGAAGCTCATATTAAAGATGTAATGAGCTATCTTAAAGTGTTTCACAATCCTCAGGATGGCTTATCCTGGTTTAGAATGTTAAAACTCTTGCCAAGCGTCGGCCAAAAAACTGCTGACAAAGTTTGGCGGACTATTCAGAAAGCAGAAGAGCCGGTAAAAGAGTTTGTGAAAAGTTTCACAATCGACCTAATTCCAAAATCTGGTCGGGAGCCTTTTGAACGGTTGCAGATGCTTTTAAAGGTTTTAGACCGCCAAAAAGCTTCTCCTGCTGCCATGATGGATACGATTATTGATCACGGCTATGCCGATTATCTGCGCATGACCTATGCAAATCACCAGATGCGGCTGGAAGAGCTGCAGGAATTGTCAAACTATGCCTCAGAATACGATTCACTTGAAAAATTCCTCTCTTCAATGGCTCTGGCAGGAGGGACCAAAGCAGAAGAGCTGCAACCGGGGAACTATTCTGAAAAAGAAGCGGTAGTTTTAACAACTGTCCATCAGGCAAAAGGTTTAGAGTGGAAAACAGTTTTTATTATCTGGTTGGCAGAGGGGCGTTTTCCATCTTATTTATCTTTTAACAAAAAAGAGGATCTAGAAGAGGAACGCCGGCTTTTTTACGTTGCTGTAACTCGATCAAAGGACCAACTTTATCTGGCTTATCCGATCACTTATCAATCCCGCGAGGGGAATATTATCCTAAAGGTTTCTCGTTTTATCAAAGAAGTTTCTGAACACCGTTATGAAAAGTGGTTGATTGAAGATGAGCTGGGGCTTGAAGATGATGATCAGCTTGATGATGAGAAAGTTGAGGTGTGGGATTGAGTTTTTCCTTTGGAATAGTTGGTCTTCCTAATGTTGGCAAGTCAACCTTGTTCAACGCATTATCGTCCGCTCATGCGGACTGTTCAAACTATCCATTCTGCACGATTAATCCGAATATCGGTGTGGTTGAGGTTCCTGACGAAAGACTAATAAACATCAAAAAGATTATCGGTTCACCAAAAGCTGTTCCAACTATTATCGAATTCCACGATATTGCTGGATTGGTCAAAGGAGCGAATAAGGGTGAGGGATTAGGGAACAGGTTTCTTGATAACATAAAAAATGTTGACGCGATTATCCATGTGGTGCGCTGTTTTAATGATCCAAATGTTTCACATGCTTACGAAAAGATCGATCCAAAGGCAGATATCGAGATTATTAATGCAGAATTACTTTTAGCTGACTTAGCGGTGGTTGAAAAAAGAATAGAAAAAACTAAAGAAAATGCAAAAGCCGGCGACAAGAAACAATTAAAAGAATTGGAAGGTTTAGAACAAATCAAAAATATGCTTAGTGAAGGAAACCCCTTGGTCTTTGCTTCACCTCAGCCAGTGCCTTCGCCTTTGCCTGATCTCTTGACTTTAAAGCCTGTTTTATATGTCGCCAACGTAGATGAATCAGGTAATAAAGATATGGTCAAACTAATTTCTGATACCACCAAATCAGAAGTAGTTCCAATCTGTGCCAGGATTGAAGAAGAATTGAAAGAACTTTCTTTGGAGGAGGCGCAGGAATTTCGTGAAGGAATAGGGGATAGTGAATGGGGATTAGATAAATTTATTAAGGCTGGTTATCAGCTTTTAGATTTGATAACTTTTTTTACCGCTAATAATAAGGAGGCGCGGGCGTGGACATTAAAAACCGGCTCAACTTGTTATGAGGCAGCGGGTAAGATTCACACCGATATGCAAAAAGGTTTTATCGCTGCCCAAGTGGCACACTATCATGACCTGTCTGAAGCTGGTGATTACAAAAAGCTGAAAGAACTCGGAAAATTGCATCAGGAAGGAAAGGATTCAGTAGTTCAGGATGGGGATTTGGTGTTGCTAAGGTTTAACGTTTAAAATTCCTACTGATTAGTACCTGAATGTGGCTTTGTTATTATTTGAATGATATAATTATTTAAGTAGGGGAGTCCAATGGATAATGTTCTTATTAAAGATAAAAATCTAAACGGGAAGTATGTTGTAATAAAAGACACCAATGATCCAGAAGTAATTTCATCTGGTGATGATCCTAAGATTGTTTATGAAGAAGCAATCAAAAAAGGATACAATGAGCCGGTAATCCTCTTTGTCCCAAAAGATGATATTGTTCAGATTTATTTGATACAATAATGGACTTTAGCAACATCCCGTTTTCTAAACTGACTCAGAATGATTCTGCTCGTCCGTGGCTTCAAATACAAATTATCAATCCAGAGAATAATAGAAGGCTTAAAGTGCTTGGGCTAATAGATACCGGGGCAGATGAATGCGCTCTTCCAGCTCGCTATGCTCCTTTGTTAGGACATAATCTTGAGAAGGGAGTTGTTAAAGATATTAATACCGGGAATGGAAAAACTATTGCTTATTCACATACTGTAAAAATTGTTTTCAAAGACCAATTAATTGGAGAAACTTTAGTTGATTTTTTACCAAACCTTCACATCCCACTATTGGGAGTTAAGAGTTTTCTAAATAATTTCAGACTAACAGTCGATTATCCTGAACAATTGTTTTCTCTTGCAAAATAATATTTATGTTCAAGATGGGGACTTGGTGTTGATTAAGTTCTTCCACTCTTAAGTGCCTATATAAAGCGCAATTCATTGCTTCGGTCAAAAATTTCGCACTTTTTTTAAGATTTTTTAAGATTAGCCCTGTTGTTAAGAAATTGGTAATATGATATAATTTATAAGTAAACAGGAGGAATTTTAATTGAAAAACTATGACGCGCTCTGCATTTTGAATCCGACCCTGACCGAAGAAAAAATCGACGAGTTAATGGCCAGGATCGAAAAAAAAATCAAAGACAACGGTGGAGAACTTATTAATATCCAAAAAATGGGAATGAAAAGGCTCCCCTTCACTTTTTCAAAACATAAAAGACTAAAGGAAGGTTATTATTCTGTAGTTGAGTATAAGGGAATTGGAAAGACTACCGAGAGCGTAAAAGGCTTTTTAAGATTGCAGGAATCAATTATAAGGCATATGGTAACAGTCAAACCAAAACCACCAGTAATCCTTGAAAATGAAATTGTGCCGCAGGCTGCAGTGCAGATAGAGGCTAAACCGACGTCGGTGGAGAATAAGGAACTGAGTAGTGTCGAACCTCAATAGGATCATCTTGATCGGCAAACTGGAAAATGACCCGGAATCACGTACGGCTATGGACGCTGTGGCAGTTACCAGGTTTTGTATCGCAGTTTCAAGGCCGGCCGGATCGGGTGTTGATTATATCGATATCGTAAGCTGGCGGGCAATGGCTGAACTGGCTAACCAGAAACTTAAAAAGGGGAGCACCGTTTTGGTAGAAGGGAGAATTCAAATTCGCTCTTTTGAAAACCAGTCTGGAGAGAGAAACTGGGTAACCGAAGTAGTAGCAGGAAAGTTGCAGCCACTTGAAACAAAAACTGCAGTAAAAGCTGCTGCGGCATCATCGAAAGTTGATTTTGAAGTTGAAGAACTTCCGGAGGACGACCTGCCGTTTTAAATTATGTATAACAAAGTGTTTTTAATCGGTCATTTAGCACGTAATCCAGAATTGCGTTATACTCCATCTGGAATTCCAGTAACCACTTTTGCAATAGCTGTAAACCGGATCCAAAAGAAGGGATCAAATGAGCGCGATGTTGATTTTATTAACATTGTGGCCTGGAGAAGATTGGCTGAGGTTTGTAACGAATATTTAAAGAAGGGGAAGCTGATTGCAATCGAGGGGCGCTTACAGATCAGGCAGTATAAGGATAAGAGCGGACGGGAGCGTAATTTTACCGAAGTGGTGGCGGAGGATATGCGGATGCTCGGTAAAAAATCAGATGAACAGGTTGTTAAAGAAAAAATCGAAGATGATATACCTTTTTGAGGAGGCATAAATGGCTTACAGTAGAGATAGAAAAGATCGAAGGGAAAAAAATGAGCGGAGAGAGAAGAAACCATTTAAAAAAAGAAGGATCCGCCCTTGCTTATTTTGTGAAGGGAAAACAGTAGACTACAAAGATGTTCCGTTAGTAAAACATTTTATCTCTGACCGCGGGAAGATCTTACCCGGTCGGATCACCGGTTGCTGCACCCGGCACCAGAGAAAGGTTGCCAAGTTAGTTAAGCGTGCCCGCCACGCCGGCTTAATTATCTATTCAGGAGACTAGAGATGAAAGTAATATTGCTTGAGGATGACGAAGTTAAAAATGTAAAGGACGGTTATGCCCGCAATTACCTTTTTCCTAAAAAACTGGCGGTTCCGGTAACCGAAGCTGCTCTTAAACAAATGGAAAAGCGAAAAGAGAAGATGGCGGAAGAGGTTGAAAAACACGAAGCTGCTGCAAAAGAGCTGGCAGAAAAACTATCTCAAGTAACTGTTATTATTGATGCCGAAGCCGGAGAAAAAGATAAACTTTTTGGCTCAATTGGCACCCGCGAAATTGCCGATACTCTAAAGAATCAAACCGGGATCGAAATTGATCGTAAAAAGATTATACTGAGAGATCCGATCAAAACTTTAGGAGAGCTGGTTGTTCCAATCAAGCTCTTCCACGGGCTTACTTCGGAACTCAAGATTTCAGTTAAGAAAAAATAATGTCTTTCCCGGACCGGCCTGGGGTTTATTGCTTTAAGGGTAAAGCTGGAAAGACGATCTACGTTGGCAAAGCAAAATCACTAAAACTACGGGTTCGTTCCTATTTTCAAGAACCGCATGATTCTTTTAAGATAAAATCACTGCTTAAAGAATATAAAACAATAAATTATATTGTAACGCCAACCGAACTCGAAGCGCTCCTCCTGGAGCGCCGGATGATCCGCAAGTTAAAGCCTTATTACAATGTGCTTTTAAAAGATGATAAACGCTATCCGTATTTAAAGTTATCTGTGAACGAGCAGTGGCCACGCTTGCTGTTATCTAGAAAAAAAGAGCAGGATGGAGCAAAATATTACGGTCCATATGAGGGGAGAAGCGTCCACGAAACTATCCGGCTTTTAACCCGGCTTTTTCCAATCCGGCGCTGTAAGGCTGCAGAACTAAAACCACGTAAGCAGCCTTGTTTGCAGTACCATATCAAACGTTGTTATAGTCCGTGCACTGGTGCTATCGGCAATGCTGAATATAGGAATTTTGTCAGTGCAATCGAGAAGCTTCTTGATGGCAATGTTGCAGCTGCAATTTTTGTGCTTGAAACAGAAATGAAAGCTGCGGCAGGGAAAAAGAATTTTGAAATAGCTGCCCGGTTGCGAGACCGGATCAGGTCTATTCAGAGGATGCAACAGAAACGGAAAGGGTGGATGCCACGGCAGAGAGAAAAAAGGGGAGAAACCGGGATTTGGGAATTGAAGCGATTATTAAAACTTGAGAGAAATCCTAACCGGATTGAAGCTTTTGATATCTCAAATATTGGAGCAGTTGCTATGGTTGCTTCAATGGTGGTTTTTGAGGGAGGTGTTCCCAAAAAATCGGACTACCGGCGTTTTAAGATTCGAGGGGTGGCGGGGAAACCAGACGATGTGGCTGCCATGCAAGAAGTAGTTTTACGGCGCTATACAAAAACCTTAAAATCTAAGTTACCTAAGCCGAACCTGGTCTTGATTGATGGAGGAATTGCTCAAGTGCAGGCCGGAAAAAAATCTTTAAAACAGGCGGGCTTAAATAAAATCCCTATTCTTGGATTAGCGAAAAGGGAAGAAGAGCTCTTTTTACCAGAAAAAAATGTGCCGTTAAAAGTTGATAAAAACTCACCGGCCTTGCAGCTCTTACAGTGTATCAGAGACGAAGCCCACCGCTTTGCCATAAGCTACCACCGCAAACTGCGTCGTCTTGTAATACCCTAATATATATGTTAATATTTCTAAACGATGAGGAAGATCCCTACCTTAATTTTACTGATCCTCTTTATATCCGCTTCGATTGCCTCAGCTGCCAAAATTGACAGTGAAAAAGCCAAACTAAAAAAAATCAAGGATGAATTAGCGCAGAAAAAAGTCCAGCTCTTAGAGACCAAGAAAAAAGAACAAAAGGCCCTTTCACAGTTAGTTTTGATAAAAGACCGGCTAAAAAAAACTAAGCGTCAGCTTACCAAAGCAAAGACCAGAATAGCAGTGAACGAAAACCAGATGGGCAGGCTAAGGGTAGAAATCAAAGAAACCGAGTTTTTACTGCAGCAGAAAAATTCTAAGTTAAAACATAGAATCAGGGAGATATATAAAAATAGTTCGGTTAACTACCTCGACCTGATCTTTGGCGCAAAAAACATGTCTGATTTTATTAATCGGAGCTATTTCTTCTCAAAATTAGTTGAAAAGGATATTAATTTAATCAATTTGGTGGCAGAAAAGCATCAAGAGAAAAAACAGAAAAAAACTAACTTGCAATCAATTACATCAGAAATAAAAGACCTGGCCCAGACAATTACGGTTGAGAAAAAAAAGATGGACCAGGAAAAAGCAAAAGAGCAGCAGGTGTATATAAACCTTAAGGATAGACGCCGGGATTTTGAAAAAAGAATAGCGGAGCTTGAAAAGAGCTCTGAAGAGCTGGCTGAAATAATTCAGCAGAGTATGGCCAATTATGCAAAAAGGAAAGACGTAAAAGTTGGTTCTGGTTTGCTGGACTGGCCGCTCAGGGGGAGAATAAGCTCACGTTACGGCTACCGGAGACACCCTTATTGGGGTGGCCGGCATTTGCATACCGGAATAGATATAGCGGTCCCTTATGGACGGCCAATTAAAGCAGCTGATGGAGGAGAAGTCATTTTAGCTAAGTGGTGGAACGGCTATGGGAAAGCGGTAGTAATTGCGCACGGTAGAAACACTTCAACGGTTTATGGGCATTTATCTCGGATTTATGTACAAAAAGGGAGTAAAGTGTCTAAGGGACAAATTATCGGTTTGGTTGGCAGCACCGGTTATTCAACCGGTCCGCATTTGCATTTTGAAGTCCGGAAAAACGGGAAACCGACTAATCCGATGAAATATTTACCATAATTATGGAGCCCCTCGATGGTTCGACATTGCTCACCACTCGGGGCAAGGAGAAAATTATGAGTGTGCCGAGAATAGCTTGTGACGTCCATCCCGTGAAAATCGGGACAGAGCAAAGGTTAGCCACCAGCTCTGAACGGAACTCTGCATTTAAGGAGGTAACGAATTAGGTGATGCCAGAGGAAAGGAGATACCAGGCCGCAACGCAAGTGAAGGGATTGAGCCCCGAAATTCTCCATGTGATGGAGGCTGACTTGCTTCATTTTCAGGGAAAGCAAAACAACAGCAGTCGAAAAGGCAAGACTGAAGTTGCTCCATCGGGGTCTAAGACCGCAGCATGGTATCAAAGGGATGGTGCAGGAACTCGGGAGATCCAGAGTGCTTCTCGACGAAGAGTTGGGATAAGTTCTAACAATCCGAAAAGGGTAGGAGGAAACGAAAGTGTTCTGGAAGTCGGACTAGCTCATAGTACCAAAGAAACTGCTAATCACAGTGGAGGGAAGGAGCTGGCAACAATACGCAGCGAAAGGGGGGGACACTTGCCATGCGAAGAAATGGGAAAACGAGTGGAAACGAAACTTGAACGCATAGCCGGGATAGCAAAGGAAAACCCGAAGACAAAATTTACGACGTTAGCATACTTGTTGAATGAGGGATTTCTTTTGCGGTGTTATAGGGAGTTGAAGAATAAGGCAGCTGGAGTAGATGGGGAAACGCTGGAAAGTTATGGAGAAGGGGTAGAGGAAAAATTAAAGCAGCTGGTAGAACGGATGAAAACAAAGAAGTACATACCCCAGCCAGTTAGACGAGTAGAGATACCTAAGGAGAACGGAAAGACCAGACCGATAGGAATACCAACAGTGGAAGATAAAATGGTACAAATGGGGATAAAGAAAATACTGGCAGCAATTTTTGAAGGGGACTTTCTGGAAGTTTCGTACGGATTTAGGCCAAAGCGAGGATGCCATGAAGCACTCAAAGCAGTGAACCGGGCAATAATGTGCAAGCCAACAAGATACGTAGTGGACGCAGATATTGAAGGATACTTTGACAATATAGATCAGAAGTGGTTAATGGAGTGCATAGGGCAGCGAGTAAATGACCCCTCATTTCATCGGTTGATAGTAAGGATGTTGAAGTCGGGAATAATGGAAGAAGGAAAATACAGGGAGACGGACAAAGGAACACCGCAGGGCGGAGTGCTAAGTCCAATACTTTCTAATATTTATTTACATTTTATTCTTGACCTTTGGTTTGAGAGAAAACTAAAGAAGGAACTGAAAGGCTATGCCGAAGAGATACGCTACGCGGATGATTTTGTAATATGTGTGGAGAGGAAAGAAGATGCAGAGAAAATCATTGCAAAGCTGAGGGAACGGCTGGCAAAGTACTGTGGAAAGACAAGGAAGGGGGAATTCAAAGTAGAGGTCAGAACCAGCAGGAAAAGGTTTCGAAAGAAGATGAAAGCCATGAATAAATGGCTAAAGTCGATACGGAACCTAAAGAAGCCCAAAGAATGGTGGAAGGTGCTGAAGGCGAAATTGGTTGGACACTACAATTACTATGGGGTAAGCGGAAATTACAAAAGTATCAGGAGATACTATGACAGGACCACTTACTTTGCATATAAGTGGCTCAATCGAAGGAGTCAGAAAGCAAGTTTTACTTTTGAGGGATTTCTGGAATACCTGAAAAGGTATCCACTTCCGTTGCCAAAGATTCGATATAAACTATACACCTGTGGTGAGTATTGCTGAAGAGCCGTGTGTGGGAAAACTGCAAGCACGGTTCTGTGAGGGATGTCGAAATGCCTCACCATGGTTTGATAGTGTGACACTCCACAATCGAAAGAGTGGAGAAATCCCGACGTAAAGTCGGGATCCCGACCGAAGCGTCGGGACAGGGAATACAAAGTAAACCTAAAGGAGGTATTTGAGATGTCTACTCGACAAAAGATTTTAGTTTTTAGCCTGATTGCAGTTTTTTGTTCAGGTCTGTTTCTGATCCCAGCTGGAGCGGAAGAATCATTAGAGAAGAAGCTGGATATCTATCTAGAAGCACTCTCGCTGGTTAAGAACAATTTTGTTAAAAAGGAAGTAAAAAATTCTGAGTTGGTTTATGGTTCAATCCGTGGTCTTTTGGCATCACTGGATGATCCCTATACCCGCTTTATTGATCCAAAGGGATATAAGGAGATGGCAATCCGCTTAAGTGGTGAGTATAGCGGGATCGGAATTTATATTGGGATTAAAGACAAAATTTTGACCGTTATTTCTCCAATTGAGGGAACACCGGGATTTAAAGCAGGAATAAAATCGAGAGATAAAATTATTGCAATTGATGGAAAACCAACCAAGGATATGGCATTAGAAAAAGCGGTTTCACTCATCCGTGGCAGAAGGGGTACAACTGTAACCTTGACCATTGTGCGGGGAGAAACCGCGAAAAAAGACTTTAATATAAAGCGGGAAAAAATTGTGATTAAATCAAGTAAGTATAAAATGCTTACCAAAGAGGTTGGCTATATAAGGCTGAATACTTTTGAAAAACGCGGCAGCCCGCGTGAAATGAAGAAAGCAATCTATGCAATTAAAAATAAAAAAGCAAAAGGGCTGATTTTGGATGTGCGTGGTAACGGGGGAGGCCTGTTAGATGCTGCAGTTGATATCGGCTCGATGTTTATCAAATCCGGCGCCATTGTTCAGATTGTAGATCGGGAAGGGATGCGCGAGGTCAAGTATTCTAGCGGGAATGTGATTTGGGATAAGCCGATAGTTTTGTTAATTAACGAAGCATCTGCTTCAGCTTCAGAAATCCTGGCCGGAGCGCTCAGAGATAATAAGGTCGCTACTCTGGTCGGAGAAAAATCTTTTGGTAAGGCATCGGTCCAATCGGTTAGAAAATTGCAGGATGGATCAGCCATCTTACTAACTATTGCAAAATACCTGACTCCGGCAGGAGAAGACATTAATAAAGATGGGATCACTCCGGATGTGGTAGTTACTATGTCAACCGCCGAAGTTGAGGCGGTGTTTTTAGACCACCAGGAAGATCAAGACCGCCAGTTAGAAAGAGCCTTGAAGATTATCAATGGGAAAATATAAAACCAATAAAGAATTTGTAAGCGAGGTTTGTTCTTTTCCTCAAATGCTTGAGGCTGCCCGGTTTTTAGGTGAGGGCTTAGGCAAACTAAAAAAACCAAGGGTGCTATTTATTGCCGGGATGGGAGGGTCTGCTGTCTCGGGGGATCTGCTGGCTGAATATTTAAAAGACCAGGTTGATCTCCCAATTTATATCATTAGAAGTTATTCACTCCCTGCATTTGCAAAAAGGGGAGATCTCTTAATTGCGGTTTCCTATTCTGGAAATACCGAAGAAACCTTAAGCGTATTAAGAGCCGCAGAAAAAAAGAGGCTAAAAATTGCCAGTATTACCTCTGGTGGAAAACTTAAGGCCAGGGCAGAAACAAAAAGTTATCCGCTCATTCTTTTACCTCAAGGATTTCAGCCACGCTCTGCGTTACCGAATATTTTAGTCGCAATTATAAAGGTCTTGGAGCGGGCGACAATAATCAAGAGCAAAGCTAAAGAGCTAGAAGCAGCTGTTAAATTAATTTGTTCTTTAGAAAAGAAGTGGGGCTATCATATTAAAAAACTTGCCCGTGAGCTAAAAAGTAAAATTCCAATCATTTTTTCATCTAATGGGACAACTGCCGCAATCGGGTACCGCTATAAAACACAGTTTAACGAAAATGCAAAAGTTACCGCCCATCTGGCACAGTTCCCGGAGCTTAACCATAACGAAATTGTTAACCTGTCTTATTTAAAAAAAGGGAAACATCCTTTTATTGCCCTGCTTTTGGTTGCCGGCAATGAGCATAGCAGAATAAAAAAGAGAATAAAAATAACCTGCAAGCTTTTGAGCAGGAATCTTGGTAAAATAAGAAAAATAGAGGCAAGGGGTAACAGTCCGCTTGAGAGGATGTTGTCGCTTATCTATTTTGGAGACCTGTTGACGCTTTATCTTGCGCTTGAAAAAAGAGTTGATCCGCAGGATGTTGCAGTAATCGAGAAATTAAAGGAGGCCTTAAGAAAATGAAAGCAGTAATAATTGCCGGAGGATTCGGGACCAGGTTGCGACCATTAACATACAATATGCCAAAACCGGTAGTGCCGATGGCAAATTTACCATTAGTGTTACACCAGATCAGGCTTTTGCATAAACATGGAATTAAAGATATTATTTTAAATTTGCATTACCTGCCTGAATCGATAAAAACTGTTTTGCAGACTGAGCATGAATTAGATGTAAATTTGAAATTTTCTATAGAGGATAAACCATTGGGCACCTGCGGGGCGGTAAAAAATGCAGAGGAGTTTTTTGATTCGGAACCGCTGCTGGTTTTTAACGGAGATACTCTTTCCGATATAAACTTAACTGAACTATTAGAGTTCCACAAAAAGAAAAAAGCAAAAGCTACGATCACTTTAACCCGGGTACCGGATCCGTCTCTTTTCGGATTGGTTTTAACAGACGAAGACGGTAAAATTACCCAATTTATCGAAAAGCCACCTTATAAAAAAGGTGGAGTAAACACCATTAATGCGGGGGTATATGTGCTTGATCCAGAGCTTATCAAAAAGGTTCCTGCCGGTGAGCAATACTCTTTTGAACGCCAGCTCTTTCCGGATATGATTAAAAATAAAGTTCCGTTTTATGCTTATGTTTCGGATTCTTACTGGATAGATATCGGAAATCCGGAAAAGTATAAAATGGCGCACAAAGATATTTTGAGAGAAAGGGTAAATGTTGCAGTTCGTGGAAAAAGAGAAGGATTAAATTGGATCGGTAATGATTGTATGATCGACCCGTCTGCCAGGTTAGAAGGTCCGGTTTTGATCGGTGATGGAGTAATTGTTGAAGAGAAGTCAACCATTACTGACGAAGCAGTGCTGGGAGAAAAAGTAAGAGTAGGGCAAGAGACTACGATTGATGGATCAATTATTTGGCGCAATACTGTAATTGGTGAACAGGTCAAGCTGGAAGATTGTATTGTGGGGGCTAATTGTATTATAGAGGATTTTGTTAATCTGGATGGGGCAATTATTGCAGACCATAGTATTATTAAGAAAGGATCTAAATTTAATTAAAAATTAACAATTAATAATTAAAAAACTTATGTTTAAAATTGTAAAAAAAGATAAGCTTGGGGCCGAACTAAAAAACTTGCAAGAAAAATCAGCGCTACGAATAGATGCGCCGGAAGAAAAGAAAGTTAAAGAAATTATTAAAAATGTTCAGGCAAAAGGGGACCGAGCCCTGCTGGAGTACAGTAAAAAGCTGGATGGTGTGGCACTGGAAGTGGATGAGCTGAGAGTCACAGCCCAAGAGATTGAAGCAGCCTACCAAAGAGTCAGTTCCTCCTTTTTATCCGCCTTAAAAGTAGCAATCAGGAATATTGGAGCGTACCATGAAAGGCAAAAACTATCGGCGGTTAAACTACAAACACAATCAAAATATTTGGGATTGCGCAGCCTGGCAATTGAGAAGATTGGTGTTTATGTCCCGGGTGGAAGAGCGGCTTATCCTTCGTCTGTGTTGATGAATGTTATTCCGGCGCAGATTGCAGGGTGTTCAAAAATTGTAATTGTTTCTCCTCCTACGGTCAGTTCGTTTGTTCTGGTTGCAGCGGCAGAGCTGGGGATTAAAGAGATCTATCGAATTGGCGGTGCCCAGGCGATTGCTGCACTTGCCTATGGGACCGCAACGATTCCTAAAGTAGATAAAGTGGTAGGCCCGGGTAACATCTATGTAATGCTCGCCAAAAAAATACTCTACGGAATTATTGGGATCGATTCATTGGCCGGACCTTCAGATATATTAATTATAGGGGATGGGTCATCCAATCCACAGTTTATTGCGGCAGATTTAATCTCTCAAGCAGAACATGACCCAAAGGCCCAGTCAATTTTGGTTTGCACTTCGAGTGATTTAGCTGAAAAAGTTGATGCAGCGGCTGAAGAGATGCTCGATCAATTTGAACGGAAAAGTATTATTGTAAAATCTATAAAAGAAAATGGAAGGATCTTTTGTGTAGATAATCTAGAAGCTGCAGCTGCAGTTGCCAATCAGATTGCTCCCGAGCATCTTGAAATAATGGTGACAGAGCCGCAGCAGATACTGGATAAAATAGTAAATGCCGGGGCAGTGTTTATTGGCCCCTATTCACCGGTTCCATTAGGAGATTACATTGCCGGATCAAACCACACCCTCCCAACAGCTGGAGGTTCCCGCTTTTCTTCTCCACTTACAGTTTATGATTTTATTAAGCACCAGAGCATTATCGGTTACTCTAAAGAAGCGTTAGAAGAAGAAAAGGATGCCTTGATAACACTGGCTGAAGCAGAAGGCCTGGATGCCCACGCCCGCTCAGTTGAGATTCGGTTTAAATGAAGCGATGGTCTAAGCAGGTAGTTGCAGCCTCTTTTTTTCTATTAATATTTGGAGCGTTACCGGTTGTTTTTGATCTGAATTATTTACAGCTCAATAACCCGATTTCTCCGTTTTTTGGGAAAATGTTGCTCATCATACTTTTAATTTCTGTTTATACGTTCCCTTTTATCCTTGATCAAAAAAAAACAACTACTCAGCGGTTAGTCTATGGGGCTTTGATTGGACTATCAATTATTTTGGCTTATATTCATATCTCTCTGGTTGATGTTAACCACCAGGCATGGCAATTAAAGCAATTTGTTGACATTATAAATCAAAGGGGCGAAATCCCGCACCAATACCGTTTTGTCCCGGTGGGAATTATCTGGTGGTTTGTTGCGCTTTCAGGTAAATATTTGTTTGCGAGTTTTATTTTTCGGTTAATATTTCAGTATGCTTTTTTGGTAGCGTTTTATAAGCTGTGCCAAAAATATTGTTCCCCGCTTTTAAGCGGTGTAGCCATATTAATCTATGCTACGCTTTACCCCCTTTCGATCCTCTATTATAAGGGGCAGATAATTGACCCGCTTTTTCATTTTTTGTTTGCAGCTGCCCTCATTTTTTGCATCAAAAAAGACCTGGTTGCCCTTTTTGCAATTATTATTCTGGGTGTTTTTGTTAAAGAATCAATTATTCTGGTTGTACCGCTCTATTTTTTGTTGAACAGAAAGAGCAAAGGAAGTTTAGCAGGAGCAACCGGTTTGGTTTTAGCAGGAGTTGTGGTGGCGGTACTTATCAGGATGAATTTTGGGTATGATTTGAGTATGGCCCGCATCAATGGGGTGCCGCAGCTGATGATTTTTAGTAATTTGGGTATTCCCGGAAGCAAAGTTGAAAAGGTAGTAAATAATCTTGAAATATTTATTCGTTATTTTCATCCAGCCCTGTTTATCTTTTTGTGGCAGGGGATAATAATATATTTTAGAAAAAAAATCCCGCAAGGTGTTTTTTATGCTGCTCTCTTTCTTTCAATATCAATCTTTGTTACAAACTCTTTTTTTGGATGGAATTATGAGTCGAGGAATTTTGTCCCGGCGTTAATATTTTTACTGCCGGTTGCAATTTCGGCCTTAGATCAATCTTCTGATTAATTCCTGCGGATTCTCTTTAACCGCCACCAGCGCATCTTTTTCGGACAGTCCGGCGTCTTTGGCGATGCGGAAAGCATCTTGCTGGGTGATTAAATCTTTTTCTGAGTGGGCGTCGGTATTAACCAGTAATTTGGCCCCAAATTTTTTGGCAAGTTTAGCAACATGCTGATTGCCGTTTTTATGCCCGGCGCGGGCTGAGAGCTCTAAAAAAACTTCATTTTGGGCTGCTAACTTAACATCTTCTTCAGTAATATTTCCGGGGTGTGCCAGAATATCAACTACTCCTTTTTGAGAAACAGCTGCATGGTTGGTACCGGGGTACACATTTTCAACCGGAGATTCACCGTGGACAACAATGACTTTTGCTCCTAAGTGACGGGCCTTTTTACAATATTCTAATATTATCTCTGGTTTAACATAACTAATCTCCACGCCACTAAAAACTCTGATCGGAAGATGTTCTTCCATTTCGTGCAGGAATTTGTTGATCGCTTTAATAACTATTTCCATGTTTGATGGATCGACATGGTCAGTTAAAGCAATAGTCGAACATCCTTTTACTTCTGCCTCCCTGACGATAGCTGCAGGTAAAAGGGAACCGTCTGAAAAGATGGTATGCATGTGGAAGTCATAGCGCAAACCTAAATCTTTCATAGCAGTATCATACCTCGATCCATTTTACGTTGTCAAACCTACGGAACCAGACCATCTGGCGGCGGGCAAAATTGCGGGTTTTCTTTTTAAGCAGTTCTACTGTTTCGTCATAAGTCAATTCAGCCAGCAGAAAACGGATTACTTCTTTATAGCCGAGCGCTTGCATTGATTGGAGTGTACGGTCATAACCTTTTTTTAGGAGAAAACCGACTTCATCAACTAAACCTTTTTCAAACATCTTATCTACCCGTTCGTTTATTTTTTGATAAAGTTTTTCGCGGGGCGCATTTAAACCAATTAAGGAACCTGCGAATGCCCGCCCCGGCGGGCCGGGGAAATTCGCGGTTCCTTTCCCTTGAAGTTTGGAAATAGGCTTCCCGGTTATTTCAAAGACTTCCAATGCACGGATGACTCTCTTTTTGTCATTCTGATGGATCTTTTGAGCTGAAACTGGATCGATTTTTGAAAGTAGTGAGTAGAGAGTTGTGAGCGGTTCACTTTCTAATTGTTTTCTGATCTGGTCATCCCGCGGGACCATCGGGAATGAGAAGCCGTTAACAAATGCCCAGAGATAAAGTCCGGTCCCGCCGACGATCAGCGGTGTTTTTCCTCTTTCAATAATTTTTGGAATTAGCTTATTGGTTTCTTTAACAAAATCAGAAACGGTCCACTCCTCATCCGGGCAGCGGATGTCGATCAGGTGGTGGGGGATCCCTGCTCTTTCGGCTTCGGTCGGTTTGGCGGTCCCGATGTCCATCCCAACGTAGACTTGCATCGAGTCAGCTGATATGATTTCGCAATTATTCTCTTTGGCATAGTTGATAGCATAGCCTGTTTTCCCAACCGCAGTGGGCCCGAGGATTATGGTAGTTTGATTATGCATTTAGTCGGGCAGGCTTTGATACATTCAGCCTTTTTATCGCACTTGCTTTGATCAATGGTTGCGACGAAGTCTTTGAAATCAATTGCTTTAGCCGGGCACTTTTTAACGCAGATAGTGCAGCCGATGCAGCCGACTTTACATACTTTTCGGACCACCGGACCCTTATCTTGTGACGAGCAGTTAACATGATACTCAGTTGAGCGGGGGAGAAGGATGAAGAGGTCTCTGGGGCAAGCTGTAACACACTTACCACAACCGATGCAAGCTGGCCTGTCAACTTCTGGTAAACCATTATCATTTATCTTAATGCAATTAACCGGGCAGACTCTTTCGCAGTCACCTAAACCAAGGCAACCATAAGAACAGGCTTTAAATCCCCCACCGGTAGTATTTGCAGCCTGGCAGGTTAAAACACCATCATAGTCAAACTTTGGCGGAGATTGTTCTTTTCCTCCGCCGCATTTTAATATTGCGACTGGC
This sequence comes from Candidatus Margulisiibacteriota bacterium, assembly GCA_042563095.1. GTDB lineage: Bacteria > Margulisbacteria > WOR-1 > XYC2-FULL-46-14 > XYC2-FULL-46-14 > JBHPMS01. Next base: position 24,244 of record JBHPMS010000005.1, read on the forward strand.
TTTTCCACTGCTCCAACCTCAACGCCCATAATTTTTGCAACCTGGCAGGCTATCTCATTTCCACCAAGTAGGCAACCGGCAGGCTCCACTTTTCCAGCCACAACAGCTTCGGCAAAACCGCGGCAACCGGGATAGCCGCAGGCTCCGCAATTTGCGCCAGGCAGTGCTTCGTCAATTTGCTCAACTCGCGGATCTTCTTCCCGGTGAAATTTAATATTGGCATAAGCCAACAGTGCACCAGCAGCAAAACCAATAATTGAAAGACTTAGAATTGAAATGAGAACCAGATTCATGGTGAGATCAAACCTACAAATCCGAGAAATGCGATACTAAGCAGTGCCGCCACAATAAATGTTATCGGAGCACCTTTTAAAGCTTTTGGAACGGGGGCCAAATCTAATCTCTCTCTTATTCCAGCCATTAATAGAAGGGCAAGGGTAAAACCGAGCCCTGATCCCAGTCCGTTAAATACGCTTTCTATAAAAGAATAACTGGTTCTGATATTTAAAATTGCAACACCGAGAACGGCACAATTGGTGGTAATCAGCGGGAGATAGAGCCCTAGAGATTGTTTTAGAGTAGGGGAAACTTTATTTATTATTATTTCACACAGTTGTACCAGTGAGGCGATCACTAAGATAAAAGAGACTGTTTGCAAAAAACCGAGGCCAAATGGATCCAAAATAAAAGTTTGGATTAACCACGTTACCATTGAGGCCATCGTCATTACAAAAATTACAGCAGCTCCCATTCCTAATGAGGCATCAATTTGTGAAGAAACTCCGATAAATGGGCAAATCCCAAGGAACTTGGTGAGGATAAAATTATTAACTAAGACAGCGCTGATGATAATGAGAACTAATTTTTCCATCTAATCTTTTTTGCTGTCTCTGATATATTTTACTTCAAAATCGTGTAAGAAGGTCAAAACCACTACCCCCAGAATTGTAGCAACGGCAGCTCCTTCATAAAAACCAAATCCCAGTGCCATACCGATTGCGGCGGTGGTCCAAATGGAAGCTGCGGTGGTGGTTCCAATGATCGATTTGCCGGCCTGCAAAATTGTTCCGGCGCCGATAAAGCCGATCCCGGTTACTATACTTGAGGCAATCCTGCCGCTGTCACTTCCGGGGAACTGTTGTGCGACAAAAATTGAAACCATGGTAAATAGGGTTGATCCGAGGCTGACCAGGATGTGAGTTCTGAGTCCGGCAGCTTTACGCTCTTTTTCTCTTGAAAAACCGAAAGCGGCACCAAAAAGGCAGGCCAGGAAAAGCTTGATTATCATTTCCCATTCAGACATCAAAAACCACCTTTGCTTTTTTTTCACTCACCTCAAGCTGGTTGTAGGTTGCTGCTTTTATTGAGCGGTAGAGTTCGTGTAAATTTGGCTTAATTTTTTCTCCCGAAACATGAGCTTTAATATCTTTATCGGATAACTGGTAGACTTTAAAATCTTTCAGCAAAACATTTTTTACATCATGGAGATAGATAAGGTGGTTTAGCCAGTTGATCATTAATTCTTCCCAGTTTGCTCCACTCAGTTTGACCTCGAATGAGGTCTTTGATTGGATCTCTTTTATCTCACCAATAAGGGAGTAGAGGCCGAAGGCGGTGTTTTCGAAAGTCTCTTTAATGTTTTCGCCGACCGCTTCGATCCCAACGTCAGAGGGATGTTCTATTATTGTAAAACGCATGCTGAAATTATACCACCTCGACAGGCTCGGTGCCTAGGGGCAGAATTTTGTTCCAATTTAAACCCAGCAGGGTAATTAAAAATTAACAATTAAAAATTAACAATTAAAAATTAAAAACATTGTATCCTTCGCTTCGCTCAGGATGATTTGGTTTCTTTTTCATCTTTTCTCTTTATTATTGCTGAAAAGATTCGTGATAATTCTTCAGATTCTTTTAATAAGTATTTTGCTTCGTTCTGATCTGAGTTTTTGTGCAGTAGCTTTGATTTAATAATAATTCTAAACCAATAATTTGTCTCCTTTGCTTCCCTGGTGCAAATAGAGATTTTATGGAAAAAGTCTTTTCTGGATGATGCTGCATCTGCCTCTTCAAGGTTTGCCCCCACAGAAGTACCCGACCTTAATATTTGTTTTGCGATCACAATGCCGGTCACATTTTTTGGAAATTTACCAATTAGATTGATAATATTAATACTAAACATTTCTGTCCTTTCCCTTAAATCAAAAACCATACTAAACCTCCTTTTTATACAAATTATAAATTAATAATTTAAAATTAATAATTAAAAATTTAAAACGATGTCTTTATTTATATAATATGTGCTGCAAGCACACCATGTTTTTAATTTTCTAATTTTTAATTGTTAATTAAATACCAGCAATTTTCATGCTCGCTTAAAAGGCAGCAATCCCTCGTGGTTTATGCTGAAGAACAGGCGGGGTGTCAACTTTTCGGTCAGTCCAATTTAAACCCGCCGTGCTTTTTGAAATGTTCAACCAGGCCGCCGTCAGATAGCAGCGTTTGCATGGTAGAAGGTAATGGCGGTATATTAATTTCCTTTGCCTTAGCCTTGCCTGTGCCTTGGCCTAAGCCTTTGCCTTGTACTCTGATTATTCCATTATCCAAATCAACTTCAATCTCATCCCCATTCTCAAACTGATCAGTATCAACTTCAATCGCAGGTAGTCCAAGGTTAAAACAGTTGCGATAAAAGATCCTGGCAAATGATTTTGCTAACACCGCAGAGATACCGGCATATTTTATTGCCATCGGGGCTTGTTCTCTTGAAGATCCGCAGCCAAAGTTTTCACCGGCTACGATAAAATCACCCTTGGCTACCCTTTTATAAAAATCCGGCTCCAAATCTTCCATAACATGTTTTGCTAACTCATTTGGATCCTGAATTTTAAATTTATAACGGCCGGATATTATGTAATCAGTATTAATATCGTCGTTTTGTTTTTGGAATCTTAGGGCTCTGCCTTTTAGTTTCATAAATACTTAGCCTCTTTAGAAAATAATTATATCATCATTGTTAAGAGGAGGCAAAGAACCGTGTTTGGTCTCATCAAGCAGTTGTCAAAGACTATCAATCAACTCAATATTTGCAGAAATATTTCCATCCGTTAACTTGAGGAGCTTTAGTTTTTCTATAATTTCCAGGTCACGATAAAAGGTCCTTTCAGAAACACCCTCAAAGAGCAGCTTAATAAGAGAATCAGTGCGTGATCTAAAGATTTTTTCCGGCATGCTGATCTTATAATTTATAAAATTGATTAACATACTGGAAATTCTTTCGTTAATTTTGTTTAAACTCAATAATTCTTCGATATAATCCTTAAAGAAACGTTCTTTAACATAAAAGAGGATTTCGTCTTGAATAGACTCAAGTTCTTGCTTGTATCCCCCAAGGGCAAACTTAATAAAATTAATCAGATTTCCATTATACTTAAACCGGGCATCCATCAGCTCTTCAATATATTTTCTGCGATTCTTGTAAAAGAAGTTTGATAAAGAATAAAATCCAACAATGTTATATCCTCCATGATAGAGAATAAAAGCCTCAAGCGCCCGAGAACATCTTCCGTTGCCATCGCCAAATGGATGGATTGATACCAGATAGAAATGGGCGATAATTGATCGGATTATAGGTTTATATCCATTAATAACTTCTCTGGAGTTGATAAACTTAATAAAGTTGTTCATTAGAGATTTAATTTCTTCTGGTTTGGGAGGGTAAAAATCTCCAGCCTTAAGAACATGTTTCCTGTAAGACCCAAGAATGTTGTTTTTGTAATTGCATCCTTTAGTTATTATTTTATGCAGGTGTTTTATCTGGTTTTCTGTAATTATTGTTTCGGCAGCATCTTTTTTAAAGTTTTTTGTAAATTCAAATGTTTTTGCAGCATTTAATACTTCTAGTTCTTGCAAGGCTGTTTTTGAATGTATTTTTTTGCTTTCAACTAAACTTTCTACTTCTTCCTCTGAAAGGGTATTGCCTTCGATTCCAGTGGTTCCCTTTATTGCGCGTATGATATTCAATTCATTAAGTTTACTCCTGATGCCTGGAGGAAGAGGGATTTTTAGTGTCGATCTCTTATAGGCTTCAATTTCAATTATATCTTCTAATATTTGATGATCTTTAGTATTTACCTGAGGATCAAATTTTGGGATCCAGTTTGGCATACTAATTTCTCCAATAATGTCAGTTGTATATATAGCTTAAATATAGCATAAACTGCTAAAATATACAATCTGCTGACAGTAAAAATGTCAGTAAAAATGGCAGAGGCTATTGGTAAATTTAGGCGTGGGTTGTGTCATGTTTTCACAGACAGATAGCTGTAAATGTACAATATCGAAATACCGATTTGAAATAGCCAGATAAGGATCATTTTTTCTATCGCAATAAAGCCGATAGAAACTGCCCATAACCCTGAAATGAACAGGCCGAAGACTACCGGGAAAACGGTAAGCAACAAAATTCCTTTTCTTTCCAATGGTTTTCTATCTGCCCAAATTAAAAGAACTGTCCATCCCAACATCAGCGAAGCTCCGATTCCCATAGCATATCTATAGCTGCTTCCTGGATTAAAATTTTCAATTCCAAATAAAAATCCACCAACTTTTGGGATCAGCATTGGGATTACGGCAAGCCCGTCGGCATCATACTATATCAGAGGATGGAGTGGTGCAATGGGGGGGGGGGGGTGAATGTTGGGCGGTAAAAATCGCAACCGCAAAACCCAACCGATGCGCTTAACGCTAACGAAAAACGCAAAACGTAGCAAGAATAGTGACCGAAAACCTGCCACCCTCCTTTGGCTAACTGCAAACGGCGAACAGCTTATACTTTTTAGCAAAGTAAAAGGGGAAAATGCTGTTAGCAGTAAGCTGAAAGCTGTTTGCTAAGATAAGCATGAAAATTGCTGGTAGTGGGGCAGGAGGATATCAACATGGGCAATAGTATTCAAGACGAAGTAATCAGAGAGAGAATATTTCTTATTCGTGGACAAAAGGTGATGCTGGATCATGATTTGGCTGAGCTTTATCAGGTTACCACAGGGAGATTAAATGAACAGGTGAAAAGAAACAAATTAAGATTCCCAGATGATTTCATGTTTCAGTTAAACAGTGAAGAATTTAGGAACTTGATGTCGCAAAATGCTATATCAAGATGGGGAGGAAGAAGAAAAATGCCATATGTGTTTACAGAGCAGGGCGTGGCAATGCTTTCTTCTATCTTAAAAAGTAAGAGAGCTATTCTAGTGAATATTGCCATTGAAACGGCGAGGGTGGTAATTATCCAAATGGAATTATTCCGTTAGGATAATTAAGTAATTTTTCTTATTATCCACTCTTTAAAAAACACATCAGTTATATAATAATTCCCATTTTCTCTATCTAAAAGATCTCTTTTTAATAGCCGTTTTTTAGAGGTTTGAACAGAGGAGGGAGAGGAGAGATTGCCTATTTGTATAAATTCACCAGATTGAATATTCTGACCACCGTATTTTGCAATTGCAATCAGCAGCTTCTTTTGGTGTGGAGAAAATGATTCCCATAATGCAATAAATGACATGTTTTGGTCATGAATTATACTCTCAATTGCCTTATCAATATCATTAATTATTATCCTGCCAGAGGCCAATTTAAGATCCCATAGTCTATGACACAAAAATTGTATATTATAAGGGTAATCTTCAGCTGCTTCGAATATTTTTTCTATAACCCCATCCTCTAGAATAATTCTTCCTTTTTTGAATCTCATCTTTAAAAATTTGGCAAAGACATCTTGTGGTAATCTTCCTAGATTAATCATTCTAGCCATTTTATAAAAAGCACGATTGCGGTCAGTGACCATTTTATACATCATATGTCTCTTGCTCCCGGCAAAAAGATAGGAGACTAGATTGTGGTGTTGAATTGCTGCCCGAATTCTTTTTTCATTTTTTTCTCCATCAATATTTACAATTTCCTGAAACTCATCAAAAATAACCACGAATTTTTTCCTTTTCTTTTTAGCTATCTTTTGAGCCAATTCATAGGTCTCATCTAGAAGAGAATTGATATCTTTTTTCATGACTTCGTAACCAAGCTCAACAGTTGGTAAGCCCTCGGGGGTCAAAATAACCCTTGGTCTTAAATTGCCTAAAAATTCATTCACAAAGCGGGAAATCCTGTTTAATTTTGTTTCCACTGCCGAGGTTATTGCTTTGGTATAAATATCCAAGAAATGGTTTAAAGAGGCCAGCCCAAAAAGATCAAGATAGGCAACATAATAACCTTCTTTTTCTAATTCCAATTTAACATTTTGGATGAGAGAGGATTTGCCGTATCTACGCGGAGAGATTAAAAAGATCCTTTCTCCATCTTTTAGGTCCCGTACAATTTCTCTAAATTCATTCTCACGATCACATAGGTCTTCTCCCATTACAACTTCACCATATATAAATGGATTTTTCATTAATACACCTCATCATGTTATTATACGTAATGCAATATTGCATTACGTATATCACATAATAAGCAATATATTGATCCTTGTCAAGCAATAGGAATCTATAGATATTTCCTCGGATCAGCAATCTTCCCTTCCAGAACCGAAGCAGCAACTGTTGCGGGGGATCCCAAATAGATAAAAGCAGTTGGATTGCCCATCCGGCCTTTAAAGTTTCTGTTGGCAGTTGAAATAACATTTTCTCCATCAGCTGGAACGCCGTTATGCGTCCCAACACAGGGGCCGCAGCCGGGAGTAACTACTGCAACATTAGCATCGATAAAAGTTTCAATTATCCCCTCTTTGATCGCGTCCATAAAGATTTTTCTGGAAGCCGGCGCAACGATTAAGCGGCAATCTTTGTGGATTTTTTTTCCTTTTAATATCTTAGCTGCAATACGAAGGTCTTCGAGCCTTCCGTTAGTACAGGTTCCAATATATCCCATCTGAATTGGAGTTCCCTCAACTTCTGAAATTGGAGCAACATTGTCTACGGTGTGTGGTTTGGCAATTTGTGGCTCAAGCCTGGAAATGTCAAATTCTTTTACCTCTTTGTACCGAGCATCTTTATCTGCTTCGATTGGATTCGGCCCCTTTTTTGAATGAGCTTTTACCCAAACCAAAGTTTTTTTATCCGCTTTCATCAATCCAGCTTTGGCCCCGCACTCAATCGCCATGTTAGAAATGGTCATCCGGGCATCAATCGACATCTCATCTATTACCTTTCCCTCAATTTCTAAAGCTAAATAAGTCGCTCCACCTGCACCGATCTTGCCGATTGAATAAAGAATTAGATCTTTTGAATAAACTCCTTTTGGAAGGTTTCCTTTATAAACTATTTTCAACGTTTCCGGAACTTTAAACCAGAGCTTGCCTGAAATCCAAGCAGCAGCCAGATCGGTCGAACCGATCCCGGTTGAAAAAACGTTGATCGCGCCATAAGTACAGGTGTGCGAATCTGCTCCGATGACCAGATCTCCAGGAACTACCCGGCCCTGTTCCGGCAGAAGTTGATGGCAGACTCCGCAGCCGATATCGTAGAGGTTGATCCCGGTCTTTTTTACAAAATCCCGGATCTTTTTGTGGATGGTTGAGACACCGATATTCGGGGAAGGGGAGGAGTGGTCGATTACGATCGATATTTTGCTCTGATCAAAAACTTTCTTTCCTTCCATTTTATTAAAAGAATCAATCGCAACACCAGAGGTTCCATCCTGACCCAGCATATAATCAAGATCAGCGATAACAATATCACCAGCTTTAGCATCTTTGTCAGAATGGTTTGAAAGGATCTTTTCGGCGATTGTTTTTGGCATACTATTCGCCTTCTTCTAACTTTTTCTCAACAATCTTGCTCTTTTTGATAATATAAGGATCAAGCCCTTCCATTTCTACTACCTCTTTGTAAAGCTTTTTGGCTTTGGGGTGTTTAGAAATCTGGGCTAGGTCTAACAGTGTACGAGCTTTCAGGTCTTCGTAGATGTAGGCTTTCTTTGTCAGGTCATTCAAAAGCAGCTGTGCTTTTTTTAAATCTTCACTGCGGCCCCGGTTGATTCTTAATTCAGCTTCAACAATCTTGGCTTTTTGGGCAAAGTAATCTTGCGGCCTTCCCCGCAAAAGATTTTGTGCTTTTTCACATAATCGAATACCTTCGGCTAGTTTTTTGGGGAAGTGAAAAGAGATTAATTCGGCCTTTCCCAAATTTGCCCGTGCCCTAAAATACCAGTTTGATTTGCGATCCTTAATTAACTTTTCATATATTTTTAAAGAAATGTTATGGTCAAAATGGTTTCCTTTCTCGTCAGCTTCATCCCGGGTGACCCTTAGTTCTGATTCGGTAATAAAAGCTTTGTCCCGGAAAAAAGGATAGGTCGGCATCATTTTATCTTCTTTGGGGAGCTTTTTTAAAATCTGTTGCGCACTTTGACATAAGTCAATCGCAAAGGGGATTTGCTGTTTTTTAATTTCTGGAATTGCCAGCTCTGCTTTGCCGATTAAGCAACGAGCTTTTAAGTATGGTGATGGCCGGACCGCTAATATTTCATCGTAAAAATTTGAAGCTTTGCTGTAATCTTCCTTTTTTCCGCGGCCCACGTACAGATCGGCCAGGTGAAATTTTTGTTCGATAATGTCCATCCGGTTACCGAATTTTTTAATGATAAATTCGGCCCGTTCGATTGCTTTATTAAGCTTATCTTTTTCTGACGGCGCTGGAAAGTCATCTTCTTCCGAATGGAAAATGAAGTCAGACATAGACGAAGGTATAGCCATAGAAATTACATTATAAATATGTTATAATTAAAAGTCAATGGATCGAGATAAAAACCTCGCAGGGTTAGAACAAAAATTAGGAATTTCTTTCTTTAACAAGACACTTTTGAACCAATCATTAACCCATTCGTCATATGCTAATGAAAATTCGGTTCCGGATAACGAGCGGCTTGAATTTTTAGGCGATGCGGTCATAAAAATTGCGATTTCAGAATATCTTTATAATAAATTTCCAACACGGCCGGAGGGTGACCTGACCAAAATACGGGCCTCAGTTATCTCTGATGGGACCCTGGCGATAATTGCTAATAAAATCAGGCTGGGGAATTACGTATTATTTGGCAAAAATGAGCAGGTCAGTGGCGGGAGTAAGCGCAAATCAAACATTGCTAACGCTTTTGAAGCCCTGGTTGGAGCAATCTATCTTGATGCTGGGATCGGCAAGGCGCGTGATTTTTTAATTGATCACTTAAGAAACGAAATAGACAAGGTAAGCCAGGCCGGTTATATTACAGATTTTAAATCAGCACTGCAAGAATATGCCCAAAAGAGAAAATGGGAACTTCCCTCTTACCGTATTCTGAGTGAAAAAGGACCAAAGCATAAAAAGATATTTCAGATCGGAGTTAAGTTAAAAGGGCGCTTTTGCGGCAAGGGCTATGGTCCAAACAAAAAAGAAGCAGAACAAAAGGCTGCCAAACAGGCGTTAAATTTTTTAAAAAGAAAAGAGCCGGGACCATCGCGCATCAGGAATTTTGTCAGCAGGATAAAGGAAACCAGATGGATATTTTAATAAAGTCAGGCAGGTTAATTGATCCGGCCGCCAGTATAGATAAAACCTGTGACATCTTAATCCAGGACGGTAAAATTGTTGCAATTAGGTCTAAGCTTAAACCTCCTGCGCGAACAAAAAGAATAAATGCAAATGGAATGTGGGTCTTGCCCGGCTTGATTGATATGCATTGCCACCTGAGAGATCCAGGCGATCCAGAAGAAGAAACGATTAAATCAGGATCTTTTGCTGCAGCAGCTGGAGGATTTACTTCTATTGCCTGTATGGCTAACACCAGCCCGCCAATTGATACGCCTGAACTGGTGAAATATATAAAAGAAAAGGCAAAGGCAGAGGCAAAGGCGCATGTCTATCCGATCGGAGCGGTTACCAGAGGATTAAAGGGAGAAGCCTTAACAGAGATGGGGCGGATGCTGGCCGAAGGGGCGGTAGCTTTTTCTGATGATGGAAAATCAATTATAGATACGGGCGTTCTGCGGCATGCGCTTGAATATGTTCGGCAGTTTTGTGTGCCGATTATTTCTCACTGCGAAGATACCGGACTTTCATCCGGCGGGATGATGAATGAGGGATACTATTCAACGATCTGGGGACTTAAAGGAATACCAAAATTAGCAGAAGAGCTTGTAGTTCAGCGTAACATTATGCTGGCAAAAGAATACAATGCCCACATCCATATTGCACATGTTTCGACGCAAGGATCGGTTAGATTAATCAGAGAGGCAAAGGATCGGGGGATAAAAGTTACCGCAGAAACCTGCCCCCACTATTTTACTTTGACTGAAGAGGCAGTTGAAGGGTACAATGTCAATGCAAAAGTTTCACCGCCGCTCAGGTCAGAAAAAGACCGCAGGGCAATAATTAAAGGATTAAAAGATGGAGTTATTGATGTAATTGCAACCGACCATGCTCCGCATAAGTACGAAAAAAAGATGATTGAATTTGCTCGGACTGCGAATGGAATGATAGGGTTTGAAACTGCTTTTCCCCTGGTGATAACTGAACTGACAGGCAAACGTTTATTAACCGTGCGCCAGGCGGTAACTAAGCTGACCGTAAATCCTGCCAAGATTTTGGGAATTAAAAAAGGAACTTTAAAAATTGGTTCAGACGCAGACATGGCTATTATTAATCCCAAAGAAGAGTATGTTATTGATTCAGCAAAAATGTTATCAAAAAGTAAAAACACACCGTTCCACGGAAAAAAAGTTAGGGGAAAAATTAAATATACAATTTGCGCCGGCAAAATAGTATATTCCGATGCTTAAAAAAAGCCTCTTTGCATTATTGCTCATTGCTTTGGCTGGTTGCGGGGATCTCAACCAAACCGTTTCTTCGATAACGGTAACGCCTGCCAATCCCAGTGTAGGGATAAACAAATACAAACAATTTTCTGCTCAAGCCTATAGTGCTGCCGGTACAGCGATATCTTCAGTTTCATTTGCCTGGTCGGTTTCTAATTCACTGGCAACAATTGATTCCAATGGCCTTATTGCAGCGGGGGGGACGACCGGCTCGGTAGCTGTAAGTGCTACTGCTTCTGGGGTGACTGGTTCAACCACGGCCACCATTGTTGATACCGGGATTGTAGCTGGAACATTGAGCACTTCTGGTGGAGGAACGGCTTCAAACGTGACAGTATTTTTAACTTCACTGCCTTCACTTTATGCTGGCTCTGATAGTAATGGTGCTTATTCAATTGCTGCGGTTCCAGCCGGAACCTGCACGGTTCAAACGCATGATACTTTATTGTATGCCAGCAGCTCTACAACAACAGCGGTGTCAACCGGTGAGACAGCTTCGGCAAATATCACGTTAACGGATCGGGTGGCAATCGCCTCAGAGACGATCGGTTCAGTAATAACTGGAACAATTATTAACAATGGTACAACCGAAGCAACAGGAGTAATAGTTAGTTATATTTTATCGCTCGTTGACGGAACTCCAGCCAGTGCCGGGTCAACAACGGTAGGAGCTATTGCAGCGGGATCGACAGTTTCTTTTGCAGTAATACCGGTTCCGGTGGTTTTTAATTATGCTTCTTATCAGGGGACGGTAGCTGCAACCGGTTATTAAATAAATGGCAGAAGAAAATTTTAATCCACAAAAAGAGGGGGAACGGATTGCCAAAAGTTATCTTTCTTCTTTAGGTTGGGTAAAAGCAGCGCAGCGGAATGTTTGGAGTAAATTAAGTCCGACTGAGGATGATTTTAAGGCAGCAGATACCGGCCTGGATAATGCTGAAGCTATCTTATCTTCCGGTTTTGACAAATGGCACAACGATCCAAATCCTCAAGCTAAGGCAGTTTTGTTTGGAATGTATAAAGTCTTAAAAAACAGAAACGACCTCGGTTTTATCGGAAAGAGGATTGTTGATCGGTTAAGGAGAATGTTTTAATATGCCCGAACTTCCAGAAGTTGAAACGGTTAGACGCGAAATTCTTCCATTTGTAAAAGGGAAGAAAATTCTAAGAATAGAATATAAAGATAAACGCAATATAAAAAATATTCCGGTCAAAAAATTTACTCGTCTGGTAACCGGAGACACTATTCTTGATCTTTCTCGCCGGGCTAAATATTTGATTTTTAAAATGAAATCCGGTCGCTGCTTAGTAATTCATCTAGGCATGGCAGGGAGAGTTCTAGTCAGACCAGATAAATACGTGAAAGTTATATTTCATCTTTCTGGGAAAAAGATCATGTATTTTTCGGACACTCGCCTTTTTGGAAAAATCTGGCTTTATGATGAGCTCCCAGACTTTCAGTTGGGACCAGAACCTTTAGATAGATCGTTTACTCTTAAAAAGTTCAAAGCAATGGTTTCAAAAAAAATCGGAAATGTAAAAACTGTTATTATGGATCAAAAGTTTTTAGCAGGACTTGGAAACATTTATGCTGCCGAAGCTTTATTTTCTGCTCGCATCCATCCAAAGCGAAGAATTGAATCGCTTTCTGATCAGGAAAATAAAAGACTCCACCGGTCCATTATTGAAGCTTTAAAAGCCGGGGTGGAACATCGCGGTACTTCGGTTACTGACTATGTTGATGCGATCGGTAAAAAGGGGAGTCATCAGAATTATCTAAAAGTATATTCTCGCAAAGGAAAACCGTGCAAACGCTGTCGTACTCCGATTCATAAAATTTCGCTTGGCCAACGCGGCACTTACTTTTGCCCCAGTTGTCAGAAGTAGCTAAATGGTGATAGAATAAACCATGAAAAATAGTAATAAAAAAAGGGAATTATTTAAAAAGTTTGTTAATAAATTTAGCATAGTTGAGAAAAGGGAAAGTATTGTTTTAAAAAAGAAAAGCATCAGAGAAAAGCTGAAAGAATTAATCTGTTTGTTTGATGTGGCAAAAGGATTAAAAATTAAATCTGATAAAAACAATAGCAATCAGATGCTGCGGAATAATTGGAATTTACTGAAAACACGCTAATGAAAAAGATAAACCCCGAAATTCTTCTAGAGCCCATTCAAGCACTCCAAAAACTTATGGAAATTTCTGGTTGTAAATGGACTGTAATTGGTGGCATTGCCTCAAGCTTGTTGGGTAAGCCTCGGTTTACGGCTGATGTTGACGCTGTAATTCTTATTGAACTTGAAGAAATCCCAAAGATAATAAAGAATGCAGCTAAAGTAGGGATAAAACCAAGAATTAGGGATATTGAAAGCTTTGCACGAAAAAACCGGGTAATTTTACTACAGCATAATAATAGTGGTATTAACCTTGATTTATCAATTGGCTTGCTGCCATTTGAAATTGAAGCAGTTGAAAACAGCAAAAAAAGGAAAGTTGGTAAAATTGCAATTAATTTGCCGACAGTAGAAGACCTTATAATATTTAAAGCAGTAGCAAGCCGGCAAAAGGATCTATTAGACATTGATGAATTGGTAAATACAAATAAGCAGATTGATAAAAAGAAGATTTTACGTATTCTAAAAGAATTTGCAGATATTTTAGATAAACCAGAAATATTAATTGAAACAGAAAAAATTCTTCATAAAAAATGAAAATCAAAGCTTAGCATTTTTCTTTCATTAGCTTTTTTAAATGTTGAATAATATCAGATAAAAATATACTTACCAAGCATAGAAATATCCAATATAGCAGAGCCATTTTTTTGCCCTAAGGCAAAAATGTTAGCGGCACCTACTTTTACCCCAGTTGTCAGAGATAACTATTATCTAATTCTAACCAGTAAGAATTTCCCCCTTTTAAAATCAGCATAATCCCCACTAATTGTCTTAATCCGGTGTTTTATAAATTTCATATCCAGTGCGTCTTTTAGGTATGATCCTTCAAATCGACCGGAAACTGTAGCTTTTTCTACTTTTAAACCAAGACTATAATAAGCTGCAGCAAAGAATGGAAGAGCGGTTTTTAACTTAGAATAATCAGACGGTTTGAAGTGGTTTGATAAGACATTCCATCCTTTTCTTGGAAAGGCAGCGCTGCCAGAGATCAGATCGATAAATCGCCTGCTCTGAAAAGCACAGATGGAATTTAGTCCTAATTCTAATAATAGCTGTAGTGGTGGATGGGAAAGCATGTCCAGAAAGGAGCGGTTGCCAAAGACCAGGTCTGCTCCTTTTAAGAGTTCTTGATAAAGTAGTGGAATTCCTTCTGGAGGTGTATGCAGGTCGTCATCACCTAGAAAGGTAAAGTCGGCTCCTAGTTGATTAAAGGCATAATTGAGACCGACGCAGCGGGCATAGCCGAGAGTGACGGTTTTGTCCTTTATTACGATTGCCTGAGATGCTTCGGCAATGGTTTGAGTTTTTTGATTATCTTTATCAGTTGAGCAGTTGACTACCAGCACAGCACTACTTGAAAAATGTTTTTGTAGTTCACTCCTGGCATCGGTGATTGCTTGAGCAAAGGTCTTTCCTAAGCGACTGCCGGAGTTGTAGGATGGGATCATGTAGATTGCTTTCATGGTAAAACCTCCCATTGCTTCCGAATCCAAGCTTGTTTACTTGTAATATTATTTTTCAGGTTGATAGAATTATTTATTTTCATTATTATCAAATCTCCCCATTCTTGTTGCCATTTCTTGTCCATATTCGCTTATATAATTATTTTCTCGTATCTCATAAACAAGTTTTCCTATATTATTTTCGAGATTCCTAATGTTATCTGTTATATCTGACTTGATAAGGAAGCTAAAAAATGAGGAGAAAGTTCGATAAAAGGGAGCATTTCTGGTGCGAAAATAACGATGTGGAATTTTATAAAATTCTAAAGAAGTCTTATATCCATTTACCCAGGCAACTATCCTTAATAGATAAAACATTGTGTCGCAGTGTAGGTCTTTTCTTTTTATATGTCTAGCAGCGCAGAGGTTGACGTTGTTATTAAGCAGCATTCGTGTTTCTCTATAAATAGAGGAATCTGTAATCTTATTGGGATTGGTGATTAAGGATGAAGGAGTTGGTACAAGCTGATTAAAGTCGAATTGCGATCCATGCTTTCTAACGGCTACGTCATCTATTGACAGTAAATGATTTATTTGGATAAGTTCGTATTCTTCATTGGTATGGATTAATGATGGTAGCAGTTCGATATGCTTATTTAGTGCTTCTACGAGATCTCTTAAAGGTTTTCTGCCAAAATTGCGCATCTTTAGGAGATCAGAACTTGATAAACTAAGAACATCGGCAAGTGTCTGTTTTTTAGCAAGTTTAAAACAATTGGAGGCTCTAACGCTTATATTCAATTCATCAAGGATTGTATTTGAAATCTCAGTAAAATGATTGCTTACTTTGTTTTTTATTTTTGCTGGAATCCAATCACCCAATTGAATTTCATTTGAGGATTCACAATTGTCTGATTCATTAGAAGCATTATCTGGTACGGAATTAATTATTCTATCCCAAAAATACTTGCTCTTTGCTAGAGAAACCAATCTATTTTTTTTAGATAATAGTTTATCTTCTTTTCGCATAATTGCGAAATTATTATTGCCAAGAGGTAGAAGCGGTCCTCCTTTCCCTCTCTGGCGAATAATGTCTTGAGCATCTTTGGGATTTATATTCTTTTCGCACCTAAACAAATTGCATGAAACATTTATTTTTACTGTTTTCATCTCAATCATTCCTCATTTAACTTAGAGATCAGAGCTCTGATCTCTGATCTCTCAGCTCTCTTTTCTACTCTCCAGTAATAGTGCTCATCCCTTTTGATTGGAAATGAGTGTGGCGAATACTATCATCAGCTTTTGGTCTGCCAATTACCATTCCTAACCATTCTGGATATAACCAATTTCGAATAAATATTGCTGTTGGATCTGAATAGGAGTGAGTGGAAAGCTTAATATTCTTTTTGCCATAATAAATGGGTTTTCCATGATGGATCTCCGGCGTATTATAAGCCGATGGAGACCTTGTTAGATGGCATAGGGCATGATCATTAATTGGAGAGCCAAAATTTACACATTCGTATGCAAGGTCATAGCCAAAAATGTTTGATATTTTTTCTTTATCTTCAATGGATCCGTTCCCATAATAACCATATAGATCGTTTTGTTCTAGTGTATTTTTTATGTTTCTCATGACAATTTTTGCAACATCTGGCTCTAACAGGTTAACATTAATACCCATTTCTTGTTTTATTCTTTCGATAAGGCTGATCTGGGTATTATAGGGGGCATTTAGCATCCCATATTCATTTATCAAATAAGCTCCTTGCTCATAAAGGCGAATATTCCCAACGGTGTGATCATCACTATCAACTTCAATTCCAGGAAGAATTTCCCAGGTAATACCTCCTACTTCAACTTCTTCAACATTGCCCAACCTCCAAAGGTAATCCATTGTTCCGGCCGATCTCATTTTGTCTACCGCGATCATTCGGCGATCGATCTGCTCTTGACTTTTTCCTATTACATCTGAAGCCCTCATGCTATGGCCATTGGGTGTTTGGATATTCATTGATATAGGTTTTCCTCTATTGGTTGATACCCTTGCTAATTGTTGTTTGATGCTTATAATTTTTAATGAATTCATCTTAATCATTCCTCCTTTTTATCTTTCCAATCCAAATTTACTTAAAATATTATCGAACCAAACTCTTTGGTAAAAATATAGGTAACTAGCTTCACTATTTAAAGATTCCTTTATTTGTTCATCTGTTAAGATGTGATCAACAAGTAAGACAAGACGATACATATTATTATCATTAGATTTATACTTTTCTTGTTTTTGAGTTTCGTCTAGGATGTATTTTTTTAATATGTTAGCAGGTTTATTTCTTGGCTGCTGACAAAAAACAGAGACTTCTTTTATTCTTCCTAAGAGGTAAGCAATATTCTCAGATAGTTCTGGATGATTAGCAACTGATTTAAAATCAATTTTACTGGTATAAAAGAAATAGAATATACAAAGATCGGAAAAATTAGCTTCATACAGCGGCATTCCTAGACTGGTTACATTGCCAACAGAAATATTATCAATAATCTCTCTAAAGTCTCGACTATAATCTAAACTATCACGTTTGAACTTGAGGGTTTTGCCATGAGCTAGCTCGAAGTATAAATATGGATTTCCTTCACTTTTTTGCCAGCTTTTAGTGGTTCGCCATACTCTTTCGCCTATGTACATTCTGGTTGTTGGGATAAATCTAACATTTTTCATAATCATTCCTCCTTTATTATTCTCATCGACCTGGATATTGTAACCACGTTTTCCTCCTTGCCCCGAGCGAGGGGTTTCTAACTATTTATCTGAAAGAATCTACAATAAATTTCAGTTGGTGTGGGGAGCTAATAATTCGATCTGCTATAAATAGGCATAATAAAGCAAAAAACAGCAATATTAATGAAATAATATTATCTAATGTTATCTAAATAAAGGACTAAAATACAGTGAAATCTATGGTAAAATGTGACGATATATATATGGAAAGATGGAAACCGCGACGTTTAGTCGCAGGTTTCCAAGTAACATGGAGGTGCAATCATGCCAAGGAAGAAAAAAGTAACAATAAAGAAAATTGCTAAAGAGGCTGGAGTTTCGGCAGCCACTGTATCTCAGACCTTTAACCACCCAAGGGAGGTCAATCGCAAGACCAGAGAATTGATTTTACAAATCTGCCACCATCTCGGTTACACCCATCGCAAAGCTCACGGCAAGAGAAAAAAGAATATTGTAGTTTTGAGCCTCGATCGCTATATTCCCTTTACCGATTTTTACGGTTACGTCAGTATCGGAATAATCGAACAAGCACGCAAAGAAAAGATTAATGTAATTTTTGAACCATATAGAAAAGAACAAGAAGAGTTACCATTGGCAGTTTCTAAGAATATCATCGATGGAGTTTTAGTAATGGGACCATTACCAAGAACACACATACTTTCCCTCAACCAAAGAAATATCCCAATGGTCCTCTGCGGTCATCCGATTCCAGGCTTGGAATTGAACACAGTTGTCCCGGACGGCCGCGCTGGAATGTATGAGGCTACCAAGCATCTAATCTCCCTGGGGCATAAAAAGATTGCTTTTATTACCGGTGCGCCGATCTTTGATCCGGTTGTAGCTGATCGATTAGAGGGTTACCGTTTTGCTATGTTTGAAGCTGGTATGGATATTCCTAAAGAATATATTGTGAAAGCGGACTTTGTCAGGTATGAAAAATCGACTGAAGCAGCCGATAAACTGCTTGATTTAAAAAATCCTCCCACAGCTATAATTGCAATCAGTGATCCGATTGCATTTGTAGTCTATAAACATTTAATAAAAAAAGGAATACAAATTCCAAAAGAGCTTTCCCTGGTCGGTTTTGATAATATTCCAAAAACTCTCTATACCGCTCCTTATTTACCGGAACTGACCACCGTCTACGTCAATGCCGAAGAGTTGGGAAGAACATCTGTTAGAGTGCTGTTAGATGTTGTAGAAAATCCATCACGCGCAGCCTATCGCCATACTCTGCCGGTTCATCTAATGGTAAAAGGATCGACAAGGCAGCTATAAGAATGTTATAATTTTCTTTTAAGAATATGCGCAAGAATGTTAACCAGTTTAGATTATTAATCCTCATAGCAATTGTTGCAGCTTCGAGTTACGTTGTTATGAATATGCCAATTACACTGGGACTCGATTTACAGGGTGGAACACGCCTGGTCTTTGAAGGAAAAGATTCAAAGCAAGTAAAAGTATCTGATGATTCGATGGCTGGATTGGTTGCGGTTATCAGAAACCGGATCGACTCACTTGGTGTGGCCGAGCCAACAATTCAGCGCAAAGGAAGAGATCAGGTGATTGTTGAACTCCCGGGCGTCAAAGATCCGGATCGTGCGATCAAGATTATCGGTGATACCGCCATGCTAGAATTTGTTGAAGCGGAATGGGCGCCGGAGGGGGCCTCGAAACTTACCCCAGAAAAAGTTAAAGAATTTTATGGGAAAGACGCACGTTTAGAAGATTACGATCTTTCAGGGGATGGCATGAAAGGGAAAACTATCCCAATAATTTTAAAAAAGGTGTATTTGACCGGTGCTGATCTTAAAGCAACTTATCCGCAAGTTGATGAGTATGGCAATCCCTCGGTCAGTTTTGAGCTGAATCCTGAAGGGACCAAGGTTTTTGCTGAACTGACCAGCCGCCATGTTGAAAAACCGATTGCAATATTGTTAGATGGAAAAATTATTTCTGCTCCAAACGTTAGGACCCCAATTACAGAAGGGAAGGGGATAATTTCTGGTGATTTTTCTGCGGTAGAAGTTAAGGATATGGTGATTAAGCTAAAAGCCGGCTCATTGCCGCTTCCGATTGAGATGATTGAGAGCAGGATTGTTGGACCAACTCTTGGAAAAGATTCGATTGACCGGAGTAAAACTGCCGGGATAGTCGGCCTGGCGATCATAATCGCTTTTATGTTTTTATATTACCGCCTGCCTGGATTTATGGCAGATATTGCACTGGCGATTTACGTTTTAACGACTTTAGCCATATTAGCTTTGCTTAAAGCTACCTTAACTTTGCCTGGTATTGCAGGATTTATGCTCTCAATAGGAATGGCGGTGGATGCTAACATTATCATATTTGAAAGATTAAAAGAAGAATTGCGTTCCGGGAAGTCGATCAGAATATCTGTTGAAGCTGCGTTTGAGCGTGCTTTCTCTGCAATTCTTGATGCAAACATTACAACCCTGATTGCAGCCGCGACGCTCTTTTTTATCGGGACCGGAACGATAAAAGGCTTTGCAGTGACCCTTTCGATCGGTATTTTAGTTTCGATGTTTACGGCAATTGTTCTAACCCGGTTATTAGTTAACCTTCTGGTTGACAGTAAAATTATCAAGACCGCAGATTCTAAGCTGGTGTACAAATGAAGATAATCCAGAGAACCAGGCTATGGTTTTTAATATCGTTGTGCCTGCTGACTTTGGCAATTGGAGCTATGGTTTACAATAGCGTTGCCAGAGGAAGCTTTTTAAATCTGGGGATCGATTTTACCGGTGGAACGATGATTAACCTCCGTTTTACAAAGGCAGTCACAACTTCTGAGATCAGAGAAGTGTTAAAAAGGTTTAGTTTGGAGCAAGCGGTTATTCAGGCGTCTCAGAATAATGAAGTGTTTATCCGCACCAAACCGATTGCAGCCAAAACCCGGATTGAAATTGTTAGCGCTCTAGGTAAAGAAGTGGCCCCGGCAGAACTTTTGGAATCAGTCATGGTTGGGCCGGTAATTGGAGCAGAGCTGCGGATCCAGGCTTTGTGGGCCCTTCTCCTGGCTTCAATTGGAATAATTGTTTATGTTAGCTTCCGTTTTGAATTTAAATATGCAGTGGCAGCCTTGCTTGCCCTTTTTCACGACGCGATCTTTACAACCGGAATTATGGCACTCCTCTGGCGGGATATCGAAGTCCCCTTTGTTGCGGCGATTTTAACAATCATGGGTTATTCGATCAATGATAGTATTGTTATCTTTGACCGCATACGTGAGAATTTGAAGAAATATGGTAAGAAAAACTATAACGAAGTGATCAATAAGAGCATTGCCGAAACCCTTCCGCGTTCGATCAACACGGTTTTGACAACTGTAATTGTGGTCCTTTGCCTGCTCTTTTTTGGCGGGAAAACAATCAAAGATTTCAGTTTAGTTCTTTTAGTCGGATTTGCAATTGGGACCTATTCGTCGATCTTTATTGCCAGTCCTCTAGTTGCCCTTTGGGAAAACCGTTCTAAATGAAATATCTGATCCTCGGAATTGTCCAGGGGCTAACCGAATTCCTGCCAGTTTCCTCGTCCGGGCACTTAGTTATCTTTACAAAGCTATTAAATTTGCCGACGGATCTTTTCTTTGATGCGCTGGTCCATGTTGCAACACTTTTGGCGGTGGCCATCTATTTCAGAAAAGAAATACTCGATCTGCTCAAAGGTTTTTTTGCCGGCATGATTCAAGTTATCAAAACCAGGGCGATCCGGCCGGCACTAAACGAATCAATTCGATTCAAAATTGCCTGCTGGATATTAGTTGGAACTTTTGCCACCGGTGTTATCGGAATTTCGTTTGAAGATTATTTTGAAGGGTGGTTCGATTCCCTCTTTCACGTCGGTTGTTTTCTGCTTTTAACTGGAGCACTCATTTTATTGGCGGAGTGGTTGGGGAGTGGAACAAAGAAAGAAAAAGGATTTACGCGGATGGATGCATTGATTATTGGTGCAGCGCAGGGGTGTGCGATTGCACCGGGGCTTTCCCGTTCTGGCGCTACAATTTCGATGGCACTTTTGAGGGATTTGGACCGAAAGTTAGCAGCGCGCTTTTCTTTCCTTTTATCAATTCCCGCAATTTTAGGAGCGGCTCTTTTTCAACTGAAAGACCTGATTGAAGAGCTACCGTACAGCATACCATATGTCCAATATGCTCTCGGTTTTGTTGCTGCATTTGTTTCCGGCTACTGGGCAATTAAAATATTTATGAACCTCATCCAAAAATCATCGCTGCGCCCCTTTGCTTACTACTGTTTTATTATTGGTGTGATTGTTCTGCTGTTTAACCTGGTTTAGAAAATTATTTTAATCATGCTTTTTATAAACTTCATTTAAACTTTTTATTAATGCCAAAGTGATGGTATCTATTTTTTGAAGCTTTGGCACCTGATTGCCCAGGCGTACCTGCCAGCGGGCTTTGTAGATATCAGAATTAATACTATCAAGAATTGAGGAAAGTGGAGGAATAAAGCCGTATTTTTTCTTTAGAAGGTGTAGAATTTTCAACCGGGCCGGTTTTTGCTTTAAAAGATATGCTAAATCATAAAGATCACGTGGTTCTTTTCTGGTTGCATCAAAGACGGCCGAAATTTTTTCGGCCGCCAGCGCTTCTTTTGAATAGGTTAAAAGCATTCCACCGGTTTTGTTGTTATCACTATATGAAGAAATTATTGTTCTGTTCTTCACCTTTTCTAACAGAGTTTGATTGATACAAAGGTCAAATTTGATCTGTTTGGTTAAGATTATTTCAGGAAATCCATCATATTCTATTATAAACTGCAGGCGGTCGTCTTTAAGAGAGAAGGATTCTTCTTTAATATAAAAGGTTATATTTACAGCGTTGATTATAAGCTGGGTGATGGATCCAATTGCAGAGAGGACCCTTTTTTGGGAAATGTTTTTTTCTGATATAAAATCCAGATCTTCTGAATAACGAAAATCGGGGGAATACATTTTTTTTATTGCAGTACCCCCATAAAAAGTTATCTCCGTTGCCAGGATTGAATGCGATAGTCCCCAGAGCAGCCAGGTAAGGCAGTAATCCTTTTCAATTACTTCTGGAGGAAAATGTTTGGTATGTTTAAGAATTTCCTGGAAAGGTATCATTAAGTTAAGTCCGGATGATCTGTTTTAATTCTTCTGGATCAGAGTTAATAAAAAGATGCCATAGCTTTGAATAGAATCCTTTTTTGGCAAGAGTCGGATCGAACAGGGGAACACTTTTACTTTTACCGTTTAGCTCTGCAATGATCTTGCGGTTTCCCAGTTCGAAAAGTTCAATAATAAAACCGAGCCTTTTTGAGACAGCATCAATATTTGTGCGTTTTGCATAAAGCACCAGCTTTTTATAATTTAGCTCCATTCTTTTTATCCAGATAGCTTTGGCGATCTCGCTAATTCCGCCGCACAGGTCGGGACGGCTGAGGCAATCAAGAATGGTTTTTTCGGGGGAGCTTACGGTTATTTTATTTTGCTTATCAATCCATTTTTCTTCGGTTCCCCATATTTTTTTGGCCGGGCAATAGATAAACCTTAAAGGAACGTTTAAAATAGTCTTACCTGCACCAGCTATACGCTTGGGAGTTGAAATGTAGATGGTTTTAACCGGTTGGGTGGTCATACTCTGCAATGATAAAGCACAATAGTGTGAGAAATAATAAGGATAAGGGGCAGTTAATGCAGCGGCTGCTTGATAACGTGCTTTTAGAATGCTGGCTTCATCCAGAAGTGAAAGAGTAAGATAGGTCCCCTTTTTTAATCTTATCAACCAGCCCTTTTTTATCAAATTTCCGATCAAAAGGCGGGTAGCGTCATAGCTGGTTCTGGTGATTGGCAGAGCATCTTTCAGGCAAAAGATTATTCTTCCTTTTGCCTGGATCTTTTGTAACAACTTTGCTTCTAGTTTCCCTAATGTTTTTGCCATAAACCAATATTAGCGTATGTAAAGAATAGATGTTTATATAATCTATAATACACATAGAATATATTGGTTGTCAAGCAGGTTTGTTAACGGATCTCTAGATCCCTTTGCTTACTACTGTTTTGTGGTGGGAGTAGCTATACTAATATGGAACCTATTTTACTAATTTAAACTTTAATTCAGATAAAGCATCTTTTATTAATTGAACGTCTTTATCTAAACGTTGTACAGTTATTTCGTTGATTTCTTCATCTGAAGGTTTTATTAGGGCTTCATGGGCCACAAAAAATCTTTCCCGGGCTGATAGGTTTGGATTTGCTTCCGGGAGAAAATCCTTTTCAATATATTCTTGTATGGATTCCACATTATCTTCGAGTTCTGATTTATTAGCTTCAGCGGCAATATCTTCGCGGGCATTCAAAATTTTGGATTCTATACACCCCCAAAACTTTTTTGATTTTTCCGAAAGATCAGCTAATCCTTTTTTTATTTCATTCCTTCTTAATAGTGTCCCTATACGGGCAAAGTTCCAATTGCCTAATTCAAGCGGCATATTCAGTACATATTTTATGGCTACAGCGGTAATTATTAAATCTCCATCTTCTATTTTAAAGAGAAAGGGTTTTATTGCAAGAAGTTGAGCTGGTGAAAAATCCTCCTTTCCGGATGAGCCAGCGGATGAATTTCGAAACGGGGAATATATTTTTCTTGGTAGTCTTAATGGGCCTATTAATGTCATTTTTCTTTCTCCTTAGTATAAATTTCCCAACAAAACTATTTCATGTAACTTTTCAAAAAATTTCACTCTATTTTTAATCTCATATATGTTAGAATAAAACTACCGTGGCGAAGGTAAATCGCAAAAAATCTGGCAAACGGCAAAAAGACCGCACTCCATCCAAACACCGGCACGATATTATTGGAATTTTGCTGATCGCGTTTGGGATCTTTGTTTTGGTCTCTAACCACTCTGATGCCACTGGCATAATCGGCTACTACGCAGTTAAAGTCGGGCTCCGCTCATTTCTCGGTCTGGGAGTTTATGTTCTGCCGTTTTTTATCTCAGCCTATGGGTTGATTTTAATCCTGAGGCATGAAGTAAAAGAATTGGCGGTCAGGCTTTCGGGGCTTTCTATTCTATTCTTATCATTTATAACTTTTTCTCAATTCAGATCACCAGTTTACTTTGCAACTGTAACCGAACAAGTAATGCTGCAGGG
>JBHPMS010000050.1:0-4396 GCA_042563095.1 Candidatus Margulisiibacteriota bacterium
TACCCTAAAATCAATCTCCTCCCCTTCCTGCCTGATTGAAGTTACAACCTGCCCGCTAATTGCGGCTCTAACCACTGCCGCGGTATCCTGGGCGGTGATTCCCAACTCAGACATCAGGCGGTGGTTGAGTTTAATATTTAATTCTTTAAGCCCTTTTTCATCATTTCTGTTGATATCAAAGACTGCAGATTCAGACCTAATAAAATCATAAAACTGGTCACCCAGCTTAGTCCTGACCTGATCATTATTGCCAACAAAGGTTACATCAATTGGTTTACCAGAGGGGGGACCGCCCCGCATTTCCACTACTGTGAGGTCGGTAAATTCCCCGTTCTCCTTTAAATGTTTCAACTTTTCATTTAGCTTTTTAGTAATCTCCTGGGAAGTGATTTTTCTCTCTTGCGCTGGTATCAAGTTAACAATGATCTTGGCCCAATTGCTTTGACTCATCCCTGCAACCGAATCCCACATTGCCGTCCCTTTTTCTCCAATGGTAGTTATGTAACTGGTCAGATGTTTTTTGGGGACTGTTGCTTTTACAATATTTTCAACCTTTTTAACCCTGGCTTCAGTCTCACCCAGCAAAGATCCTTTCGGGGTTTCCAGCCGAATATTAATTATGTCGTTATCATGTGATGGCATCATCTGAAAACCCAACAATGGCCAGATAACACCGATACAAATCAGAAAAATAACAATAAAGGTGCCAACTACTCTCCGTTTTCTATGCAAAACCCTGATCAGGGTTTTACGATAAAGCTTTTCTAAGTTATTTAAAAAAGCCGGTTTAGGCTTACTTTTTAATTTTGTATGAGCTAGATGAGAAGGAAGAATAAAGGTTGATTCAAAAAGCGATGCTAAAAGCACTGCTGTAATAACAATGGGAATAGCCCGGATAAAATCTCCCCAAATTCCTCCCATCAACAGGATCGGCAAAAAGGCAGCTATGGTAGTTGCAACTGTAGCAAAAACCGGCCAGAATATTTCGGTAATCCCCTTAACCGAAGCCTCAACCGCCCCCATCCCTTTTTCTCGATAAGAATATACATGCTCTGCCACCACAATGGCATCATCCACCAGCATACCCAAAACAATAATAAAGGCTAAAAGAGATTGATTGGTAACTGAAATATCATAGAGCGGCATAAAGAAGAAAGCTACCAAAATTGAAAAAGGGATCCCCAGGGCGGTCCAGAACGCAATCCTGGCATCTAAAAAGATCATCAGGCAGAGAATAACCAGAAGGAATCCAACCGAAGCATTTGAGATGACAGTATTGAGCATTGAATTAACATAGATTGAATAATCCTTTACTACCTGCGAGTAAACACCTGCAGGCAGGGTTTTATTATACTCATCCAGCACTTTCTGGACACTCTGTGCTACTCGTACTGCATCGGCATTGGATTTTTTATCAACTATGATGTTGATGCTCTGTTCACCATTAGCCTTAACCAGGCGGAGTTCTTCTTCAAAGTCATCCTTGATAGTTGCAATATCAGATACCCTAACCGTATTGCCTGAGAAGACTGATCTGACAATTACCTCCCCGACATCAGTTGGCTGATTAAATTGAGAAAGAGTTATAACTTTTCTTTTGGTAGAGATTGATTGCAGGGTCCCGCCGCTTAATCTGATATTAGTAGCCGTAATAGCCCGCATAATTTCTGAAATTGATACGTATTTACCGGCAGCTTTTTGCGGATCAACCTCAACCTGGATCTCCCTTTTTCGGTAACCGATCTTTCTGGTCCCGCCGACACCGGGAAGGAGCTTTATTTTTTCCTCCAGGTTTTTTGTATACTTTCTCAGGTCTAATTCAGAAAGCTTGCCCCGGCTGCTCATAGCTACTTCAAAAACCGGAAAGATATCAGATTTTAGCTCAGTTACCAGCGGCTTATCCTTTACTTCTTTTGGTAAACCGGAAACCCGGTCAACCGCCTTATAAACATCCCGCTTAACCACCTCGATATCTTTGACATTAGGATCGATCTCAATAAAGATAGTTGAATAATTCTCGGATGAATAAGATTCCAGCTCTTTTATGCCAGTGACCTTTTGAATCTGATCTTCGATCGGGATAGTTACATTGACCTCAACATCCTCCGGCGCTGCCCCGGGGTAGATGGTGGTCACAAACATCATTTTAAAATCGACCTTGGGAATAGAATTTCTTTTTAACGAAAAGAAGGAGACAGATCCTACAATCAGGACCAAAACCAGAAACAGGTTAACCAGTTTTGGATGTTCTATGCAGTATTTAAATAATTTGTCCATTTTCTACCCCCTTCTATAGTTTCAACACATCCCGATACTCAACCAGATACCTGTCAGTTATAGACTTGATACTGTTTATGGTTTTCTCTCGAGCAATCAAATTAGCGTTAAGGTTGTTTTCTGCTTCTAAAAGAGCAGCCTCAGCCTGCAAAACAAAAAACATCGAATTACGCCCCTGTCTCAGTTTTTTTTCTTCGAGCCTTAGTCTCTTTGTAGCCAATTTCAAATTTGTCTTTGAGAGTTTAATCAATCGCTCCATTGAATTTAGAGTATTATAAAGCGATTGCAAACCAATTTTTGAATTCAAGAGAATATTGTCCCGATCAGATTTTGCCTTTTTAAAATCCTCCTCTGCCCTTTGCCTTTCTGCCTGCGCCTGATCATTAAACAGGCCCCGCTTAACATTAAGCGTTACAGTATACTCATCATTCTCCCCTATCCGGGAAACGCTATCTTGAAGCGCATTTTCTTTAGAATTGGGCCTGGCCTGAAGCACCAAATTTGCATCAGGCCACTCTGCGTTCCGTTTGATCTGGCAAGTTTTCTTTTTCATGGCAACCAACAAATCTGCTGTTCTTCTGATATTTGAATTCTTTATTAAATAATTAACTAATGCCTCCTGGCCCATTAAAGAATCAGAATTATTTATTTTTTGCGGAAAGCAAACTCTGCCCAAACCATCTTTTTCTCCCATCAGATTAAATACTTTTCTGGTCTGGTTTTTAAAGTTCATCTCAGCCTGTTCCAGCATTAAGGCATACCCTTTTTCCAACTGTTCCGTCTGCACTACATCCAGGTCTTCTGATAGCCCATAACGTCGCTGCCTTTTAATAAGTTTTAGCTGGGCCTTAGCTTTTTTAAATCTCTTTTTTTGCACCTTTAAATTGAGATACTGCTGCTGCCAGGTCAAGTAATCATCTTTTAGGCTGGCAATAAAGTCTTCCCAATCTTCTTTTAGTTTAATCTCTGCCAATTTTAGAGCAGCATCAGCAATATCCAGCCCGGCCCTGGTGGCATAACCAAAAGCGTTTTTTAAAAGTGGTTGAGAAATAGTAACCGACAGATCAGAAAGATAATAGGGCTCAGTTGCAAATCCATACAAAGCCATAGCCGCTGGATAGCTCATATTCAGTCTCTGATTATTATGTTCTATCTGCAGTGCGGTTCCGCTGCTGCTAAAATATTTATCAATTCCAAAGCTGTAGCTTAGAATGTTTTGATAGGTCGGAGAAAAACCAGAAGTAGCTGCAGGATAAGCATCCTGGTAAACACCCGAAGCCACCAGGTTCCAGTCTTCGATCGCATGCGCTGACTTATTATCCTTTAAAGCTGAAAGATATTCTTGTTTGGTAACTTGATACTGAGGATTGTTTTTGATCGCCTTTTCAATGAACTGGTTTTCATTCAATACTTCTTCTGCGTGTACTATTGGTATTAACAGAAAATACAAGATCAGACAAATTAATATTATTCTCATTAATTCTCCTATTATATTATATTAAAAACGGGACCTGCCTCGCCACAGGCGGGCGGCACCATTTTTTTCTTAAATATTCTAACCAAATCATTATATACTATTTTCAACTACCTTGAAAACTCGCAATTGCTGTGCTAATCTTTAGTGCAATGAAGTTTTTTATTGCCCTATCTATCCTCATAATATGCGGGCTCGTCGGTTGTGCTCCCACCGATCCTGCCACCGTAGCGGCCCGCAAGTACATGTCGAAAAAAAATGAACAATACTACATAACTGACGAAGGATTGAAATATATTAATAAAATGTTTAAACTTAATTTAACAACCAAAAAAGATTTAGATGGATTAAGAACAGAACTGGATTTCTTAATCAGCAAAACAATTGTGACTAAATTCTCAAGCCAACCAGATACCCATTTTGTAGATGATTATTTTAATCGAACGTTTGCAAGAGCTTATAAGATCACACCAGAAACCACACAGGAAATTCTTGACCTGATCAAATCCTGGCGTCAAAAGATCTGAACATGTTATAATTAAATTTCCGGGGAGTAGCTTAGCTTGGTAGAGCGCCTGGTTTGGGACCAGGAGGCCGGAGGTTCTCCCGCCTCTACAATATTTTTATATAATTGTTGCGGGATCC
>JBHPMS010000051.1:0-4392 GCA_042563095.1 Candidatus Margulisiibacteriota bacterium
GTAAATGTGGGAGGGAAACCTGACGTAAAGAGGATTGCAATTGCATCAGGCAGAATATTTCTTGCTAAAAAAACCCTTCAGCTTATTAAGAAGAATAAAATGCAAAAAGGGGATGTTTTGACTTTGGCTAAGATTGCCGGGATTCAAGCTGCCAAGAGAACTTCGGAATTGATTCCGCTTTGCCATCCTTTAGCTTTGACTCATGTTTCAATAGATTGTGAATTATTTCACAATCTGGTTAAAGTAACTTCCAAGGTTGAGCTTACAGGAAAAACTGGAGTAGAGATGGAAGCCTTA
The DNA here is from genome assembly GCA_042563095.1 of Candidatus Margulisiibacteriota bacterium. Classification (GTDB taxonomy): domain Bacteria; phylum Margulisbacteria; class WOR-1; order XYC2-FULL-46-14; family XYC2-FULL-46-14; genus JBHPMS01. The sequence continues at coordinate 298 of JBHPMS010000051.1, forward strand.
ACTGCGGTTTCGGTAGCGCTGTTAAGTATCTATGATATGTGCAAGGCGGTGGATAAGAAAATGCGGATAGGAGATATAAAGTTATGCCAAAAGTCAAAGCAGTCTGTGTAAGTAAAGTCAAAGGTCAAAAGTCAGAAGTCAAAGAGCTTGTTTTAGTAAAAGATTTGGGAGCAGAAGGAGACTTTCATGCCAAGGGAGGAGAGCGGCAGGTGAGTCTGCTGGCAAACGCCAAGCTTGCACCGGGAGCCTATGGTGAAAATATTGTGACTGAGGGGATAGATCTACTTTCACTTTCGATTGGGCAAAAGCTTAAGATCGGGGAAGCTGGGCTTGAAATATCTAAAATCGGGAAAGAGTGTAAGGAGCGCTGTCAGATTTATTATCAAACCGGAGATTGTATCATGCCGCGGGAGGGAGTTTTTGCTAAGGTTATAAAGGGTGGAATAATTAAGCCGGGAGATGAGATTAAGATATGAAAGTAGGAATAATTACGGTTTCTGATCAGGGAGCAAAAGGATTAAGAGAGGATTTGAGTGGGCCGGCGATTAAGGAAACAATTGAGGCTGAAGGATTTGAATATAGGATTGTTCCAGATGAGGTTGATGCGATTTCTTTTATGATAAAAAAGTTTGTCGATGAGGCCAATTGCAATCTAGTATTAACAACCGGTGGAACCGGGCTTTCTCCCCGCGATGTGACACCAGAGGCAACCCGGGCTGTGATTGATCGAGAAGTCCCAGGGATTGCCGAAGCTGTCCGCTCTGAATCCTGCAAAATAAAAAAGACCGCCATGCTTTCGCGTGCTATTGCAGGCAGTCGCGGCAAATCATTGATCATTAATCTTCCGGGAAGTCCCGGAGCAGTTAAAGAATGTTTAAGAATTATCCTTCCGGTTATTCCTCATGCTTTAGAGGTATTAGAAAAAGGGAGTGTTGAGTGTGGACGTACTTAGGGCAGAAGGCAAGTTGGTTGTTCTAACTATTGGCAATACTCTAAAGTCAGATGATGGCGTGGGCCCTTATATCGGCAAGGAAATGGAACCGCGACTTTCAGTCGCAGGTTCCATTGTGACCCTAAACGCAGGGAACAAACCAGAGGCGTTTGTGGGGAAGGTGATTGAATCTAAGCCGGCAAAGGTAGTTATAATTGATGCGGTTCATTTTGGAGGGAAGCCGGGAGAAACTCGGATAATAAAAAAAGAGCAATTGCCAGCCGGAGCCTTTGATACCCATTCAATCCCCCTAAAAATGATTGCGAAGATGATCGAGGATGAAAGTAAAGCTCCGGTATATATTTTAGGCATTCAGCCGAAGAGTGTTGACCTTGGGGAAGAGTTGTCGGATGAAGTTAAGGAAGCGGCAGATAAGATTGTTGAATGTTTGTATCAAAATGACTAACAACCAATATCCAATTTGGCATTAGGTATTTATCAACACTGCTGTCCCAACGATCGCAATATACTCGGAAACCTGCGAATAAACTTCGCGGTTTCATCGTGATTTTGGAATCCGCGACGTTCAGTCGCAGGATTCCATTTCAAATCGAAAAATCTTTTTACCCTTGATTTTTCCTCTATAATTGCATTTTTCTCACTTCAACGTTGGGACGCTAGTGATTTATCAACTATGTATACCTGAGATTCTATTTATCCTAAATCTAATAATTTCACCTATTTTTTGATATAGAATCTATGTTAGAATTATTATAATAATGGTTAATCCAGAGGTAACAATAGAATATTGGTTAAAATGCGCTAAAGAAGATTTTAAGGTAATGGATCATCTTTTTGAGAAAGGGGATTATCATTACAGTCTTTTCCTTGGACATTTACTTATCGAAAAAACCCTTAAAGCTTTTTTTGTGAAAAAAGAGAAGGAGCATGCGCCGTATACCCACAGCTTAATTTATTTGGCTGAAAAATCAGAATTAAAACTGTCTGAGCAGCAAATATCATTGCTAGAGGCAGTCAGCCAGTTTAATGTTGAAGCTCGTTATCCTGACAAAAAGTTTGAATTTTATAAGCTTTGCACAAAAGAGTTTTCAACAAATTACATTTATCAAATTAAGGAGTTTTATAAATGGTTATTGACCCAAATATAGAAGAGAAGCTATCTAATTTTATTAATAAGGTAAAAAAAAATAAGATAAAAGTAATTAAAGCTTATCTTTATGGATCATATGCAAAAGGGAAAGCAAGAGAAGATAGCGATATTGATGTGGCAATCATTTCTCCTGATTTTAGTGGAAATCGTTTTATCGATTCTCTAACTATAATTCCTTTTAGAAGAAAAATTGATAGTAGAATTGAGCCGGTAGCTTATAAGCCAGAAGATTTTGAAGAGACTGACCCATTAGTTGCTGAAATAAAAGAAAACGGTTTTGAGCTTAAATAGGCCTATTAAGAATCCAATAATGCAATCTTTTGTTAACGAAGACAAAATTAAAAAATATTTAACTGCAGCTGAACCTTCAAAAAATCAAATCAAGGCTATTATCCAAAAATCACTTTCAAAAAAGCGTTTAGAGTTACCCGAGGTTGCAGCTTTACTAAATATTTTAGACAGGGATTTATTGCAGGAGGTTTTTGACGGGGCTAAAAAATTAAAAGAAAAAATATACGGTAACCGGATAGTAATATTCGCTCCGCTTTATATTGGAAATGATTGTATCAATGATTGCAAATATTGTGCTTTTCGAAAATCAAATAAAAAGGCTAAGCGTCGGACTCTTTCTGAACCAGAGATTAAAAAAGAGATCGAAACATTAGAATCTCAGGGGCATAAAAGACTGATTCTAGTTTTTGGTGAGCACCCAAAATACAACACAAAGTTTATTGCCAAAACTGTAAAGCAAGCTTATTCAATAAAGTTTGGAAAAGGCTCGATCAGAAGAGTAAATATTAATGCGCCACCATTTGAAGTTGAAGAGTATAAAATTCTTAAAGAGGTCGGTATAGGGACCTACCAGATCTTTCAAGAAACTTATCATAAAAAAACCTATAAGCAATATCATCCCAAAGGTAAAAAAGCTGACTTTTTATGGCGGCTCTATGGATTGGACCGGGCTCAAAGAGCTGGATTGGACGATGTCGGTATTGGTGCCTTATTCGGTTTATATGATTGGAGATTCGAAGTAATGGGGTTGGTAGCCCATACAATTCACCTGGAAAAAGAATTTAATGTCGGACCGCATACAATTTCCTTTCCTCGAGTACAACCCGCTCAGGGAGTTAGGCTACCAAAAAAATATTCTGTTTCTGATCAGGATTTCAAAAAAATTGTAGCGGTTCTCCGTTTGGCGATCCCCTATACTGGCCTGATCCTAACCTGCCGCGAAAAGCCAAAGCTGCGGCGTGAGGTTATTGAACTTGGTTGTTCCCAGATTGATGCCGGATCCCGGATTGAGCTGGGGGGGTATTCTGACACTCTGACTAAACAAGAATCTGATCGGCAACAGTTTAAGCTTGGAGACACCCGCTCGCTTGATCAGGTGATGCGTGAACTTTTAGAAGACGGATATATCCCATCTTTTTGTACTGCCTGCTATCGCCTGGGCCGGACCGGAGAGCATTTTATGGAATTTGCAAAAGCGGGCTTTATTCAAAATTACTGTACTCCCAATGCGCTCCTGACGTTAAAAGAATACTTAGAGGATTATGCTCACCCAGATACAAAAAAGGTTGGAGAAGAAATCATTAAAAAGCAGGCCCCCAAGACGCTCTCTGCCCGCTTAGCAAAAATTGAAGCTGGAGAACGGGACGTTTATTGTTAGGCAGAAATCCCCAAATCGGTCGGGGCGCGTCCCAATCTCATCAAAAGTGACAAAGTAGTATCAATCTGTTCCTGGATTGATTCGTCTCGATGTGCCCGCCCAGGGTAAATTGTATAGTTTTTCTTGTAATTATCAGGAGTTAAATTTAGCATAACCGAATTAGCGCCGGCCATTAATCCCTGCTCCCGTGCATTTTTATCAAGGGTTTCAAATCCAGTAGTTACCACCAGCTTGGTTTGCTCTTCTGCTGCAATTCTTGCAACTGCTAATGCTTTTAATACCGCTAAACTTTTTGGGGGAGATTGTTTAGCCAGAGGAGTATCG
>JBHPMS010000052.1:0-4279 GCA_042563095.1 Candidatus Margulisiibacteriota bacterium
TTATTCAGACGAAGGTGCAGACGAAATTGTTTTTCTTGATATTACTGCGTCACACGAAAAGCGCTATATCATGCTCGATGTAGTCCGCAAAACAGCCGAAAAGATCAATATTCCCTTTACCGTTGGCGGGGGAATAAACGATCTCGAAACCATGCGTGAAATATTGAAAGCTGGTGCAGATAAAGTTTCGATTAATACCGCGGCGATAAAAAATCATGAATTGATTAAATTGAGTGCGGAAAAGTTTGGATCGCAATGTATTGTGGTGGCGATTGATGCGAAGAAAAAGGAGATGGGAGATGGGAGATGGGATGTGTATACTCATGGGGGAAGAAATAAGGCAGAGTTGGATGCAGTTGAGTGGGCGAAGAAAGCAGAAAGTTTGGGAGCTGGTGAAATTCTGTTAACCTCAATGGATCGGGATGGAACTCAAATTGGGTACGATTTAGATTTAACAGCTGCTATTGCCAGGGCAGTTAAAATTCCAGTTATTGCTTCAGGTGGAGCTGGGAAAGTAGAACACATTTGGGAAGCATTAACACGCGGTCATGCACAAGCTGCACTTTTGGCTTCACTATTGCACTATAAACAATTAACAATCAAGCAGATCAAAGATTATTTGGCCAGAAAAGGAGTTCCAGTACGGGTATGATTGATAAAGCTTTAAAAAAATATTTGCCAGAGGATGATTCTAGCATCTCCTGCGCAATGCGTTACTCAGTCATGGCCGGAGGAAAACGCTTTCGTCCAAAGCTGATGTTGATGGTTGCTAAACTTCTTGGTAAAAAACCAGGAGTGGTTTTACCGGCAGCCTGTGCAGTTGAGCTGATCCATACTTTTACTCTTATCCATGATGATTTGCCGGCAATGGATGATTCTGATTTAAGAAGGGGGAAAGCAACCTGCCATAAGAAGTTTGGAGAAGATATAGCGCTTTTGGCAGGGGACGCACTTAATACGCTGGCTTTCAAAGTTATCGCGGATAATCTTCCGAGCGTTAAAGTAGCAGCAGTATCTTCTGAATTGGCTTCGGCTTTACTTGACGTGGTGGAAGGGCAGAGGATGGATATTGAACATGAAAAAGATGTAACAAAGATTCATCTTAAAAAGACTGCCGCTTTAATTATTGGATCAGTCAGGGTTGCAGCAATTCTTTCTGGTGCAAACAAGAAACAGCTGAAAGCTTTAACCACTTGCGCCAGGGAGATGGGATTGGCTTTTCAGATTGCTGATGATGTTCTTGATGTAACTTCGAATTCAAAAAAATTAGGAAAACCGGCCGGTACCGATCAGCAGAATAAAAAAACTACTTATCCGGGTGTTTTTGGAGTAATCAGATCAAAGCAATTAGCATTAAAACATTGTAATCAAGCAATAAAAGCTTTGAAAATATTTGGTAAAAAGGCTAAAATACTTATTGAGCTAGCTGATTTTGCGGTAAGGAGGCTTAGATGAATGTAATAATGGCACTCTTTTCAAATTTGCCTTTGGTAGCAGCAGGAGTTGCTCTATTAATTTCTCAAACACTTAAAGTTGTTCTCTATTATATAAAAGATCGTGAATTTGACCTGTGGCATTTTTGTGAAGCAGCCGGGATGCCCTCAACCCATTCTGCTATGGTAACTTCAATGACCATGTCACTTGGATTACTGAATGGATTTTCATCTCCGCTTTTTGCCCTGGCAGTCGTTTTTTCAATAATCGTTATGTACGATGCGATGGGGGTCCGCTTTGCAGCAGGCCAACAAGCTTTGATCTTAAATAAAATTATTGAAGACATCTATTCTGAAAGGGCGGGAGATAAAGAAAAATTAAAAGAGTTGATCGGCCACACGCCCTCTGAAGTTGTGGGGGGTTTTATTGTTGGTATCATTGTTGCCTTTGGGGTTTACTTCTTTATTAAATGAGCAAACTTCTGGATAAACTTAAACTGCCCGAAGCATTAAAAGAGCTCTCTGCAAAACAACTCAACCAGGTTGCAAATGAGGTCCGCGGAAAAATAATTAGTGTAACATCAAAAACCGGGGGCCATTTAGCTTCGAGCCTGGGAGCAGTTGAACTTACAGTTGCCCTCCATGCGACCCTGGCAACACCCAAAGATAAAATTGTTTGGGATGTTGGCCATCAGGCATATGCCCACAAAATTTTAACCGGTCGGATTGATAGATTTGATACGGTCCGGCAGTACAAAGGTTTAAGCGGTTTTCCCAATGTTAACGAAAGCGAGCATGACCACTTTACGGTTGGGCATGCCAGTACGTCGATTTCACAAGCACTCGGTTTAGTCAGGGCACGTGATTATTTAAAAGAAGATTACTCAGTCGTTGCAGTTATTGGAGATGCTGCGGTTTCTGGCGGGTTGGCGTTTGAAGGTGTAAATAATGTATCCGGATTAAAATCGAATTTGGTAGTGGTATTAAATGACAACGAAATGTCAATTTCAAAAAATGTCGGGTCGCTCTCTAACTATTTAACTGCAGTCCGGACTTCTAATTTTTATGTTGATATTATCGGGCGGATTGAGCGGGTAGTCAAACGTATCCCGCTCGGGACACCGCTTTTTGAAGCGGCCAAAAAATTGAAAGACCGCACCCGGCAGATTGTGATGGATTTTAAAGTTGATGTTATCTTTGAGGAGCTCGGTTTTAAGTATTTTGGCCCGATCGATGGGCACAATATCCCACTTTTAATCAGCACCCTACACCATGCCAAAGAAATAAATGGGCCGGTCTTAATTCATATTCTGACCAAAAAAGGAAAAGGGTATACCCATGCCGAAGATGATCCAACCCGTTTTCATGGTGCTGCTCCTTATCATGTAAAAAATGGGAAGGTGCGTAAAAATGGATCTGGTTTATCGTACACCGCGGTCTTTGGAAAAACCTTGACTAAAATAGCAGAAAAAAACAAAAAAGTAACAGCGATTACTGCCGCTATGATTGATGGGACCGGATTAACTGAGTTTTCTGAAAAATACCCGGAGCGTTTTTTTGATGTTGGAATTGCAGAAGAGCATGCGATTACTTTTGCGGGTGGTCTGGCAAAGGGGGGATTAAAACCGGTTGCAGCGATCTACTCAACTTTTCTTCAGCGGGCCTATGACCAGATTATCCATGATGTTTGTTTGCAAAATCTACCGGTAGTATTTGCCCTTGATCGGGCGGGGATCGTGGGCGAGGATGGTGCCACTCACAATGGAATTTTTGATATGGCCTATCTCAGAACGATCCCAAACCTCACGGTTATGGCACCAAAGGATGAGAATGAATTTCAACACATGCTTTACACCGCAACTGAACATGCTGGGCCAATATCTTTAAGATATCCTAGAGGAAAGGGACAGGGGATAGAGTTAGATATGGAGTTTAGAAAAATAAATATCGGAGAAGCTGAAATTTTCTTTAAATCCGAATTATCAAAGACAAATATTTGTATAATTGCAATAGGTTCGATGGTTTATCCGGTAGTTGAGGCGGCGAAGCGGTTGAATAAAGATGGGATTTCGGTTACGGTTATCAACGCCCGGTTTGTTAAGCCTCTTGATAAAAAGCTGATCCTGAAAGAAGCAAAAAATAATAATTATATCGTTACGGTTGAGGAGGGGACGTTGGAGGGAGGTTTTGGTTCAGCAGTCATTGGGCTTTTACAGGATGAAAAAGTTCCAATTAAAAGGATCGGCCTGCCAGACGAATTTATTGAACATGGTGGGCGGGAACAGATGCTTGATATCTATGGATTAACTGCTGAAAAGATTTATCAGACAATCGCATGTTTAAAATAACCCAGCACCAATACGATATTATCATGCACCAGGTGCAATCGTGTTATCCGCAAGAGACCGGTGGATTTTTAGGCGGGCTGGAAGATAAGATTCTGGGAGTGCTCCCGGTGCCAAATAAAGTTGTTGGAGGAGAGGGAAACGATGAATTTGGTTTATGGGACGAGGATTTTACCCGGGCACATCTATTTTTTGATAAACATAAACTGAAACTATTAGGAGTATATCATAGCCATCCGGCTGGTGTTGCACTTCCATCCGACCAGGATATTAAAGCAACCTACCAAAAGCAGATGCGCTTTATGTTTATTGTTGGTTTAGCAGATCGTTATAATCCAGATCTGAGAGCGTTTTTGCTCTACCGGGGGATTGAAGAGATACCAATTCAAGTAGTTTCTGATTCAGGGACCGAGGTCTTAGATCTTTATTCATCCGGAGACCGGAAAATTAAACTTACCCCCGAAAAACTGCACAATTTCCACGAATATATCAAACAGGTTA
>JBHPMS010000053.1:0-4203 GCA_042563095.1 Candidatus Margulisiibacteriota bacterium
GTTTTCGGGTATCGGGTATTGTTCTGAAGAAACTGCAAAAACAGCCCCGGCAGAAAAAAAAGCTAATTCAATTAAGGCTGCAGACCGGGAGATGATCGCTTTTCAACTTTCAAAAGAGGACACACACTTCAGCCTCGGATTAGGATTTACCACCGATCTGATCGGAGGAGTGGTTAAGAATGGTCTGGGAGAACCAAAAACCAGCTTCGCATTTAATACGGTAGCTGGTTTCTCTTACACCACCTTTTTCGGCTCCAATTCTGTAGACGATATCTTTAATTATACACGCACTGCAGACCTTAGTTCTGACCTCAAAGATCTTTACGCGGCAAAAGAAGAAATCAGAAAAAAAATAAAAAAATATACTTTTAGCTATTTTCGGATAGGAACAGCTTATCTTTTTCTGCCGCTGGTTCTGCAGGGTGGTTACTGTTACACGCCAATCGATAATGTCCGTTTAGAGGTCGGTTTTGGATTGCCCCTGGTATTAAGCCTGGGCTTTAACATAGATTTTTAGGAGGTAAAAAAATGAAAAAAACAACAATTCTTTTAGTTCTTTTGGCTGTTTTCTTGTTTAACACTTGTGCACAGGCAGGTGATCTTTATAATCTGGCAAAATACCAGGCAGAGAGCAAGAACTCTGCTATTGCCATTTTGGGAGCTTGGATATTCCCGTCAGCAGGCCATGCTTATGCCGGGGATTGGAACCGGGGACTGCCATTTTTAGCACTAAACGTGGGACTGCCCTATTTTATGTCTGTAAGCGGCGGCAGCGCAGTTTTGACTGCAGGCTACACTGTGTCCCGCATCTGGGAATATGTTGATGCGGCCTCTACCGCCCAGCAGACCAACAATAAGTTGGTTGACCAGCTTTGCAAAACCAAATACGGCATCCCAACCGTAGCTGTAAATACTATTTCCGAAGACAGCTCATTGGTTGTTGAAGAATCGAATGACCTGGAAATACTTTCCGACAAAATTGACTCCATGGAAAATAAATACGACAAAAACTTCAAAATGCTGTTTGAAAAAATAAATAAGGAGAGCGTAAAATGAAAAAGATTCTTTTAACGATTCTGGCTCTTTTGATCGCATCCGCTGCTGTTTCTTCCGCTCTGACTCTCGATGAACTCTTCAACCGGCTCCAGGCCAACAAAGGCAAAATAAAATCCATGCAAGCTGACATTAGCACAACCATTACTTCAACTGTTAAAGAAATGAACACGATGGTTCAGAAAGGGCATATCTGGACCAAAGGAACAGACAAGAGCAAAACAGAAATGTACTCCCCAACAAAGCAGATCACAATTACCAACGGCGACATGATGGCGATGATCTCACCCGATACGGGGCAGAAGCAGATTCAAGATCTATCTAAAATCAAGGGCCATCAGGGCCAACCTGCCTCGTCGGCAGGCAGGCAGGGCGGGACGATGGATCTCGAGGCTGCCAAAGAAAAGTTTGATTTTTCCCTCCGCACCCTTGCCCCTTCGACCCTTGACCCTTGCCCCTACATTATCACCGGAATTCCCAAAGACGACAACAAATTCATGGGCAAGATGGAAGTATATGTCGATTCTGCCAAAATGGTGCCGACCAAAATCTCTATCTTTACTCCAACAGGGAAATTGATGAACGAGACAAAGATCGAATATAAAAAGATTGCCGGAGTTTATGTGGCTTATAAAAACAGCTCTTCCGTTAATCTTCCGAATGGGAGCATGAAGGTTGAGATGGTTTATTCTGGTATTAAAATTAATGAGGGAATCAATGACAAGGAGTTTGAAATATGATGAACAGAACACTCCGCCGGATAAGTTTGTTTGTGATCCCGCTCCTGCTCCTCCAGCTTTTTTCGCTTGAATGTTTGGCACTTGTCCCAACTCAAAAGGATATTACCGGATACTCATCAACAGTTGAGGTAGGGAGTCAAACTCGGCCTAATAATACGAATATTCCCGCAATAAGCCGGGTCGAAAGATTGGCAGATTACCAAAAGGAAGATCACAAGAAAAGAGGCCTATTTGCTGTTTTATTTGGTTCAACACTATTAGGTTTTTCATTGTATGGGATATCCCATAGTCAACAAACCATCGGAAGTGCGTTGATGATAATTACATTTATTCCATTGGGGATATTTAGTACCTACATGGGATTAGATTTGCTCTATTACAATAACTTTTTCCCAAATAACATTCAGAATAATTTAAACAAACTAAAATTATTGCCTGCCGATGAACAGGAGATCGCTGCTGAATATTTCTTAAAGGTCAGGGCAGAAGAGTCAGAAAAAAAACAGGCGGACGGCCTGTTTAATTTGTTCGGGCTGCTCCCGCGACCGGAGACGGTTGAAAGAAAAGAATACAGAGAATATTTGGAGAATAGGGAAGCTCCATGAAAATAACTAAATTGATCATTATCATTATATTTGTCATTTTTTCTATGTCTTCGATTAGCATTGCTCTTAGCAACAATGAGATTGACTATGCAAAAAATTATTTAATTATCCTTGTACATGGAGTTGGCGATGATTATAAATGTTTTGAAAAGGTAAGAAACTATTTTATTGATAATGGACTTGGATCAAATGTTAGTATGTATCAATTCTCTGATCAATTTCTTAACATAGAAAAAGAAGGATGGGAGTTTGGAGATAGAAATTATAAAGGACGCCCTACAATATGCAATGATAGACCAGCAGATATAAAATATGATGTTGTTGACTCAAAAGGAGCATCTGATTATTGGAAACTAACAAAAAGAGCCGACGGTTCAGTCAATAGTTGGTTAGAACAAGCCAGGATAGATTTTGCAAACAATAATCCCGGCAAAACAGTACCGTCAAAATTTATTATTATCGCACATTCAATGGGAGGTTTAGCTGTACGGTCGTACATTCTAGGGAAGGATCAAAATGGGCAAAGATATTATCAGAACGACATAGAGAAACTTATTACAATAGATACACCACACAACGGGAGTGGTGCTGCATCATATGTAAGCAATACTCAAACATTATTTCCACATTTTGCAGCAGTTAGCGGAGGTAGCTTCTTTTTGGCTTTTTATCATACTTTATCAGGAAATGACCAGTTGGCTAAATTTTATAGCGTTTTATTTGGTTATACTTTCATAAGTCAGACCGTTAATTCTGCTGCAAGATCCGTATTGAACCGCTATAAAACCCCCGCGCTTCAAGATATGAAACCAAATAGCGATTTCCTTCGAGACTTAAATGCAAAAGGTTTAGGTAATTTTGATCCTATCAAGTACCGACTTATTGCGGGAAGAGGATTGCCAGTACCTTTAGATATTTCAGAGGCTGGAACCTTCGGGATTGGATTAAATCCAATTTCTCTAATGCTTGTCAGTGCAGGAAGTATATTGGGTAATCCAAAATGGGAAAGTTTTGAGGAAAGATTTTTAGGAGCTTATTTTACAATGCTTAGTGCATATCCACTTTTCGAGGATGGGGATTTCACAATTAATGTTTCCAGTCAATTGGGAAATGGAATTAATAGTTTGGCTGGAGCAAAAAAATATACACACACTATGCGCTGCCCATCTTTTGGAGTTCTAGAAAATGCCATAGCCCCAGGAGCTGATTATTTTCTAAACTTCTTACCTCCTCCGGCAAAAACAGTAGCATATATTTCTCTTGGGTTAGCAGCTATAAATTATTTAACAGAAAAAGATAATATTGATATGATGAATTTTGTCCTTACCCATATTTCAATGAAAGACATGTCTCTTTCCGAGGGTCTTCTGGAAAAAGCCCTCTTCGAAGAATCTCAGCCAGCCGGAAGTGCCACTGCCACTGCGGTTCAGCAGATACCATTGGTATTTTCCTCCAACCTCACCATCGAAGCCGGGACAGTAAAGACTTTATCGACCTATCATCCGGTTACACCGGAAGCCATGACCGAAACCGTTGCCAGCACATCAGTCCTTCCAACCCCGGTCGTAATTGATGGCCAGGAGAAGAAAATAGCCTCCTTCAACGTCAAAGAACCACCCACCAGAATAGAAGGCGTCCTGCGGGATTTCATGCCCCTAAAAATGCAATATTTCCAGTATTCCGAGAACTTCGCCGCGTGGAAGGATATAAATATTCTGAATGAATGGGGCCACTTTCAGATTGACGGACTCAAACTTGCCGAAGGCCAGAACATGATCGCTTTTAAAGCTACCTCATTTGCAGAT
>JBHPMS010000054.1:0-4007 GCA_042563095.1 Candidatus Margulisiibacteriota bacterium
CTCAATACCAATAAAATTCGCTGGTTCCTTGATCAGGCAAAGGCAAAACGGAGTTTCCCGGCTGATAAATTATCATCTGTCAAAACTGCCCTGGTACATCTTAACCTGCTGCAAGATAATAAGCCTACCAATGCAGCCATTTGTCTTTTTGGGAAAAATGTCAAGAAATTTCACCTGCAGGCAGAAGTAAAGTGTATACAATTTTACGGTACAGAGATTGAAAAACCGTTTGCTTCATACAAAATATACGGCGGGAATTTGTTTGATCAGATAGACCAGGCAATAACCTTTGTTGTCGGCTGCCTGCGGCTGCCGGTTGTACAACAGAGAGGAACCGCTCAGGTAAGCCGGCCGCTCGAGATACCCGAGTTTGTTATTTCAGAAGCAGTCGTTAATGCAGTTGCCCACCGGGATTATAACTCCAGCGGAGCAGTTCAGGTAATGGTTTTTTCTAACAGGATCGAAATATGGAATCCCGGCCGGCTCTCTCCCCAGCTTACCATTGCCGGCCTCAAAAAGCCTCATACTTCATACCCCTATAACCCTCTGGTGGCAGAAATTCTCTATCTTGCTGATTATATCCAAAAAGCAGGATCAGGCACCGTAGAAATGATCAAACAATGCCGTGCCAGTAAAATTCCTGATCCAAGGTTTACCTGTTTAGATAAGGAATTCCGGGTGTCTGTTGAAAGAAAACCAGTAATAATAAAAAGTTCGGAGAAAGGTTCGGAGAAAAGTTCGGAGAAAATACTCTCAATTATTAAAATTAATCCGCAGATAAATGCCCTGGGGATAGCCGGCCAGATGGGCCTTTCTTCAAGGGCGGTTGAAAAGAATATAGCAAAGCTTAAACGGCAAGGTTTACTCCGCCGCATCGGCTCTGCCAGAGGCGGCTACTGGAAGGTGTTAAAGAAATAAAAAAAACCTTGTTTGGATTTTTTAATTTGGATTTTGACTCCAGTATACCGAGTACGGCAAAAAAATCTTTATCAGTCCTGAAAAGATGCAGGAGCAGAAGTATAAAATCTCGGAGTTGCAGAATAAGTTGGAGGATATCAATATTAGGATTGATGAGTTAAAGCTTAAAATCATTTCAAGGAAAATGGTTTACTCTGGCGAGGTGTATATTAGAAAATAAAAATTGTACTAATGCGGTATAAATCTAATTTTAGACGTATAGCAAATTATGCAATATTATCGTAAAATTATAATATGATAGCATCGCATCGTAAACAACTCCATGAAAGACTCTGGGCCGCCGCAGAACATCTTCGAGCTAATTCAAGTTTGAAACTAAATGAGATATCAGAGCCGGTTCTAGGATTAATTTTCCTCAAATTTGCCGATGTTCGCTTTAAAAGGGCAAAAGATCAGCTAGGAAAAGATAGAAAAAGCAATAAAAGCTCACGTCGACAGGCTCCGCTTACACCCGATCATTTTAAATCAATGGGGGTATTATATCTTCCGGAAGAATCCACATATTCATATTTAATGAGTCTTTCAGAAAACAAGGATATTGGCAAAGCAATAAATGAGGCTATGAGAGCAATAGAAACGGAAAATGCAGATCTGGCAGGAGTATTACCCCATGATTATACTTCTCTTTCTAATAAAGTTGACGAAAACAATCGAATTCTCATTGCTCTTTTAAAAAACTTTAACCAGATACCAGATGATATTGAAGGAGATGCGTTCGGTGAAATTTATGAATATTTCCTCGGCAATTTTGCCCTTGCTGAAGGTCAAGACGGAGGCGAATTTTTTACTGCTCAACCCATCGTTAAGTTAATTGTTGAAATCCTCGAGCCTTACCATGGCAAAATTTATGATCCTGCCTGCGGTAGTGGGGGAATGTTTGTACAGTCCGCCGGTTTTGTAGAGGCTCACTCAAAAAAGAAAGCAAAAGTTATGAACGAGATTGCAATATATGGCCAGGAAAAAACTACCGCAAATATTCATATAGCCAAGATGAACCTGGCAATTCATGGCCTGTCCGGTAAAATAGTAGAAGCAAATTCTTATTACGAAGACGTATTCCAAAGCATTGGCAAGTTTGATTTTGTTCTTGCCAATCCTCCCTTTAATGTAAGAGGAAAGGATAAAAACAAACAGATTATTATTGATCCCGCACGACTTAAGGGTGACCTGCGTTACTATCTTGGCCTGCCTTTAACGAGCAATGGAGATATTTCCAATGCTAATTATATGTGGATGCAGATTTTTGCCAGTGCTCTTAACCCTAAAGGCCGTGCTGGTTTTGTTATAGCTAATTCTGCTGCTGATGCCGGACATGCAGAAAAGAAGATCAGGCACAAGATCGAGGCCATTGTTGAGTCATTTGTTACCATGAATACCGACCTGGACAAAGAAAAACGCTCTTATACCAGTATCTGGGCAAAGCGTGAAAAACAGATTGAAAAAGTTATTGATAATACGGCCAAGATGTATGGGGATATGCAGGGGATTATCGGCGCTTCTTTGCCTCAGATAAAAAATCTGGATATTAAGGCCTTGACGGAAGGCGAGAACGATTGATTAAATTTCTGCCAGTTCGCATTCTTTAAAATGCCTCTCAGAAGAAAGATCAATCCATCTGTGAACCGCCAGATTGTGAATTGACTGAACAACTTCGTTCCTCTCATAAACCGGCTTGCGCCGTTTTTTCCATTCCATGACTTCATTATATACATCTTGTTCGGTGGCTTTCCCGGGATGCTTCAATTTGATGGTCCTGTAGGCAAAATCAACTGTAGCCGCGATTTCCGCTTTATTAGTATCCAGCCGGCAGAATAAATCCACAATTTTATTTATTGTATCTTCTGATTTACTTATTTCATCAGCGTATATTTTTCTGGCATCGTCAAATGTCTTACCAGCCCTGATTCTAAACATATTGCCTGTTTTTTCTTCACGCACCAGGCCGTTATTTATCAGCTTTGTCATTTTTGATTTCAATTCGTTGGAAAAAGGGCCGTAGCTTGCCCGGTAAAATTTAAGGCCGGTATCCAGTCCCAGCAGAGTCCCAAAATAGCAGATCTTCTGAAACATCGTCCTCCCCACCGCCCAGTGGTAAGGTATTTCTTCCAACCGGCGCAGCACTTCAACAATCGAAACAAATCCGGGCTCAATCTTTGGTTTTGAGCCGTTAAACATGGATTTTCCGGGATTAGCCAGAAATTCCGGCGTAAGTTCTTCTGCCGGAGTATCATGGGGAGCAAAAAGCTCGACCGGGATATCAAGTTTATTCAGATGCCGGTACAGCGTGGGTCCCACAATCCTCCAGTCCAGAGCCCCCAATCCGCAGCCCAGAGGAGGAACAGCCAGAGAAATAATGCCCCACTCCTTGTAATTTTTCTCTAAATACTCAAGCCCTTCTTCAATATCCGTTAGTTTTGAAATCGACCGCCAATCGTCTTTGGTCGGGAACAGCAGGATCCAGCGGTACAGCGAATGCTTAAAAAGATAAGGCCGGCCCATTTTGACCCAGCCTTCTTTACAGTTTTTTTCATAATCCTTAAACATATCCGGGAACTGTTTTTTAAATCCAAGAGCCAGTCCCTTGCCCATCACCCCCACGCAGTTGACCGTATTAACAAGTGTTTGAGCTTCTGACTTGAAGATGTCTCCTATTAATATTTTCTCTATCATTTCACATTTCCTGGAAAAACATCTTAGGATTTATTATAACCGGTATTTCAAAACCGATACTTGAAATATCAGCCTTTATTTTATCACATACTGCCTGGCATGACACATATATTTTTTCTATGTTTGACGCTGGCAGGCTGTCCGGGATCAAAACTTCAGCGCAGGCCGCGCTGCGCTTACGGCACATTTCAAAATGGTCATCATCCCGCCAATCTTGAGTATAAACCAGATTCTCATCAAGTCTTTTGATGCCTTCGTCCGCCTCAAAAAATCCAACATAATCGCTGGAAGCGTTCATGTCTGTAACAATTATATTAGGTTGATTTAAAATACTCTGTCTTATGCCGATAACACAGATA
>JBHPMS010000055.1:0-3854 GCA_042563095.1 Candidatus Margulisiibacteriota bacterium
GGCGATTGTGGAATGGGTAAAACCGCTATTGTTTCTTCTTTGATGAAACAATATGATGAAAGAAATATCATTTACGTTTATTGCTTTAATCCTGATAATCCTTTTGAAAGACTAACATTTAGACAATCTTTAGAAAAAAGCTTACTATCAATTCTTAAATCTCAAGGGGAGCTTACCGAAAAATCAGAGAGAGAAATCAGATCCAATCCAATAGGATTTATTGACACATACTGTTCCAATTTGAAGGGTGATATTCTATTAGCTATCGAAGAAATTGGCTCAAACTTAGACGATCTTAATAATGAAATCCTAATTACAAAACTGTGTAAAATTCCAAATCTGCATTTAGTTATCACCATTATCCGTCAGGCTTCAATAGTTGATCAGTTAGGAAAAAACCGATATTGTGGATTTAAAAAACACGTAGTTAGATCCTTAACATTACAAGAAACAATCCGGCTAATTGATTCACAAGTTGAGAGTAGCGGTATCTCCTTAAGACTAGTAATATTAAGCAAATCACTCCTGATCTTATATATTTTTGTCTGATCTGTGATAATTCTCCATTCCGTTTTTATTACACTCTTAACCTTGGATCATTCAATCACAGTATGCGCAACGTCTTATTCATGCTCGCCGATATCGATATAGATGAAGATGAAATTGTTAAGCATATCTCAATTAATGATCTAGAGATGCTGTATGATTTGTCTTATATAGGTTTTAACAAATTTACTGGCAGATATTATATTAATGGCGAAATCTTAAGAGAGTATATATTATTTTTTAAAGCCAAGCATATGCTTTAATTTTTTTTTATCCACCTGGTCCCTTTTGGAGTATCTTCTAATATTATACCTTTTGTTTTCAATAAATCACGTATTTCATCTGAGCGTTTAAAATCTTTATTCTTTCTAGCTTCATTTCTCTCTTGAATTAATTTTTCAATCTCATCTCCCATCTCCCGTCCCTGCCCGCCGTGGAGGGTCTCATCTCTCTTCTCAAAACCTAAAGCTCCAAGTAGAGTTATTAATGATTTTTTGGCCTTTCCTAAAATACCTTTATCATTCAACTTTTCATCAATTATCCGGTTAGCAAAAGAAACTACTTCAAAAATAGCCCCGATTGCCGCTGCGGTATTAAAATCATCATTCATCGCTTCGTAAAAGTTTTCACCAAGTTCTAACAATTCTTTATCCAGCCCATGTCCTTCTTTATTTTTCTTTATATTCTCAATTTCAAACCGAAGCCGACCAATTGTATCGTAAATCCTTTTCAAAGCCTTTTCTGCATCATGTAACTGCTGGTCTGCAAAGTTAATTGGAGAACGGTAATGAGTCGAGAGCAGAAAGAAACGGACCACTTCTGGCTTAAACTTCTTAAATATGTCTTTTAGCGTAAAAAAGTTGCCGAGTGACTTAGACATTTTCTGGTTATCAACATTAACAAAACCGTTATGCAGCCAGTACTTCACCCATGGCCTACAAGTCAAAGCTTCGGTCTGGGCAATCTCATTCTCATGGTGAGGGAAAATCAGGTCAAGGCCGCCGCCATGGATATCAAAACTCTCACCCAGATATTTGGTCGACATAACAGAACATTCAATGTGCCAACCGGGACGACCACTCCCCCACGGAGACTCCCAACTAGGCTCCCCCTCCTTCGCTCCTTTCCAGAGGGCAAAATCGAGGGGATCTTTTTTTTCTTTATTTATTTCTACCCGTGCACCTTTTTCTAAATCATCGATATTTTTGTTGGATAGTTTTCCATAGGCTTTAAATTTTCTTACTTCAAAATAAACATCTGAACCGAGCTGATAAGCATAACCTTTTTCAATCAAGCCTTTGATCCAGGCAACCATCTCTGTAATATGCTCTGTAGCCTTAATATATTGCGTCGGCGGCAAGACATTCAATTGCTGCATATCTTTTTGGTAAGAATCAAAATATTTCTCAGCTATCTCGCTAACCCCTATCCCCTGTTCCTTTGATTTCTTAATTAGTTTGTCATCTATATCTGTCACATTTTGAATATACTTCACTTTAAAGCCAAGATTCTCCAAATGCCTGCGCACAATATCAAAAGTAACATAAGCCCTTCCGTGCCCAAGATGAGCTTCATCATAGGGAGTAACACCACAAACATACATCCGGACTTCTTTTTTATTTAATGGTTCAAACTGCTCTTTCTTTTTTGAGAGTGTATTGTAAAGAAATAGAGGCATCTTATTTGGGGACTACCCTGGCTGGATTTCCGACAACAGTAGTATTGGCTGCAACCGGCTTTGTAACCACCGAAGAAGCCCCGATCCGTGCATTTTCTCCAATTGTAATTGCACCAAGTACAACCGCATTAGCTCCAATCACAACATTATTCCCAACAGTCGGATGCCGTTTTCCACGCTCTTTTCCGGTTCCACCAAGTGTTACACCCTGATAAATTGTCACATTATTTCCAATAATAGTTGTCTCACCAATCACCACCCCGCACCCATGGTCAATAAAAAAACGTTTTCCGATCTGTGCGCCAGGATGGATTTCAATTTGAGTAAAAAATCTGGAGATTTGTGAAATTAACCTTGGGAAGAATGGTATTTTTATTTTATAAAAAAAATGAGCAATGCGATGATACCAGATTGCCCATAATCCCTGGTAAAGCAGTGCTTCAAAGATATTTGCCGAAGCAGGATCCCGCTCAAATATAACTTTTATATCATCTACGACCACTTTATCATCTTCTCCAATAAGTCAAGCTGCTCCTGGGTTCCGATTGTGATCAAGATATCTTCCATCTCAATTTTTGAAGAACCGATCGGTTGCAAATTAAAACTGCCATCTTTTGACCTGATTGCCAGAACAGTTGCTCCTGATTTTTGCCTGATTTTTGTTTCTGCCAATGTTTTTGCAACCAGGCGTGATTTTTCTGGAATTGCAAACTCTCTTAGCGCCAGGTGTAAATGCTCAGAGTGCATTACCGTATCAAGAAAATCAATTGCAATCGGTTTCTGCACCATCGCTGCCATCCTGCGCCCCGCAATCAAGTAGGGTGTCAAAACTCGATTGGCTCCGGCTTTTCTTAGTTTGTTTTCAGAATCTTTTGAAGCAGAACGGGCTACAATATATATTTCGGGGTTCAAAACTCTGGCACTTAATGTTACAAATACATTTGCCGCATCTGAATCAGCTGAAGCAATGATTCCTTTTGCCTTCCTGATCCCGGCTTTTTCTAATATTTCATCTGATGCAATATCGCCCACAATAAAAGCTAAGCTCGAACCCTCCAGCTCTTCTGTGATTTCGGGCCTCGAATCAATTACCACAAAGGGAGTCTTTTCAGATTGAAAATCCTCTGCAACCTGTTTTCCTACCCGGCCAAAACCGCATATAATGTAATGATCTTTTAATTCAGCAATCCGCTTTTCCATAACCTGCCTCCTTCTAAAACCTACAATTTGCCCTTCCATAATCAGTTCAACCACTTGCCCTGCAGTATAGGCAACCGTACCTACGCCAAAGAGGATTAAACCCATGGTCAAAAGTTTACCGGCAACACTCAGTTCGATTACTTCTCTGAAACCAACCGTTGAGACTGTAATTACCACCATATAGAGCGCATCAACAAATGGCACTTTTTCAACTATCACATAACCAAAAACGCCTGCAATAATAATATAGATCAGTATCAGAATCGGTCCAATTAAACGGCGAAGCGGGTGGATCATTTTTTACCTCAACATAAATAGGGAAAAATCCCCTGGATAATAATCGTGCCTCAACAGATAGCGATTACAAAATGATTTACAATATTTTATAATCTCGTCAGGTTTAAAATAATAGTAAATCCCTGCATTTAGA
>JBHPMS010000056.1:0-3836 GCA_042563095.1 Candidatus Margulisiibacteriota bacterium
GATAAAGGGGAAGAAATATTTACAAAAGTTAAAACTGCTCTATCAAACGGTGAACACCGTGACCTGGAAGTAAGAAATGCTCTCTGGAATGGAGAAGAGCTTATCCTGATTGATTTTGAAGATCACTCTACTGTTGTTTCAGCCAAAAATATTCCCCCGGCAGGTGATCGGATAGTTAATGCAGTATTAAGCACAGCGAGCAGCAGTAGAGAATTGAGAGGAGTAATAAAACAATTCAGGGCAGAAAGAAAAGACTTGGCCAGGTCACAACTTATAAATAGATTTGATATGGCTCTAAAGTTAAAAAAAATTACTAGCAAAAGATTGCCAGTGAATGTGGCAATCGGCGATGTACACGGCAATGCCAATAAACTCAGACAAATTCTAAATCAGGAATCAGTTAAAGATGCAGACCGGGTAATTTTTTTGGGAGATTATTTTGACCGCGATGCTAAAAGTGCAGAAGTATTTGATATTTTAAGATCCCGATCTCCAGAAAATTCCATTTACCTATTAGGCAATCACGAGCTCTATTTATTATTGGCAATGAAGGGGGATAAAAAAAACATTTATAGAATGGATCAAGTTCGGTGGAATCAGCTTTTTAGCTTCGGGGATGGATATAAGTAATTTTTCTTCAACCTATAATCAAATTCTAGAGAAAAGAGAAGAAACATCACCACTTGATGCATTTGAAATAATAGAAGAAAACCATCCTGAAATCATCGATCAGCTTTTTATTGGTCTACAAAAAAGCTTATTTTTTAGGGAAGTATTCGATTGGTTGGCCAATAATGGCAGGATTTTCTATATTGACGAGATGTTAACTCTTTACATCCATGCTGGACTCGATTTTAGCCAAGAGCATTCACCCGCCCATTTTGATCAATTAAAGGAACAGGAGTCTGCTTTTTTAAGACAGCTAAAAGATACTTACCCAGAATCACTTAAAAAATGCATGGAAATTGCAGCACAATTTGAATCTCATCTTAAATTGCGTGAAATAAAATGGTTACCCCATTTTGACCGCTCTGATATGTTTAAACTTGAACACTCCCTCTTTAATATGGGCATCCGTTCAGTGGTATATGGCCACACTCCTAAGAGTAATGTCTCAAACCATCGGGAACGGCTATTTGGCATTGACCTTTCAATGGCTAAACATTATGGTAATCTGGGTGGATTTTTAGAGATCGGAAAAAATGGAATTATTGCTCGCCGTTTTGTATCTTCCGAAAGTATAAAAATGACAACGGATATACTTTTTCACGCAGAAAATTTTCCTTTTGACCTAAGATATGATGCAGAGTCTCTAATTAAAGCTTATCAACAATATTTTATTACCCAATCTTCAACAACGCCTGAATGACCTGCTCATTCTATCACACCACATTTTCAAAAAATAGGCTGATATTTTTTCTTGTTTTTGAACGAATTGACTCCTCCAGATAGCATATGTTATGCTTGTATTTAGAGGTGGTAAGAATGCCAACACTTAAAAAGCGTCCTATGCAATTAGAGCAATTATTTAAACACATATCTGTTAATCCTAAGATTTGTCATGGTAAACCTTGTATTAAGGGCACCAGAATCATGGTCTGGCAAATTCTAGATCTGCTCTCTGCTGGTATTGCGCCTGAACAAATAACTTCTCCTGACTATTACCCTGACCTAAAGCTTGAAGACATACAAGCCTCATTGGTTTTTGCCAATCAAATGGTAAAGAATGAAGAAATCCATTTCTTTGAAGAAATAAGTAAATGAAATTCCTCCTTGACCAATGTGTAATGGGTAAAACCGAGCAAATTCTTGAAGAGGCTGGATTTTCAACCATTACTTTAAAGGAACTTGGAAAATCTTCGGCTTCCAACGGAGAAGTCATTAATCTTGCCAAAGAGCACAATGCCATTTTACTCACCAATGATCAAGATTTCAGCAACATCCTTTTATATCCCTTAGGTTCACATCATGGAATAATTATTCTTAAAATCACTCCCGAAACAGAAAATGCTGTTCATTCCCTACTTATAACTGCCCTAAAGGAAAACAAGCCTGTTTCTCTTTATCATTCATTGCTTATTGTTGATAAAAATAAATATCGTTTAAGACACAAACAAAAGAACAATTCTGCTTTTTGACTTTGCCTTTTTATGTCAGATACTTTTGAGGATTGCAGCGAGTAATCCCATCTTCTTCTCGCACCTCATAATGCAAGTGGCGAGAAGTTGAATAACCGGATGAGCCCATCCAGCCGTCATACATCCTTTTAAAGCCTGCAACTGGATATCATCCAATCTTCAACAACGCCTGAATGACCTTTGCGGCCCAGGTATAAACATTATTTTCTTTAACAATATCTTTCATCCGCTGCATCCGCGCAGTCCGCTTTTCCTTTGGCATCTCGAGTGCCATTTTTATCGCATCGGCAAAACCATCCGGCTCATACGGATTAACAAACAGGGCATCCGCAAACTCACGCGCCGCACCGGTAAACTGAGAGAGGATCAGTGAGCGGTCATCATCAGATGCCGCCACAAACTCTTTGGCTACCAGGTTCATCCCATCATGCAGTGACGAAACGATACAAAGATTTGCCAGTTTATAAAGTGCAATCAATTCTTCTGCATTCATATGCCGGCGGATCAAGATTATCGGGACCCAGTGGCCAGAAGAGTATTTCCAGTTGATCTTTTCGACCAGACTGTTCAGCTCATCATTAACTTCTTTATAACTATCCAAATGGATCCGACTGAGTGAGCCGACCTGGATATAACAAAATTGCCCCTGATACTCCGGATACTTTTCTAAAAAGCGGTCAATTGCGGCAAACTTTTCGGGCAATCCTTTGGTGTAATCAATCCGGTCAACTCCTACACCAATAAACCGGTAATTTAAATCCAAATCCTTCTTTAATTTAGCTGAAAGCTCTTTGCTTTTCTCAGTTTGAGCAAAAGCTGCTACCTTTTCATAATCAATGGAGATTGGATAAGGCCTGATCAGAGTCTCACGCCCCTGAAAAACCACATTAGCTCCGATTTTATCAACTTTGGCTTCAAGGTTTTGGTTTACATTTTCCAAAAAGTTATCAACATGGTATTTGATATGAAATCCTAACAAATCCGCGCCCAACAAGCCCTCTAATATCTCTTTTTTCCACGGACAAATCCGAAAAGCCTCTGGATTGGGCCAGGGGATATGCCAAAAAAGTGCAATTTTTGTATTCGGCTTGACTGATTTGATCATGTTAGGGACTAAAGTCAAATGATAATCTTGAAGGAAGACAAATGCTTCTTCGTCACCAATTTCATCCAGGATCGTATCAGCAAAGCGCTGGTTAATTTTTTTGTAAAACTGCCAGTATTCTTCTGAAAATTTCGGTTTGGTGTAAACAATATGGCAGAGCGGCCAGAGAGTTTCATTTGAAAAACCGTAATAATAACCGTTCTCTTCTTCTTTGGTCATCCAGATCCTTCTAAGGGTATACTGCGGATCGTCCGGTGGAACCTGAACCCGATCATTTTGATCTACTACTTTTTTATCAGCATCCCCGCTCCCGTGTGCTACCCAAACTCCGTTACAGGCACGCAAAACCGGATCAAGCGAAGTGGTAACACCTGAGGCTGGCTGGATACAATTAATGCCGCCCATTCCGTAGCGGTGGATAAAAGGTTCGCGGTTGGAAGCGACAATAAATTTATTACCGGTTAATTTTTCTTCAACAAATTCCTTTAGGCTTTTCTTGGTCCACATTTTTTCCACCTCGCTCTTTCAGGTACGCGGCTACAATACCGTTGATAAATTTTACAGCTTCGCGCCCCGAATATTTTTGCGCAATA
>JBHPMS010000057.1:0-3797 GCA_042563095.1 Candidatus Margulisiibacteriota bacterium
AATGAATGGTGGTTTTCGGCAGTAGATGTGGTCGAGGTATTAACGGACAGTGTAAATCCGCGTGATTACTGGTATAAAATGAAAATCAGGGTAAAAGACGAAGAAGGTGCTGAACTGTCGACATTTTGTCGACAGTTGAAATTGAAGTCTCCTGCTTTGGCATCATTCCAAGCGATTATAAAAAGGTAAAAAGATTAAAGAGGGAAAACCTGCGCGACCATATGGATGATTTTGAGCATATCTTCAATATGCTTGGTGAACGTGCGACAACTGAGATTCATCGTACCGAAGACTCCAAAGGCATTCCAAAACTTAAATTGGACGCAAAAGAAGGAGGAAATATTGCCGGGAATGCAAGAAAACAACTGGAAAAAAAGATCGGGAAATCGATTGTTTCAAAGGAGAACTTTTTAAAGCCCATAAAGCCAACCAAAAAACTGCCGAAGATAGATTAAATAGTAAAGATTTATTGATTTGAAAAACGGATTTTAGTTAAGATTATTCTTAGTCCCAACTACCGAAAGCAGTGACTTTAAGTTTTCGATCATAACGATTTCTTTTTTGTCAGACCAGTTTGGGGCGTTAGTTATTGGAAAGGTTTTATACAAAGTTTTTTTTGAAATCTTAGTTTGAATCAAACTATGTAAATAATTAAACATGCTGAATTTACTAATTACTTCTAATACTTTTTGATTGTTACTCATGCTAATCTCCTCACATTTCTTTCTGTCTCAAATTTTTCAGCTTTATTTGCTAGAATCTTAAAAAATGATCTCGGAATAATTTCGGGAGTTTCACGATGGATGCTGTTCATCCGAACCATTTTTTTGTTTAACGTCACAAAATCGTGGTTCCCTTTCTGTTTTCCGGCATTTGCTTCTTGCATCGTTTCTTCCCCTCTACTTATATATCGTCCATTTTTGTCAGATATTTCACTCGATTTTATTTCGGGGTAGTTTTGGATAAATTTCACATTAATTTTATTCCTTATTATTCCTTATTTATCGCAGGATTTTATCGCTTGATAATGATCTTCACAGGATCTCTCTGATAGCTGACCACGGATTTGTCGCTGATCTACACAGATATCCCGGAGAGAAATTTATGTCAGTGATATCCATGAAAAGTCAGAGAAAAATCAGTGTTTAAAACTCCGCGAGATCTTGTGAAAATCCAATATCCAGAGATAAGATCTGTGATATGCGACTATGGTATAATGTAATTATTATGCCAATAATTGTACAGAAATACGGTGGAACCTCGGTTGGATCGGCTGAGAAGATCAAAAATATTGCACGAAAAATAAAAAAAGCACGCGCTAAGGGCAACCAGTTGGTGGTAATAGTTTCTGCAATGGGGCATACAACCGACGAATTAATCGATCTGATGCACCAGATCACCAAAGATCCGCATCCGCGTGAATACGATATGCTCGTTTCAACCGGTGAACAAGTTTCTGCAGCCTTATTATCATTAGCCTTAATGGAGCTTGGCTGCCCGGCGATCTCTTTAACTGGTGGACAGGCAGGAGTCCAAACCGAAGACATTTATAGGAAGGCAAGGATCAAGAATGTTAAACTGGACCGCCTAAAAAAAGAATTAAAGGCAGGGAAAGTAGTTGTTATCACAGGTTTCCAGGGCATAGATAGTAAGGGAGATATTATTACAATAGGAAGGGGCGGGTCAGATACATCAGCAGTTGCGATTGCCGCTGCACTCAAAGCTTCGGTCTGTGAAATTTATACTGATGTGGACGGAGTTTACACGACTGATCCGAGAATAGTTGGGAATGCAAAAAAGCTAAAAACAGTTTCTTACGAAGAAATGTTGGAGTTAGCAAGTTTGGGTGCTCAAGTGCTTCATCCCCGCGCAGTTGAATGCGCCATGGTCTACGGCATAAAGATTCACCTGAGGTCAAGCACAAAAGATGTTAATGGAACGCTAATAAAGGAGGTTTCTGCTATGGAACAAAAGGAAGCAGTAAGAGGAGTAGCTCTAGATAAAAACACCGCCAAAGTAGGGATTTTGAAAGTGCCGGATAAACCGGGGACAGCAGCCAAACTATTTGGCGAACTGGCCAAAGCTAAAATAAATGTTGATATGATTATCCAGAGTGTACACTCAAAAGGGAGCCAGGCGGACATGGCTTTTACCGTCAGCAAGACCGAAGCAAAGAAAGCGTATGAAATAACAAAAGCAGTTGCCAAAAAAGTTAAGGCAGAAGGGGCAATTTGCGACACCAGCGTTGCCAAGGTTTCAATCGTTGGGACCGGGATGATAAGCCAGCCAGGAGTGGCGGCAAAGATGTTCGAAGTATTGGCAAAACATAAAATTAATATCCAGATGATCAGCACTTCAGAAATAAAGATTTCTTGTGTAATTTCAGAAGCGGACGGGAAAAAGGCTGTAAAATTATTGCATCAAAAGTTTAACCTGCATAAATGAACTTCTTCCTGGTCTTTTTGGCCACCTATCTGGTTGGATCGATCCCCTTTAGTGTCATCTTTGCAAGGCTGCGCGGGGTGGATCTTGCGCGCAGCGGAACCAAAAATTTGGGGGCAACCAACGTTGGTGTTACAACTGGAGTTGGGTGGGGGGTTTTAGCAATGCTGCTGGATACCTTAAAAGGTTTTATCCCTGTTTTACTGGTAAAGGTGCATTTTGGTAACGAACTTATAATAATTTTGACTGCGCTGGCAGCGGTATTGGGGCATGATTTTTCGATCTTTCTAAAATTTAAGGGGGGAAAGGGAGTTGCAACCTCGGGTGGTGGGTTTATTGCGATAGAACCGATTGTTCCGGCAATCTGTTTTTTGCTTTATGCGATTTTACTGCCTATAACTAAACATTATATTTTAACCACCGTTATTATCTTTACTGGTTTGCCGCTGATGGTATGGGTTTTCTCAGCTGGACAATATTATTTAATGCTGTCGATTGTTTTAAGTTTATTGATCTATTTTACCCACCGCAAAGATATCCAACAATTGGTACAAACTTATGCTGGCAAAAAAAATATTTGAGATAAAAACCACACAGGGATTATTGTTAATCTTGCTTTTCCTGTTCACTTTTTTGGCTTATTCAAATTCATTTACCAACGGTTTTGTCTGGGTAGACCGGAGCCAGATAGTCCAAAAAGGGATGATCATGGAGAATCCGGGTGACCTGGCCAGAGTTTTTACCTCTAACCTGGCATCGTTTAAACAGGTTTCAAAAAGTGGAGGCTATTATCGGCCGATGGTCAATCTTTCTTTTACGCTTGACCATTTGGTCTGGGGATTAAATCCGGTCGGTTTTCACATAAGCAGTTTTTTGCTTCATTTATTGGTGGTCTATCTCATTTACATTTTAATCTTAATGATTTTCCAGGAAAAAAGATTGGCTTTTGTAGCTGCGCTTATTTTTGCAATCCATCCGATCCATACATCAGCTGTCTCGTGGATTTCTGGCCGGGCCGACCTTTTAGCGGCATTTTTTTTGCTGCTCTCCTTTGTTTTTTATATAAAAAACGAAAAAGCAAAAAAGCTTTCAACTTATATTTTTGCGCTGCTCTTCTTTTTTGGCTCTTTATTGTCTAAAGAAATTGGAATTGTCCTGCCGCTGGTGCTTCTGGTTTATGGTTTACAAATAGGCGAAAAATTAAACCTAAAGAAAATAATCCCATTTTTCCTGGTCGGGTTTGTTTACCTGATAATCAGAAAAGCAATGTTAGGAAATATCGGGGCAGGAGAAGCATTATTTTTAGGAGACCCATTTTCTGCTATCTTAACCACCTTCCATTCCCATGCCGCTTT
>JBHPMS010000058.1:0-3716 GCA_042563095.1 Candidatus Margulisiibacteriota bacterium
GAATTAGTGATCTATATATAAGTACGGTTTTTAATGAGCCGTGGAAGTTAGTGGAGAAGAAAGGTGGTAATGGGGGAGCCTATGAGCTGGCAGCTAAAGATGCGGTTGAAATGGCATCTGACAGACCTGTATTAATTACTGTAAATGATTATTCCGATCTGGTTGGTGTGCAAAAAGCTATTGAAGAGGCATTAAAAAAATATCCAAACAAAAAAGTGAATGTTCAAGTGTTGGATGCAAGCCATTCGGATAAAAAGAGAGATGCCATTATTGAAAAAGCCGGTAAAGCTGGTGTTATAACAATTAGTACCAGAATAGGAAGAGGGACAAACACTCAAGCTGAAAAAGCAGCATTAGAAGAAGCCAGTAGACAAGAAGAACGCAGAAGAACTGCAACTGCTGAAGAATCAGCAAAGGTTGATGCAGCTCTGGAAAAAATTGAGCCGGCATCAGATGTGTTGGTTGAACGGATGAATCTGGTAACTAAGGGATTGCATGTTATTGATATAAATCCACCGAATGTAGGAGAGAACGAGCAGCGCTTAGGTCGAGGACCACGTATGCATCGTCCTGCATCAGGTAAAACCTTTGTTACAAAAGATAGCGAAGTTTTGCAATGTTTGAACCAGGGCGATTTAAAAGAATTAACGTCCTTAGTGACAAATCACCAACAAGCAGAGTTTCATATCGAAGATAAAGATAGCAGAGTTGCAGAGCTTGTTAAGAAAGGATATACCGAAAAATACACCAGGGATTTTCGTAATATTCATCGTCAATTTACAATTGGTGATCATAAATATTTACCAATGCAAGAATTCTATAGTTTGTATGAAAATATTAACAGTGGAAATAAATTTATTGAAAGGGTATTTGACAGAGCAGTTAGTTTAATATTTGAAGGATTCACTGAAGGGCAGCAACTTACAGCTAAGGATATAGATTATATTGCAAATAAATTGAACCAGTTAATCGGAGGAGAAAAGTTAGATAAAAGAGTAAATCTGGATGACCTTAAACCGAAAGATGGGAAACATATTTCAAACAACAGTAATCTAAGAGGACTTATTGCTCAAGCATTATTCAAAAAATTCTCACTCAGCTTTCAGGGACGAGCATTTGACCGTGCCAGAACAGATTATAATCCAGAACATTCATATCAGGTAATGCAATTGAGAGACAAATTATGGATGAGGTGGGGAAAGTTTTTGGAAGAAGCTCATGAGATTGCAAATAATAATGTAAAAAACCACGCTGATTGGGAAGCCAGTTTTAGTCAAAAAGCTAGGGATGCCTACAACCGTCTTATGGGTGGAATTTGTGAAGATGTCTTTGGTTGGGCCTTCCCTCGTAGAATCAAAAGATTTGTACACATGGCGAAAAATGTTCCATTTGATGTCTATCGGGCAGTAAAAGGTGGAGGTTATGGACTTACTATAACACGAGAAGCATTGACAAGATACACTGGCGACAAAAAAGCAGAGGTAGAAAACACTGCTACAAGGGGGATGGCAGAAGTAGATAAAAAAGTAGTTGAAAAAATGGAAGCTGCTCCTGAAATCTCAAAAGAAGATGTAAAAGCTCTAGAAAAGGGAGGCATCGTTGTTAGAGAAGGTAAAGTTTTTATTCAAGATGGGAATATCCGACTGGTTTACAATTTTGGAGATATCGAAGTAAAAGCATTTAACCTAATGGATCAAGTTAAAGTCGGTGAGCGGTATTTTACAGTTCAACAGTTCAGAGAAGAATTTGCGAATTTACGCGAAGTAAGAAATCGAGATTTCCTTTCTCGCAGTTTCGAAGGTAAGGAAGTCAGAGCAGAAATATATCACAAAAATTCGGAAACCGGTGTGTATGAAAGATCGTTTGTTTCATTGCATGGTGGGATTGCTCTAGTACAACCAATTCCTAATGTTGCTCAAAAATTAGTAATGCGAGTGGTTGAGAGTTCAGAGGTGCAATCAGCAGTAGTACGCTCTAAGCCGGTTGATTTGAAAGCTGATCAAATATTTGCTACTCAAAAAGCAAACGTTGATTTAAGCGGGATCAAAACAGAATGGTTTGTAGAAATAAGAAAAGGTAATGAAGCGATGGCAAGATTGCTGAACATGAACGGTAATAATGCCGAAGCCGCCAAGAAAATTAATGATGCATTTAGAACAAAGAATTGGGAAGGAGTGGCCTCGGACCCAGCATTAATTGAAGCGATTAATGCCGGGAATAAAGCTTTTACTGGTTTGGCAGAAACCTTGGTAAAAAATAATCCTCATGTTGATGAAGGCATTGCAGCAAATATGATTACGGATCGGTTTCATCATTATCGGGCAGACCAGGCATTACCAAAAAATATTGAGATTGATACTTACCAAGCTCCTCAATCGGAATATGCTTTTGAATTCGAGGTGCATGGCACTAAATTATCGATTAATGTAAGCAGAGAAACACTTCTAGCATTAAGCAGAGATTCTTTGTCGTCAGAGTATAATATTGCGCTAAAAGAATTAAAAGAAAAGGTCAGTGGTGCAATCGATAAAAACATTGCAACAGCAGAACCAAAAGTTGCTGAACAGTTGAGGAATAAAAAAGGAGAAATTGCAGATGGATTAAGTACCCAGGTTCTTGACAAAGCCGAAGCGTTCAAAAATTATAACGCAGCTGATTTATTTAGAGCTTTGCAAGTAAAATACAAAGAAAAAATCGTTGCGGAAGAAAAAGCCAAAGGTGCTGGATGGGAAGAAAGAGCTCAAAAAAGGATTGGAGCTTTTAACGAAAGTAATCAATTGAGAGAAAGAGCTATTGAAGTGATCAGGTTGAGTACAGGAGAAGTATTTACAAGAGAACAATTGCTCGCAACTGAGAAAACTCAACGATTGGTTGAAAATCTCTATAATCAGATGTTAGGCGAGAAGATGATCAAAGAAATTGGTACAGTTGCTACCCGTGAACAAGTAGAATATTTAAGAAAAACTTATAATCTAAATTCGAAAATGCTAACTACTCCATTAATTGGCCTAAGAATAAAATCGAAAGTTGGCAGGGTAATAAATAAGATAAAAACACACCCTCAATTTAGCGCAGCCAATCCCTATGCGGCAGGTAGAGATGCTTTGCTTGGAGCAATTGCAGAACCAATAGTGACGATGCTTTTAGGGAAAGCTAATACCTTACCTGAAGTTGCAGCTTCATCAGCTACCGGTTTTGTGCATTGGGGAATGTTTGGTGCAAAAAGGGCAGTGGTTTGTTACACCACTGGGATTACTGATCAAGGGAAAGCTATTCATAGAGTAATGGCGATTGATACTGCAACTAGTATAGCCCTAGCTCAGCCGGGGCAAGAAGGCTATGCCGCTCTTTCATCTATACTAAGCTTAGGTGCTCTGCTTGGAACGATGGAATCAGCAAAAAGCATAGACATGTTATTAACTTCTATGAGTAGAAATCCTGCTCAAACGAAAGCCTTTCAATATATTACCAGTAGATTCAGATTCGGACAGAGTCATTTGCCGCTAATACTTGGAATGATGGCATCATCGGTTGTTGGTCATCTGACTCAAGAAGTATGGAAAAAAGATCTTGAGGGGACTGCAATTGGAAATGCAATAACTGCATTTGGAAAAGGGGCACAACCAATTGCAAGATTTTTTACTCCGTTTACGACAGCTATTGGAGAATTAGGGATTGTTCAGCAGGGTGGTATTGCTGGACAAGCGCTCGGTTTT
>JBHPMS010000059.1:0-3507 GCA_042563095.1 Candidatus Margulisiibacteriota bacterium
GGGAAAAAGAGTGGGGCTAAACTTGTCTGGGGAGGCAAGCAAAAGCATGCTAAGGGTTATTTTATTGAGCCAACGATTTTTGATAATGTAGATATTGATTCTAAGATAGCACAGGAAGAAATATTTGGTCCGGTTCTTTGTGTTTTTAAAATTAAATCACTTGATGAAGGCATCAAAAAAGTTAATCAAGTTGAATATGGATTAACTGCATCGATTTTTACAAAGAATGTAGATTTAGCAGTTCATGCAATGGATAAACTTGAAGCAGGTTGTTGTTATATTAATGGTCCTACATTTGGATCCGAACCACATATGCCTTTTGGAGGGCTTAAAAAGTCGGGAAATAGTCGTAGGGAGCCTGGAACCCAAGCAATTGATGTTTTTTCTGAATGGAAGACGATTTATATTGATTACAGCGGTATTACTCAGAATTCTCAATACAAAATGGGAGTTACCAAAAGATAATGGATCAAAAAAGGATTAAAGAATTGAATAAAATAGCGTCCCTGGCCAGACAGTTAATAGTTGAGGCCATTATTTCTGCTGGATGTGGTCATCCAGGAGGGGCTTTTTCCAGTGTTGATATAATGACAGCGCTTTATTTTGAAATAATGAATATTGATCCTCAAAATCCCAGGTCCACTGATCGGGATCGGTTTATATTAAGCAAAGGGCATTCATCGGTTGGTTTGTATTCAGTTATGCATCTTAAGGGATTTTTTGGTCAGGAAACGCTTCTTTCATTCAGACAGGATAACAGCAGCTTGAGCGGACATCCTGATATGCACAAGGTTCCGGGGATTGAGATGAGTACAGGATCATTGGGTCATGGGCTTTCAGTTGGTATAGGGATGGCTTTGGCAGCAAAGCTAAATAAGAATAAACATAGAGTATTTGTTTTATTAGGAGATGGTGAGACACAAGAAGGTTCAGTCTGGGAAGCAGCCATGTCAGCTGCTCATTTCAAATTAGATAATTTAGTTGCGATCGTTGATCGCAATATGATCCAAATTGACGGCCGGACCGAAGAAATTATGGCCCTGGAGCCTTATCAAAACAAATGGGAATCTTTTGGTTGGCAGGTTAAGCAAATTGATGGGCATAATATGGAGGAAATAATCACCACATTAAGAGGAATCCCGTTTATGACACAAAAGCCCTCGTTGATAATTGCAAATACTATAAAAGGTAAAGGAATTTCTTTTATGGAAAATACTCATGAGTGGCATGGTGGAGCACCAAAGGGTGAATACGCACAAATCGCAAGAAATGAGACTGCTTTAATGCTTGAGGGAGAGGTGTAATGGCTCGAAGGCAAATGCGTAATGAATACGGTAAATATTTAGTTGAAAAGGGGAAATCGTATGATCAGCTGATTGTATTAGAAGCTGATCTAAAAGAATCAACCCAGTCGATTCAATTTCAGAGAGCTTATCCTGGACGGTATTTTGATGTTGGTATTGCAGAACAAAACATGGTTGGGATTGCTGCTGGTTTGTCTTTAGAAGGGAAGATTCCGATTGCACATTCTTTTGCTTGTTTTATTTCGATGCGTGCGTGTGAACAAGTAAGAACAACAGTTGCATACCCAAATCTGAATGTTAAGTTCTTAGTTACTCATGGAGGGATTAGTTGTGGAAGTGCTGGAACAACCCATCACTCAATAGAAGATATTGCAATAATGCGCTCTATTCCTAACATGACGGTTTTAGTTCCGGGTGATGTTTCGGAAATGAAGCAGGTTGTTGATGCGGCCTTAGCACATGATGGCCCTGTTTATATTAGACTAGGCGCTGGGGATGCCGAAGATATTTATTCTCATAATGATAAGTTTAAAATTGGAGAAGCTACTCAGCTAAGAGATGGTGATGATGCAACAATAATTACAGCTGGGGTTATGATGCATGAAGGAGTTTGCGCTGCAGATATTTTAAAAAGTGATCACGGAATTAATGTTAGGATTTTGCAGATGGCTTCTGTTAAACCCCTGGATATTGATGCGGTGAATAGGGCGGCCAGGGAAACCGGAAATATTGTAACAGTTGAAGAGCATAATATTCTAGGAGGATTGGGTGGAGCGGTTAGTGAAATTGTTGCTGAAACAGGGAAAGCAAAAGTCAAAAGATTGGGTATTCGTGACCAATTCTGCGGAATTGGTTCAGCAGCATGTCTTATGGAAAGTCAGGGATTAACAATAGAAGAAATAGTGAAACAAATTCTTAATTTAGTGGAGAAAAGATGAAAAAAGAAATAATGTGTCTTATTTTGGCCAGGGGAAGATCTAAGCGCGTTCCTCGAAAAAATATAAGAGAATTGGCAGGGAAACCATTAATAGCTTACACTATAGAATGTGCGAAACAGTCTAAATATATTAATCGGATAATTGTTTCTACAGATGATCAAGAGATTGCGGCTGTGGCAAGGGAGTATAGGGCAGAAATACCATTCCTGCGTCCGGCTGAAATATCTCAGGAAGATTCGACTGAATTAGATGCTTTTAAACATGCTTTGGAGTGGTTAAAAGAAAATGAAAGATATCAACCAGACATTATTGTTAAGCTCTTTGCTACATCTCCCTTTAGAACAACTCAATCTGTAGATAAAGCAATTGAGTTGCTTTTGAAAAATCCAGATGCTGATTCGGTTCGATCGGTTACTTTATGCTCAGAACATCCTTACAAAATGTGGACAATTACGGGGGATCAGCTAAGACATTTTATCCCACCAGAGAAAAAGCCCAGGGAGGCTCACACCTTAAGTTATCAAGTACTTCCAAAAGTCTATATTCAAAATGCTTCTATTGATGTGATAAGACCAGATAACATCTGGACAAAGGAATCGATTACTGGAGAAAAAATTATACCTTTTGTTATGGGAGAGATTGAATCAGTCGATATTAATATGCCAATCGATTTTGAATTGGCTGAAATATTATTAGAGAAGGAAACTATAGAAGAATGAAAACAATAATTAATGAAGATCTTGAAAAGTATAAGAATTATTTAACTGAAAAAAGAAACTGCCTGGTATGTGGAGGTAAGGCCAATAAGATTTGGGCCTATTATGGCTCATACAGAGCGGTTCAGTGTTCAAGCTGCGGATTTATTTGGATTAATCCTTTACTAAACGAAGATGGTTTAAATAAGTATTACAATGATTATATTGGCATGCGCTTCAAAGATAAAGAAAAAACCCAACAGAGGGCGATCCAGTATGAGATCGATAGGGATTTCATAGAGACATTTATATCTTCCGGAAAGGTTTTGGATGTAGGGTGTTCCGGTGGTTTTTTTCTGGATGTATTAAGTGAAAGGTTTGACAAGTATGGAACGGAAGTTGACGGACCAGCGGTTGAATATGCCAGAACAACCTATTCCTTTGGTAAAAACATTGATCTCTGTGCTTTAGAAGATGTAAAATATCCAGCTGAATCTTTTGACCTGATAATAATGAGGGGAGTGATCGAACATCTGCCGGATCCACGCCTTTCTTTACCAAAAGTACCAT
>JBHPMS010000006.1:0-47690 GCA_042563095.1 Candidatus Margulisiibacteriota bacterium
AATAGGCGGCTTAAAAGAATATGAACACCGCATACCTCAGGATGGTTCTCTAACTATGGAATATTTTGGTAAAAAAATTAACATTCGGTTGGCAACTGAAGCAGTCTTAGATGGTGAAAAGGCGGTTTTAAGACTTTTAGAAGGATTTGGACCTAACCAGTCATCGGCAAAAGAAGTAAAATCATTGGCTGAATTGGGCCTTGGCGAAAAGGAAATAACCATAATCGATAACTTAAGAAAAATGAGGCAGGGATTTATACTTTTTGCCGGACCAACCGGAAGCGGAAAATCGACCAGTCTTAATGCTATATTAAGTTCAATAAATGACGGCAAGAAAAACATTGTAACAATTGAAGATCCGATAGAGTACCATCTCCCTGGAGCTACCCAGGTTTCAGTTAACGAGACCATAGGAAAAACCTTCAACGAGATATTAAAAAGAAGTTTAAGGGCAGACCCGGATGTTATACTTATTGGCGAAATAAGGGATCTTGAAACCGCCGAAACAGCTGCTTCTGCATCCATGACCGGCCACCTGGTTTTTAGCACCATTCATGCCGAAGCTTCATCTGCAGTATTTAAGCGGTTAATGAGTTTAGGGCTAAATCCTGACCTGGCAACCTCGGTAATATCAGTTATATCTCAGCGTCTGGTTCCTACAATTTGTGATCGCTGTAAAAAGGCTTATGTCCCAACCGATGAAGAATTATCTGATCTTAATTTGGAGCGGAAAGAACTTGAGAATGGAGTGCTATATAAAGGTAAGGGCTGTTCTAAATGCCAGGATACCGGAGTGCTGGGGAGAATCGGAGTGTTTGAAATTATGTTGGTTGATTCTAAGTTGAGAGAATTAATTGATTCTGGTCAGGGCATGAATTCGAGCAAAATTGAAGAAGCAGCCATAGAAAGTGGAATGCTGTTACTGGAAGCAGATGTAAAACGAAAACTGCTTGCCGGATTAATTTCTTTAGAAGAAGCAATGCAGATTATAAATAATTATAAACGATTAAATTATATAGAGTAATTAAGAAGGGGAAAAATGATAGTTGGAAAAACAAATAAATATTGGATTGCTCTTAACCAGGTGCCACAAACAAAAATGCTACCGGGAAACAATAGAATAATTCTTCCGACAGGTGGTGATTATGAGCAACATAAGTGGGGAAGTGTTGATTTGGCAGATAAAAGTGTACAAATAGGATGGAGCTTGAGAGATGAAATTGAAATTGCCATGTCACAAGTAGATTTTGTGGATCTTTTTGAACGAATTGATCTAAAGTTGGGAGATGATCCGCTTGATCGGGAACTTGATCAAATGATAGATGATTGGGTTTTCCGAATTGGCTATGAATATTTTAATTTGGAAAAAGTATTTTTGGATTCACGGGAGTGGTTAGAAAATAGAGTAGATTTGGAATGGAAGAAAATACGCGGCACAACCTGCAATGCAAAACTTGGACATAATATAGTATGCGAAGTGCAGGATCGGCTGGAAAGGTTAGAGGAAACCGAAGAGTATAAGAAAAGGATGGAAGAGAGGCAGAAAATAATTGAAGAGCGTATTCAGCAGGATGACTTTAAAGTTGATAGTATCGTTCAGTATTGGCGCCTGTGGAATTGTCGTTTTGCGGTTCCGGCCAATTTGGAAGAGGAGATTGAATGGGAGCAGTTCAATCTTTGGCTAAAAACAGATCAAGCAGAGGAAATGCATAGAGAGTGGTTAAATCTTCCAGAGGAAAAAAAGAACGAAATATGGGAAAAAGTATTGTGGCCTGAAGAGGAGGGTAAATAACATGAGAATAACTAATGATTTATTAGTAAGAACCAAGGATTTTTCATTTAGGGAATTAAAGGGAACTGAGCATATACGCAGAAAAATGCGTCCATATAATTTAACCCTTCCATTGAGAGCTGCTATGTCAGGCTATGGGATAGAGCATGTTGTTGCTGATAAGCTGGCAGCCCGGGTCCTGGGCGGTAAATATAATGCACCCTATTTTATCGAAAATGCTTCCAAAGGAGTGAGTCTTGAGTCGAATCTGATTGGAGTTTTTGGGGAGAAAAATATATTAACCATAGTTGATGGGAACACCCTTTTTATGGTTGGGAATGAAAAATATCAGAGGAAAATAATGGGAACAATTGAGACTTTTAAAGAGCTGAAGGCCGCTGCTGAAGAAAAGGAAAAGGCAGCTGCATTGGCCGAAAAAAATGCAGCATTTTCTATGTCTGTTGCAAATGTCGGGCAGATCCATTTAATGCTGATGAATATAAAGGATAGAGTAATAAGTACCGGCCAACTAAAAATCAATGTGCCTCCGTTTGAACATGTTGAAGTATTTTTGATTGCGAACGAAGATAGGAAATATGAATTAAGAGCTTCGGTTGTAACCAAACTATTCTCTGAGGATCCTTTCTACTGGAACGATGGCAATGTTGTTGGATGGGATTTTAAACTGGCAGGATTTCAGGTTGAAAGAGGTGACCAGGGATATATTATTACAGATACACAGGATAAAAGCCAAAGTTATATTATGAGAATTATATACGATAATACCAACAGGAATGCGATTGTACATGTTAGGGCCGGAGGCGTAAAAGAAGGAGCAACCAGGGAGCAATTAGAGAGAGATATCAATTCATTTACCAGGATTATCCAGGAACTGGTCAGGCTGATCGCAAATTTCGAAGGAAGGGAACTTCCGGCTGAAAAAGTAGAAATAAACCTGGTCAACAGAGCTAATATCAGACAGGACGAGCTTGAGCGTATAAACAAATTAGCAATGATGTCATATGAGGATTTTGAGGCTCAGGATCTTGAAAGAAGAAAAGAAAGATTTGAAAGTTACCTTGGCATAAAATTTGGTGAAGACGAATTTGATGCCGATTTTGAAAGAAAACAACCCAAATTAGAACTAAGAATTATTGATGGTGGGAAAATAGTTAAGGGTAAAAAATATCAGGAAATATTACCAGGGAGGAAGACAAAATGATTGTGCCAAAAAATACAAAAGTAAGGTTTACAAATGATATTGCATCAATTAGAACCAGGCTTGCTGATTGGACGTTTAATACTAAACCTGACTATAAACTTACAAACAAGTTAAATATTTTACAAACAGGCCAAATGGCAGTTAGTTCATTATGGTATAAATCTTCACCACTTCATGCAGATAATATCTATGACTTAGGAAGTGTCAGGGAAGTCTCTATTGGTGGTGCAGATTATGAGGTAGTCCTGGGATTTGAAATGTCTCAGATTGTCAGAGATTTATTAGATAAATCTATTGGTTGTGATAATTATTCTGTTTCTGATGGAATTATATATTTAAGTGATCCAAAATTAGCCAATAATGTCAGACTAGCAATTAGCGACAGAATGGGATTGTACTTAAGAAGTTTCACCTCAGATGAGATGGAAACCATAGTCGAAGTTGAAAGAGAACATTTTAAAGCAAGGCGAATAACAAGTATTTGTACTAGTGATGGTTTTTATCAGCTTGCGGATCAGCATGAAAGAATATCTGTTCCTCTACAAGGAGCTATAGTAATTGGAAGGCCTGTTAAAAAAGCTAAACTTAAGGCTAAAATGGCATTAGGGTTGGAACCTGCAAAAAAGAAAAAACAAAAAATCTCATTATTGGCGGGTCCGCTGGTTTCAAGCACTCAGGAGAGATTTGTCGGCAGAAAAATAAAGACATTAGGAAGATTGGATTTTTAGATATTTAAAAAGGAGGGAAATAAAATGTCAAGTGTAAGTGCAAAACAGTTTTATGTGAATCAAGCTAGAGGTTACAACTGGGCGGTTAAATCGATTGCTTGGGGGAAAAGGAAAGCGCCGGAATCAATCCAGCTTGCTGCGAGCAAGGTTGCAGATGTAGTTGGTGGTGTTATCCAAAAAGTATGGCCGGATTATCTTATTCAACAGTACCGTCTTGATGCTGCATCTTATAATTATCATATACATGATATTGGTAAAGAAAAGATAGAAGATCAGGAAGTGGAAGTTGATAGTGATGGTCCCTGTTACATTGAGTTGAATTTGGGTAGCAATCCTACCGATAAAATACTTAGCAAGAGAATTGATGAATGGGCCTACGGAATAACTTTTGACAGTATAACATCAGAAAAACTGGTTAGCGAAGTGTTTGATTGGATCGAAAAGAATGCCAGTGAAGAATGGATAACCACTAAGGGAGCATCAGGAAAAGAACAAGATTTAACCCTTTCAGCTGCTATTACAAGAGAGATGTGGAAACGTGTTTCTCTTATTAAGCAGACAGAAGAATATCAATCAGTTGTGGCAGAAAGAGAAAGGGCAATTGAAGAAAAATTAAAAGAAACTAGCTTTGAGGTGAAATCTTTAGAAGATTATTGGAGATATTGGTCAATGCGTGTGGATCATGTGCTTGCCGGAGCAAGGGATATAGAGATGGCAGCTAAAATGAGGGCATTTGTTAAATGGCAAGAGAGTGCGGAAGGGAGAGAAATGAGCGCACGCTGGGATAAACTTTCCCATAGTGCAAAATGCCGGATTAACAGGCGGGTTTATGACTCAATATTTTACGGAGAAAAGTAAAGAGAATTTATGATTAGAATAGCCAATGGTTTATTAATAAGAGCCGGGGGCTTTTCTTGTAGGAAATTAAAGGGAATTGATTGAATGCCCATATTTAAGGGCATCCCAAGAGGATGGTCGAGATTCAATCAAAAAGAAAAAAATAATTCTAAGGAGGAATAAAAAATGAATATAAGATCGGTAGGAATGAAACCACCAAAAATGAGTTTATCTACTATAAAAGGAGCACTAGATGTGAATAATTTGAAAATAGCGTATTCAATTGACATAAGAGTATGTGATGATGTTGGTTATAACATCCATTTCAAATTGAATAAGTTTGAGGCTGATCAGTTATATAGAACAAATATCTGGGCTAGAGCAGCTTTGCCGGAAGAGCATACTGTATTTGCTAGTTCTTTAGACCCAGTAGGGCTTGAAGATTGGGCATACAATAGATTATCAGAACAACTTTTAAAAAGATTAATGGATCAGTAGAATTATAAAATAATCAAAGCGGATGTGCCTGTTTATCCCGATATTCTATTGGGATTCATCCGCTTTGGTGAATAGGATAAAGGAGGAATAAAAACCATGAATATTGCCAGGGTGGGTGGACGTTATAATATGAGTCATTTGTTCAAGAGCAGATTAAGAATCGATTTGAACAAAACGGAAATTTCAGCAGATTTGGTGGTGAAAGAAGCATATGATACAAAATTTAATGCTTATATTGATGCCTTACTTGTAACGACAAATCCATTGCAGGTAGAGAAAGAAATAATGGGATACCTCGATTCTCCGCAGGGGCGAGAATTTACAGAGAAATGCAGCGAAGAGTATGCCGAAGAAGCAGAAGAGGCATTGGCAAAAATGGATAAAGAAGAAAGGATGGCAAAGTTGGATGATGCTGGGATTGAGCGGATTTTGGATTTTATTAAAAAAGGGATTAAGGGTACAAAGGATTAGTTTTTATATTAACCGGTGAAAGGATTGGAGAGAATAAATGAGTGTAAATTTCAGATCAGGCGGAGTGGTTTTAAATCAAAACAGAACCGCCATAGTAAGGATGGGATTAAATGGTTGTAAAGCAAGGACCAGAGATAACATACTAATGTTATACGGAATCTGCAGAAATATTTTTCAGGAGAATCATTCGGTTGGAATATTAAAACAATCTTATCAGTTTATAATTGACCGAATCGGCATAACTAATTATGAAGATTTTATTGATTCTTTCTCCAGAGCAAATTACAGGGACTATAGATCGAGATTTACACTAGCAGAAAGAGCAATTCCTAGAATCGGATCTTTAAAGAAAGTAATCCAATTTGTACAAGATAATAATAATTTTTACGACCTGCCACTCAATGAGCGGGCCTACCTGGTTGAATCAAGTTTTCCATTAATTGCTGGTGGCTGGTGGTTGGGACCTATAAGGGGGTATCCGAAACTTCCGTACGACCAATTAGAGGAGGTTGAAGAAATTGATTTGAGAGAAATGGCCGGTTCTGGTGGGGGAATCGCTTTAATAAATTGTTGTCATTTTTCGGCACTCTATGTTCTAGAAGTGGAGGCGGATGGAAATATCACGCTCTGGCAGCATAATGCAAAAATGAATTTTAAGTCAGATTTGTTGCAAAGAGAAACTCAGGTGAGGGATGATGATATTGCTTCAGAAAGATTCAGTTCTATAAAATTACGTTTCGGACCTTTTGGTGTTAAGTTAAAAACCAGTGCCGCTGGAGAAAATAAAAGCATTGAGTTTCCATATTATAATGAATGGCTTATTGGCTCAGAATTTTCGGCACAACCGCCGGTGGGAATCGATGGTTATTTTGAAAGATGGTGTGATGCAATTAGGTCCATTAAGATTCTAAAGCAGTGAGGATTGCAGAAAAAATGCGAACCAAAAAACCTGAAAAACCTGAAATTTAGTGAAATTTTCTTATTTTCCTCAAGATATATATTCGATATGTGTGAAGGACAAATAATTGAATCAAGGCACAAGGCTTGTGTTAAGTTATCCCCTACTTATTTAGGAGATGAGCTTAAATTATTTTTAGAGAACAATTATCCAAATCTAACCACAAAAGATCGGATAATTCTTGGTATGATTCTTTGTTTAAAAAGCAGCAAGAAGGGTAAACTATTATCATTACGAGAAAAAAAGGAATTAACCCCCGGCTTAATCCGTCTATTAAAAACAGTTAGGGATTTTGCAAACAAAACAAATAATATTTCTACTGTTGTTGTCAGCAAGATGGAGCATCTCATATTTTTCCTTTCAAATGGTGAGATTGCACTCTCTTTAGTTGATAACGCGGCCTTTGGAAGAGTACTAGGAGATAAGCAGATTTTGGGGGATAAAAAAACCCCAGTTGGTTTGTACCGGGTAGTCAAAAAGAAAAGAAATAGTGGGTTTACAAGATTTATCGGCATAAATTATCCAACGGCCGACCAGGCTAAAAGAGCATTTGTAGCAAATAAGATTTCAGCAACAGAAAAAAACAAAATTCAAAGAGCAAATGAAAATAATCTAATGCCACCTTATAAAACTGATCTGGGTGGGCATATTGGCATTCATGGATTGTCGACCGGTAAGCAGTTTGAGTGTAAACGTTCGGCTACAAAAAAGGATTGGACTCCTGGGTGTATTGCTTTAGAAAACCATATGATCAGAAAATACTTCAAGCAAGTTGAAAAAGGAACACCGGTTCTAATTCTACCCTAGACAAACGTTTTTTTATTGATCAACAACGATAGCCTGGTACCTTTTGCATTACAATAGAGTTTGGCAAATTCTGCTGTTGTTTTTGGTATTATATATGGTTTCCCTAACTTCTTAGCTACTTTTTTAAATTGGTTATAAGTTGTTTGAATGTCTTTGGGGCTACCACTGCTACTGCTTAAACTGAGTCTTAGTTTTCCGTTCTCTTCGCTGACTTTTACCGTAACATTTTCTACTTCAAGCCTGCC
The DNA here is from genome assembly GCA_042563095.1 of Candidatus Margulisiibacteriota bacterium. Classification (GTDB taxonomy): domain Bacteria; phylum Margulisbacteria; class WOR-1; order XYC2-FULL-46-14; family XYC2-FULL-46-14; genus JBHPMS01. Next base: position 7,538 of record JBHPMS010000006.1, read on the forward strand.
CTGGGCCAACAGTTTTTGCCGGTCAATAAAGTATCGTTGCTGCGGTGCTTGCAGCAGTTCGGCCAGCATCTCTTGCCCAACTTTTTGGTATCCGCGCACCATAAGGCTGACAATAGAATTTACATCATTATCTTTAATACCCAGAGCCTTACTTTGTTTAAATATATTATTCTTAAGCTCAGTTATTCCATTTAAATAGCTTTTTAATCTAGATTGATCTTTTGATCTCGTTCTATAGGTTAATAAAAGCCCAACTAGTTTTTTTTCGTTGTTTTTGATCCCTCCTGGATCTTTTATGCCAATGTAGTTCCAATCTAATTTTAATCCAGCTTTCGGATCAAACTTATTAGTTACTTGACCATTATCATTCAGGTAGCCATTATCCTGTAATTCTGTAACGAGACGTTTTCTGCATTCTTTGGAGTTTCTTAACTCTCGAGAAAGGTGTCTCAGCCTACCCGTAGATACTTTATCGTTATAATATTTCCAGATCCCTTTTTTTGAGCCGATTTTAGTATTAATAAACTGGTTTGCTGTTTGATTGCTTTTAAAAAATTGCATTCCTGCTTTTTTATAATTAAACCAATTTGTTTCTTCTACTCCACCAGAATGAATCTTTTCAGGTGTTCCAAAGTCAAAGGTTTTTTGAGGAAAACGTTCTCCGGTCGGCCCTACTTCACCATTTCCAAAGGAGCTGCCAATATAATAAACTATTGGTTTGCCTTTGATAATTCTGGTTTCAAAGGGTGGGGCATCAAACTTATATTCGCTGTTCAATTGGGCGTTTAATAAATTTTGGGAATCATACATATCTGTCAGTAGGTCATTTGGTACTTTTTTCCAGGTGTCAGTATGTTTCCCTGATTTATAATTAAAAACGCGATATTCCAAAAGCGGAACCTTAACGGTTTTTCCTTTTACTGACAGGCTAACCATTTTGTTGCTAGATCTTATTTGTGATCCACCTGGTATCCGGGAGTCAACATAGCGCCCACTTTTATGCCAGCCCACTTTCTTGATGGTTGCCCTGGTAGCTCTGGTTGGAGTAGCCTGATATCCATCTGCTTCCATTCTTTTTTGCTCGGGTCCGCCAGTAATCTTGATATAACCCAATGCTGTGTTATTGTAGTAAACAATAAGTCGGCCCCCCTGGTTCTCTCCGGTTTTTGGAAATACTTCAATCTGTATTTTTGTATGGTTAATTTTACCGTTTTCTTTTGGTGGTCGTAGATAGGGCAAGAGTTGTAGATTGGCTGTGGGTCGCTCAGAGTATTTTTGGATGGTGATTTTACTCCCTTTGCCAAGGTACTGTTTCAACAATTTCCCATCTTTTGGCGTAATGTGGATACAACCGTGGCTTTCGCTTAAAACGTAGTTCCCTTTTCGCATAAAACGATCAGCCGATTCAACATACTGGTCGATCAGCGATTTTAGTGACTGTTTGCTTGTAGCTTTTGGTTTATTTATGTTCTTATCAGAAGCAATAAAAATATTTGAGTCTATTTTTTTTTGCTGCAGATGGTTCAGGTGCTGTTTTAATTCATTGATGTCAACCTTAACCTCCGGCAGTTTTTCTTGAGCCGAAAAAGTATAGGCTAAAGAATCTTCTTTAATAGCAAATACATCACCTTCTTGCGCACCTCTGGAATAATCCGGTTTTAAAGTAATGGCAATTTTTTTGCCTTTACACTTGTTGTTTTTTATTGTGGCGATAACGTATTGTCCGGAAACAGTAGAGATGATCTTGCCATCCTTCAGAGTAAATTCTAAGTCTGCAGCAAAATTTTGTGCATCAAAAGTTAGAGTGCTACTTTTTTGGTTAATTTTACTATTGTTTTCTTTTGCATCAGCTGCAGTTTTTTTGAGTGACTGATGTGGTTGTAATTGAGCTTTGCAAGCTTCGATTGACATTAATTACTAAGCCTCCTTTTGGGCTTTTTGGCTTTACCTGTAGTAAGGTAGGTCAAGGCCTTCTACTATATTTATCGTATTTTAAGGGGAAAATCTTGCACTAATTTCCCAACTAATTTCCCGATAAATATGAGTGAAATTTCTTTAAAATAATAAGGATATAAATATGCAATAGAGGAGATGATATATTGTGAGTGATCAAGTTTGCTGGTTCAGAAAGCCGCCTCCAAAAGGGTATGCCAAAGATTTTTTTATCTGGGCTGGAAATAGCTGTAAAAAAGGTGGTACAACCTGTGCTCCGAAAAAACCAGAACCAATGACATCTAAAAAAGCAATTGTTGAATATGCTGGTAAAAGAAAAGTAAAAAGATCCTTAACCAGATTAACCGCAAGCAGGAATAAGCGGAAAGCTAGAGAGGAATTAGTAGCACTGCTTAAACAGGCCCAAAAAGATGGGAAAATTACTATTATTGATCAGAAAAATAAAAGGCTCCTTTATCAGGTTATCCAGCAAATAGTGGATAAGCCTGGTTCGAATGATAAGTATTTATTGTTTGGAAGGCCGCATGCTAATCCAGGCTCCACTAATTTGTTTAATGAACTTATTGCTACAGGTACAGATGGTCAGAAAATAAAAGGGATAACACATGTTGTGATTGAACTTGCCAGGATCAATTCTAAGGGGGAAGATATTCAAACAGTAGTGGATAAATATATTTTGAATAGAAATGCCATTGAAAGCCCGGTAGTAGTTAATTCTAGAAGATTGAATGGAAGAAAGATGGCGCCCGCTAAAGAAATGGTTGCCCAGAATAAGATCTATCAGATTGCACATCAGGAATGTTATAGTTTGGTCATTGCAGATATTGATCGTAAAGCTGCTTCTAATGTTAGGAGGAAGATGGGAGAGCCTTATTCAATGACAATGAGAGAGGATCATGCAGTAAAAAATCTACAGTCGAGATTGCGAAAAAAAGAAGAGGATGTGGTTTTTTTATTGTGGGGATCAGCTCATGTTGAAAAACAGAGGTTTAGTGCTTATATAAAACACCAGGATCCGGAGGCTGCAATTGTTACTATTGTTATTAATGGTGGAGATTTTCATATGCCTTCAATTTTATTTAACCAGGCAGTAAAAGATAAAAGAGTTGATTTGTTTAATAAAATGTTTGTCCTAGATCTGAGAGATTATCCAAAAGGTGTAGAGTATCGTGAGGCTGACTTGATTATTCACCTGCCTCCAAATGAAAATAAACAGCTTAGAAATGTTGAGCCGGCAGTGCTGCAGCATTTATTGCCTCAGCCAAAATAAAAGGACACCCTTACCCTTATAATAAAATAAGAATGCCCTTTAAATGTAAGCTTAATAGCTTATATAACTGTATCACCAAACATTTGCTTGATCACATCTTTAGCTGCGCGTTTTCCTGCTGCTTTTGCATCTACTTTTGCATCTACTTTTGGTTTTGGCTCTGTTTTTGGTTTTTTAACTTTAATTGTTCCTGCTTCTGTATCAGTAAACTTGATTGTTCCTGCTTTAGGTTTTTTAACTGTTATTACGCCTTCGTTTGCTTTCCAGCTTTGTTTTGCGACTAATTTTTTATTTTTAGTCTTAGGTCCAAGCCCAGCAACATCTCCATATCTTACTGATTTATGCAAATTTACTTTTGGATGATTAATTGCTCCTGCCATATTGTTTCACCTCCTCTTGTGGGAATGTTTAATAGCGCTTTAAACGCTCTTACTATAGTATATATCGAGTTGAAGGACGAAAAACTTGCATCACTTATGCTATAATACCCTCGAGGTGCATCTATGCTCAAAGATATAATAAAAAAAGTAGTGGATTTTAAGAATTTGGAGCGCGATGAAGCCTCCAGAGCTCTCAATGCAATTATGACCGGCGGAGCCACTCCCTCTCAAATAGCCTGTTTAATCACTGCGCTGCGCATGAAAGGTGAAACAATCGATGAAATTTCCGGTTTCGCCAGGGAAATGCGGCGCCATGCCACCAGCATAAAACCAAAACAGGAGCACCTGGTAGACACTTGTGGAACCGGGGGGGACATTTCACATACCTTTAACATTTCAACCGTATCCGCACTGGTTGCGGCGGGTGCGGGTGTTCCCGTTGCAAAACATGGCAATCGTTCGGTTTCTTCAAAATGCGGCAGTGCAGATTTGCTCGAAGCGCTCGGTGTTAAAATTGATATTGAGCCGAAAAAAGTAGAAGCTTGCATTAACGAGATTGGAATCGGTTTCCTCTACGCCCCGCTTTTCCACGAAGCGATGAAATTTGTAATGCCCCCCAGAAAAGAAATTGGGATCAGGACAATCTTTAATATCTTGGGCCCTCTGACAAATCCTGCATCGGCAAAACGACAGCTTTTAGGAGTATTTGATCCAGAATTAACGGAAGTTTTAGCTGGAGTTTTACGCATATTAGGAGTAGAACATGCCTTAGTAGTCCACGGAGCAGATGGTTTGGACGAGATTTCTATTTCGGCCCAGACCAGAGTAACTGAACTAAAAGGGATGGATATTACAACCTATAAAATGACACCAGAAGAATATGGTCTAACTCGGGGAGAAAAATCAGTGTTGGTTTGCCGTGACGTTGGGGTCAATCGTGACATGGCAATGGATGTTTTAAAGGGAAAAATTAAGACCGAGCCGTGCCAAATTACCCTTTTTAATGCCGGAGCAGTTATCTATGTTTCTGGTCTTGCAAAGGAGATGAAAGAGGGGATTGAACTTGCAAAACAATCGATTGATTCGGGAGCTGCTTATAAAAAGCTGGAAGATTTGATCAAGTTCACAAATAAGTAATTATGTTCATAAAAACAGATAAACTGGTAAAAGCATATAAGAGCCATCGGGTTGTCAACGAGATAAGTGTTGAGGTAAAAAAAGGTGAGATTGTTGGGATCTTAGGTCCTAATGGAGCTGGTAAGACCACTACCTTTTATATGATAGTAGGCCTGGTGCGACCTGACTTTGGTCGGGTTTATCTTGGCAATCATGATATGACCCATTTTCCGATGCATAAGCGCTCAAAGATGGGAGTAGGCTACCTTCCGCAAGAACCGTCGATTTTTAGAAAACTGACCGTTGAAGAAAACATTTTGATACTCTGGGAATTAATGCCACAGATCAAAAAATCCGAAATCCGAAATCCGAAATCCGAAATAAATTCCAAATTAGAAAACCTGTTAGATGAATTTGGAGTTCTTCATTTAAGAAAACAAAAAGCTTATACTCTTTCTGGTGGAGAACAAAGGAGAGTTGAAATTGCCCGTGCGCTGGCGACCAATCCAACTTTTTTACTGCTGGACGAACCCTTTACCGGGATTGATCCCAAAACTGTAACCGATATCCAGGGTATTATCCGGCATTTAAAAGAAAAGGGGATCGGTGTTTTGATTACAGATCATAATGTCAGGGAAACTTTAAAAATTACTGATCGCGCTTATATTGTCCACAAGGGCGAAATATTAATCGCAGGTGATGCAGATAAGGTTGCAAACTCAGAGGAAGCCAGAAAGTTTTATCTGGGGAACGAATTTACACTCTGATGAATAAGTTGATTGACCGCTATATCTTCCGTGAACTGCTTGATCCTTTCCTCTTTGGCTTAGCCGCATTTTCACTCATCATGTCTGCGTCGATGGTTATGTTTGAGCTGGTCCGTGCAGTGGTGATTGACGGATTGCCCCTGATAATTGCCCTAAAAATATTTATTTTCCGGTTGCCCGGTGTGGTGGTCTATATTTTTCCAATGGCAACACTTTTGGCGGCACTCTTAGGTTTTGCCCGGCTCTCAAAAGATTCCGAAATTACCGCTTTCCGTGCCAGTGGCGTAACGCTTAAACGTTTGATGATTCCGGTTATTATGTTTGGTTTAATTGTATCTGTAGTAAACCTCTTTTTTTACGAAATAGTAGTACCGGAGGCTAACCGGGCGGCCAAAAACCTATTAGTTGAATCGGCACTAGAAAAAGTGCCAGAGATGAAACAGAATGTTTTTGTGCCTGAATTTTCTAAGGGGGCATTAAAACGCCTCTTTTTTGCAAAAAAATTAGAAAACCAGGTCATGAAAGGAGTAATTGTCCAGGAGTTCACAGATGGAGCGCTGGCTCAGATTGTCAATGCCAAAGAAGCGGTCTGGCAGAAAGAAAAAAAGTCGTGGAAATTCAAGGACGGAATAATTTATCTTCTGTCAGAAGATGGGGAATATAAGCACCTGATCAAATTTGATGAGCAGACGGTAGCAATAAAATATACTCCGGCTGACCTGCACACCGAAGAAAAACGGCCCGAAGAGATGAATATTTCTGAATTGCGTAATTACATTGTCTTGCGGGAAAAAATGGGGCAAAAGTCAACCGACCAGAAAATGCACCTTAATATGAAAATTGCAATCCCTTTTGCCAGTCTGGTTTTTGTCTTGCTCGGAGCACCGCTCGGGCTCTCACCCAGAAGGGCAAGTTCATCGATCGGTTTGGGGCTCTCAATTATTGTAGTTTTTTTCTATTACGTTTTAATTTTTATCTCGATGGCATTAGGCGAATTAGAATTTATCTCTCCCGCGCTGGCGGCCTGGCTGCCCAATATTATAACTGCTGCGATCAGTTATTTTATCTTAAAACGGGCGAGTGCTTATTGATGTTTGCCTTTAAGATTATTCTGCTGTTAATCGTTGTTTCTGGCCTCATTGCTTATATCGGTGATCGGGTTGGGAGGAATATCGGGAGAAAAAGGCTTTCAATCTTTGGTCTCAGGCCGCGCGTAACTGCAGTTGCAATAACAATTATTTCTGGCGTACTAATTGCCACAATAACCTTAACCACTTTTGTAATCTTATCAAGAGAAGCACGCCTGGCACTTTTTGGTTTAGAAGAATTGAGGGAAAAAATCATCTCTTTGGAGTCAATTAAAAAAAGGCTTGAACAGGAGATTGAGGTCAGCCGTAAGGGGCAGTTGCTTTTTCGCAGGGGCGATGTAATTATCACCACCCTGGTAGAGGGAGGGCAGCAGCAGGCAGTTGTTGAGAAAAAAGTAAAACAAATATTGGCTTTTATTGACATTTATTTATCAAATTACGGGATTGATACTAAAAACAATAAGCTAATAAATATTTCGCAAGAAAAATACGAAGAAAAACTAAAACAGCTTAGCAATGCTACAAATGACCAGGTAGTTCAGGTTAAAGTTGCAAGCAACGTCATCTATGGTGAAGTAATACCAATCGAAATAGTTAATCATAACAACTTATTAATTTTCCAAAAGGACCAGGAAGTAAACCGGACTCAAATAAATTCCAATTTGTCTGACCCGGAAATTGAGCAAGAGCTCAAGATTTTATTATCTGAGGCACGCATTATTGCACAACAAAAAGGAGTCATCCCAGATTCGTCCGGTTCAGTCGGAAGTATCCCTTATGCGGAAATCTTTAACACTGTAAAGGAAATCAAAACTAAGAAGGGTGCGGTGACAGTAAAAGTTGTAGTTAACCGGCCGGTTTATTCAATTGGCCCCTTAAGTGTCAGTTTTAATTTATGATCATAGCAATTGATCCCGGGACCGAAAAAATTGGAATAGCGGTACTGGATGTTGGAAAAGTCTATTATAGATTGATTTTAAGTAGAGCCACTCTGGTTAAAAGCATCACTGAACAGTTAAATGATTTTTCTATTTCTGAGATCGTAATTGGGGGTAGTACCGGATCAGCCCCTGTTTTGGCAGAGGTTAGAAAGTCATTTCCAAACGTACAAATCGAGTGTGTCCCAGAAACCAGCAGCACCTTAGATGCCCGTAAGCGGTACTGGAAAGAGAATAGCCCGCGCGGATTTCTGCGCCTTATCCCATGCTCATTACTAACTCCCCCCCGGCCGATCGATGATTATGCTGCTATAATAATAGGGGAACGCTATTTAAAAACCAGGGAGGATTAATTATGGATTGGGGAATGAAGAATAGATTGAGTAAGTTATTCAAGAAGGATGGGAAATGTTTTTTTATGCCGATTGATCACGGGTATTTTCAAGGTCCCACTAGATGCCTTGAAAAACCAGCCGAAACAATCAAACCACTTCTAAAATATTGTGATGCACTCTTTTGTACCAGAGGGGTGCTGCGGGCAGTGATCGATCCGGAGGAATCTATCCCAATTATTTTGCGTGTATCCGGTGGCACCAGCATGGTTGGCAAAGACCTGGCTAATGAAATCCTGACTACCTCAATTGAAGAGATACTTCGCCTGAATGTTGCCGCGGTCGGAGTTTCGGTCTTTATCGGTAGTGACTATGAAAAAGAAACTTTAAAGAATCTTGCTGACCTGGTAAACAGTTGCGAAGGTTATGGGATCCCGGTTATGGCGGTAACTGCAGTTGGAAAGGAGATCGAAAAGCGGGAAGCGCGTTATCTTGGATTATGTTGCCGGATTGCAGCAGAACTGGGAGCTAAGGTGGTCAAAACTTATTACTGTGCTAAAGATTTTGACAAAGTCGTAGCCGGTTGCCCGGTACCGGTAGTGATGGCGGGAGGGCCCAAATGTGAGAGCGAAAAAGAAGTTTTTGAGTTTGTTTACGACGGTATGCAGAAAGGAGCGGTCGGTATTAATTTAGGCAGAAACGTTTGGCAGGCTCCGCAACCGGTAGCCACGGCAAAAGCACTAAATGCCATTATTCATAAAAAAGCAACTCCAAAAGAAGCACAAGCAATTTTTAATGCGAGTCGCTAAATATTATAACAATAAAGATATCCGGATCGAGGAAATTCCTAAACCAAAAATTGGTCCTGGAGAAATATTAGTCAAGATAATGGCTTCTGGTATCTGCGGTTCTGATGTAATGGAGTGGTACCGTATTAAAAAAGCTCCACTGGTATTAGGACATGAAATTGCCGGAGAGATTGTTGGAGCTGGTACCCGTGTTGCAGTCTCACACCACGTTCCGTGCAATACCTGTTACTATTGCCTGAATGGCAACCATACCTGCTGCGAAACATTGCATACCACTAATTTTGATCCTGGTGGATTTTCAGAATTTGTTCGCGTACCGGCATTAAATGTTGACCGTGGAGTATTTCCTCTACCTGACCATGTTTCTTATGAAGAAGGATCCTTTGTTGAACCGTTAGCCTGTGTAGTACGGGGTCAGCGGAAGGCCCGGTTTAAACCAGGGCAGACTGTTGTGGTAATGGGGAGCGGGATTTCCGGTTTGTTGCACATCATGCTGGCCAAGGCGAGGGGTGCCGGTAAAATAATTGCAACCGATGTTAATCAATTCCGCCTGAAGGCTGCTCAGCAATTTGGAGCAGATTTAGTTTTAGCTGCTAAAGAAGTTATTCAAGCAAAAGTAAAAGCTGATCTTGTAATTATTTGTACTGGCAACTTATTAGTTTTCAAACAAGCTTTAACTTTGGTTGATCGGGGTGGAACGGTTTTATTCTTTGCACCAACTGATCCAGGGGTAGAACTTCCGGTGCCGGTCAATGAATTTTGGCGTAATGGGATTACTTTGCTCCCATCATATGGAAATAGCCCCTATGATGCGGCGGTAGCGTTAGAATTGATAGCTGCGCAACGAGTCCCGGTTAAAAAGATGATAACCCACAGGCTAAAATTAGATGAGACGGGCCAGGGATTTAATCTGGTAGAGCAGGCGAAAGATTCGCTAAAAGTGATCATTGAACCGCAAAAAAGAGGGTGAAATAAATGGGACAAAACATAATTAAACTATTTGATGAAATTATTGGTTTGGGAATACAAAACCTGGCGTCCGATATACACATTGAACCGAAGAAAAATGATATTCAAATAAGATATCGAATCGATGGTGTTTTACAGGCAGAAAAAAGACTTAATAAAAATTTACACAATCAACTGGTCTCAAGGATAAAAGTTTTAGTTGACCTTGATATTACTGAAACCAGGCTGCCACAAGATGGTAGGACTGATTATAAGAATTTTGATTTAAGAATTTCAACCATTCCTACTATCTTTGGAGAAAAAGTGGTATTGAGAATATTAAGAAGGGCGCAAACTTTGATGCCGCTTAATCAGCTGGGTATGGGGGAGGAGGAATTAAAAAATTATCGGCGGTTGATCAACCAAAAAAATGGCATTGTTTTAGTTTCGGGGCCAACCGGCTCTGGCAAAACAACAACCCTCTATGCAACCTTAAAAGAATTTGATCCTAAAGATAAAAATATTGTTACAATTGAGGACCCGGTTGAATACATCTTAGAAGATATTAACCAGATCCAGGTCAATAACAAAGCCGGCTTAACTTTTGCGCATGGATTACGTTCAATCTTACGACAGGATCCGGATATTATTTTGATTGGAGAGATTAGAGATTTAGAAACTGCCCAAATTGCAATCAATGCGGCTCTTACCGGGCATTTGGTTTTAGCCACCATCCATACCAATGATGCAATCGCTTCGGTCTGCCGGCTGATCGATATGGGGATACCAAACTACCTGGTATCTGCAACTCTTCTGGGGACAGTGGCCCAGCGGCTCTTAAGGAAAAAAGAGGGTGGGAGAATTGGTGTTTATGAGGTTTTTTCTTTAGGCGATGAAATTAGAGAAAAAATTAATAAAATCTATTCAAAAACAAATATTATGGAAGCAGCTCAGTTTAAAACACTAAGTGAGAACGCCCGCAATTTAGAGGAACAGGGAACCATAGATAAAAAAGAGATTTATCGCATTTTAGGGTCCGAATAAGCTATAATTTTAGGCTAAAAGTTAATATTTCTTCCCTGTTAGGTTTGCTTTTCATAAGTACTGCGCCGGTCGGATCAATTACTGCGGATATCCCGGTATTAGCAGCCTGAATAAAATACCTTCTATTTTCAACCGCCCGCATAATTCCCATTTGCAGATGTTGTTCTAGTGCAGATGAGTTCTTAAACCAGGCGTCATTAGTAACATTAAGTAGAATGTTTGCGCCTAACTTAACCCGGTTGTAGGAAAGATATGGAAGGGTAGATTCAAAGCAGATTAATGGGCCAAAAACAAGGTTATCAACAGTGATTAGTTGTACTTTTGGATCGTTTGTAAACTCCTGCTTGAAAAAATCTAATTTTTTGAATAGGGGGTAAATATAATCTCTAAATGGCAGATATTCACCAAAAGCAACCAGGTGTTCTTTGTTATAAGATGCATAATCTTCTCCGTATTCGCTAAAAGCAATTAATGAATTAAATATTTGGTTTTTATTATTTTTAGTGGGTGTTCCGATAATAAGTGTTGCTGCTGTTGACCTGGCTAATCTTGAGATCCGGTTATAAAGATAATCATTTCTCAAAAGATAGCTGGTCACGGATGTCTCTGTCCAGAGAATTATGTCTGGTTTTTTTAAAGCAGCCTGTTTAGTTAATTTTTCATATTTTAGAAAGTTTGAGTTGGTATGTTTTGAAGAGAGTTTTGTTTTTTGGTCTATGTTACCCTGAATAATAGAGATTGTAGGAGAGATGGATTTTTTTTCTATGCGGTTAAAATTACCAATTAAATGGAATCCAAATGATACATAAAGAATTATTGAAATTAACAATACCTCGGCTATTTTAATTATCCTTTTCTTTTTAAATTCCTTTGAGCGCTTTTGTGTGGTGGTTAAAATATGGTGGATTTGTTCAAGTAAGGTGTTAACATATAATACAAAAAATGATACACCCAGGCCAGAAAAAAGGGTTGCAATCTGGATTAAAGGGCGAAAAGCGGTTTGTGAATAACCCACACCACCGGCAGATATTCCAAATTGGGTGAGGATGGTTTTCCAGGGAGTGTTCAATATGATAGGAAGTTTTGACTTTGGGTCCCTGGTTATATCAAAGAGCAGAATGTTAAAATCCCTGATAAATCCACTCATGAAGGATAAATTGATTTCAGGTGGAAGGGTTCTTAACCACTCAAAAAAACACCAGGCTACAGGGATTAGAAGGATCGAGAGATTCGGCGTGTGGTTAAAAATATTATCAATCAGGTTTGCAGCAAATCCAAAAAATAGTGCCTGAAAGAGAATTAACAGTAGATATCCGCAAACAGCCCAGAATCCGACATAATCAGTTAAAGTTAATATCCAAAACAAGTTAATAGAAAAGAAAGTTAATCCGAAAATATAGCCAACCGTAAAAGGTTTTTTTGATTTTCTAACCGCTGCAATAAATGGTACCAGGGCAAACCAGGCTAAGAAAAAGAGATTAAACTTTGGGAAGGAGAGAGCCAGCAGGATTCCAGAACAAACTCCCCAGAAATAGGGATGAGCATAGAACATCACTGTATTATAACTTTCCAGCCCAGAATATCAAGTGTAGAATGAATGCTCAAGTCTTGACCGTCTGTTCCGCTCTTTTGAGAGCCAGCTAGCTTTTGGATGTAGGGGGTAGGAGGGTAGAGGTTGTCGGCGATAATTTTATCGGAATTTTGAGGGTAGTTAACCGAAATAAAATTAAAGTAGATATTATCTGGTATAGAATTGCCAAAAATCTGATCAAGCCTGAAGGTAAAACTAATTTTAGAAGTTGTCCCTTCCCAATTGGCTAAGGCTTCTTCACTTACTGGATTTCCCTGGACGAATGGTCCGGTTTTTATGGTGTAATCAAAATCGTTTAATTCAATATAACCTGACCAGCTCGAATAGTAGTTGGTATAATAGCTTCCTGCAGAGCCAGTTTGTGGGAGGTCCCCAACTGTCAGCATTTCGTCATAAGTATAGGGCGGGGGGAGTGGGATATTTAAATTCTGGTTAGAACTTAATACGAGGAAGTAACGGTTATCACTGGTGGCCATATCGACCGCTCCTCTTAAATTGAACTCTACAGTCATCTGTGAACCGTAATCAAATAATGGGGTAACGGTTTTGGCACAACCGAACAGGAACAAATTAACAATTAATAAATTAACAATTAACAACAATGTATGCCTGTGGTATAAAAATTTATATATTTTGTTAATTTTGTATTTTTTAATTGTTAATTGCATTAGTAACTCCTTCATAAAAAAAGCCTGAACCAGCTTTAGCCGGATCCCAACCGAACGGTTCGTTCGGGAAAGCTTTTATAGTTAAGGTAAAGCTGGTTTCTTTGCGGTAAGCTGAATGTTGAACGGTCAAAATCCAGCAGTGCAGGTCTTTCACTAATTTCATATTTTGCACTTTGGTGGTTAAGCTGGTAGGATTATAAGTTATCTCCAGGCTTAAGTGCAGGTGGCTGCGCCATGAGTCTTTGTCCCCGATTTCCCACTCAACCTTTGAGCTGGCGGTTTTTACTGCCCCGATATTTATATCCTGGTTTACACTTGCTTCAAGTGTCATTCCTTTTATAGGAGAAATCCCCAACCCGGTTGTTAGATCCAAGTATTTTTTATTGTTTGGATCATATCCGGATCTTGCTTTGAAGCTGAATGTTTTTGTTGGGGTGATTTTAAGCTCGGTTTGATAATTATGTTTGTTCTTTGTCAAAAAATTATAACCAGCATTAATTGTCCAACAGAAGCTGTTTTTATAGTAGAGTTTAAGAGCTTCGGTTAAATTGCTTGAATTAGAGTTAAGCTTATCAAAGAAAAAAGGAGAATTTCCTTCTGATTTATTACGGTTAAAGTTTATTTTGTTATTTATTCTTGTGAACCAATTACTGGTTAATCCAACGGATTCATTATATTTATACATCCGGTCACCCGGACTATAGTCATGCTGTTTGATCCCTGCCTTCAGGCTTAGGCGATTGCCCAGAATCAATGGGATCGAACGGGAGGCACTAATTTCAGCAATCATCCGATTGGCAGCAAAATCACGGTTGTTTCCAAGCTGAGGAATCTGTTTGACCTCGTGATACCAGCCGTAAGAAAAGTTTGAGCTGAGTTTAAATACTTTAAGGTTAAGTGAAGCCGGTGTCAAAGATAGTTCAGGCTGCTTTTCAAGATATTGGTAGCCGGAGTCCCCACTATAATTTGCACCATCAACATCAACGTAATGGTTACTGGCAAGAGAAAGTTTGAAGAATTTGTTCCTATGGTTGATAGAATAATTTGATTCAAGCCGCTCGTCTCCCACCGATCCGAGTGAAGCGATGTTATTGTTATATTTGAACCGGGTCTTGAAATCTGTATTGGAAAAAAAGAAGGGAGTTGAATAATTAATCTCTTGTGAATTTCTTATATAACGATTGTTCCCCCCGGATTGCTCTAAAATATTTGTGTAACTGGTAGTGGTCTGACCATGTTTATGTTTAAATCCTAAATTATATTTTTCCAAACTTGACATCCGGTTGTCCAGCTGGCTGAGTTTAATGTTAACCTGGTGTTCTCCCTGGTGGTCCCAATTGATGCTGTTGTGGAATTGGTCGTTTCTTCCGGACGGGATTGTATAAATTTTGCTTGAATTATGTTGGAGTGATAACTTGGTCTTTTTTCCAATGCTTTTGTTATGATTAATTTTAACCACTCTTGAATGTCGCTGAGTGTCTTTTTCACGTATGCCATACAGATAAACTGAAGATTTTTCTCCATAAGGGATTTCGGTTCCCGCCCCGATTGATTTTTTCTCCATCCAATCTACAAAAAGCAGTGATCCGGCCCGGGGATAAGGTGAATCCCAGGTGGTTTTGATAAATCGTCCTTCAACCTCATTTTCTCCAAAGGTCCAATTTTTACGGCGGCGGTTTTTTAGATCATAGTAGATGTAGGGAAACCACATAACCGGCGTTTTTTTTATGACCCAATTTTGATAGAGTGTTACAAAATACCCGTGCAAGCCCTCATTTGGAAAATAGACGACTTTTCTTGCCATCGCCAGATAATGTGGTTTTTTCTGGTCGCAGGTGGTGATTTCGCCATTTATAGCAGCTATTCTTTTTTTTAAATCTGTGATTCTTTCACCTGCTATAAAAAGCTGTCCCTTAACATTGGCAGGGGATTGGACCGTTTTGAAATCATTAAAAACCGAGACTTCATCACTAACACGGTAGGTTAGTCCTGATCCACTGGCGTCGTATTCCAAACCGCTTATTATCACATTCCCTTCTGCCGTAACAACATTGTTGCTTGTGTTCAAAATCAGTTTATCGGCCTTGATAAATATATTTTCTATCTCTATTTCAACCGACCCGGTGGCGGTTACCAGCTGCTGATCTTCAGAATAGCGCAGGAGGTCAGCTTTTATATTTACCGGTATTTTTTTGGCTTGGGCCGGTTGCATGGTAAGCAGAAAAATAACTGGCAGCAAAAGGAAAAAGCGCTGCATATTACGGCTGCTTATAAGTTAGTTCTTTTTGTGCAAGGGGATAAAGGATGTCGTTTGCCGGGATCGCTAAGAGTGAATCAAGGGCTAATTGGATTTCCCCTTCTTTATAGGCTACCCGGGCAAGATTGAATGCGGCTGCGGCAAGTCCAGGATTAAGCTCGCGAGCCAGCTTGAAATACCTTAAAGCTTCTTTGCTGGCTCCGTACAAAAAGTAGGCAACTCCGCTATTATTTAAAACGATCGAAGAGGCATTATCAATCCGTAAACCTTCCTTAAATTTTTGGATGGCTTCATTTAAGCGCGCAGATTCTAAGTAAACTACTCCCAGGTTGTTGGTGGCAGAGATTAGTGCCGGATCAATTTTTGAGGCTAATTCAAATTCTTCAATGGCGGCTTGCTGCATTCCTTTTGAATAATAATCAAAGCCAGCATCATTATGGCTTGCTCCAAATGATTCGGTGATGTTTTGCTTTTTGGTGGTGTTTTTTGATTCTCTCCCCCACAGGGCAAAGGTTGCTTTCTTTTCACTTTGCAGCAGGACTAAGGCCAGGGCTTTATTTTGCATTGATTTCAAATTTGATTCTTTTAAAAAATTGATCTTTTCTTGCAATCCGGGGAAATTAAGTTCGGTGGCTAAGATCCCTTCCAATAACTTTAAAGACATTTTAATATTCCCACCTGTTTCATAACAGAGTGCAAGATTAAATTCCAACTTATGCTTGATTTGACGGTCTTCTTCTTTTATTTCTGCAAGTGCTTTATTGATTACTGATTGGGCCAGGTTAAAGCGTCCGGCTTGAATATATAACTCACCCATCAGATTGTAAGTATGCAGGATCTTTTTTTCTTCATTGGCGGCAATTTGTAATTCTTTTAGCGCTTCTTTTTGCTGGTCAAGTTTTGAATATACCTTGGCCAGCTCAAAGTGGTGAGATGTCCTTTTAAGCAACTCTTTTTCTTTTTCGAGTTCCTGGTAGTCAGCCTCTTTTAATAAGTTATGGATGGTGGTGTTCAGGGGTGCCAGGCGGAGGGCATTTTGAAATGAATGGTAGGCTTTACGATTTTGGTTTTTGTTTAAATATACAATTCCTTGTAAAAGGTGCCCGCGGGCATAATCATCACGATAGGTTAGCAGTTTTTCAGCAGCTGCAAAAGCTTTTTCGTGGTCCTCCTTTTTCAGGTAGGCGTAACCGAGTGGTTCATGCAAGAGCGGCTCTTTTTTTGTTTTATCTTTAATGTTGGTAATTACCCAATCGGCTGCTTCCTGGTGTAATGCCAGTAGTTTTTTGATTTTTTCAATTGCTTTTTGATAATCTTCCTGGTTAAGATAGACTTCAATTAAAAATTGATGGGCTAAATATTGATCAGGGTATTTTTCCAAAATATGATTACAGCTTTGGACTGCCAGTGAGGCATGCTCAGGATGATTTTTAATCAGCCGGTCCAGGTTTTGGATTGCTTCCGAAAAATTACCCTTCCTAACCTGAACAGATGAGAGTGTTAAAAGTGCTTGCGGATGGTTGGGATAATTTTTGAGTATTTTCTTGTTTTTTTTGATAACAAAGTCAATCCGATTCGGATCAAGCAGTAAAATCTCATTTAATTTTTCGGCTGCCCGGTCTGGCTTTAATGATTGCATATACACTTCAGCCAAAATTTCCCTGGTTTTAATGTTGGTTTCATCTTTCATCAGCAGCTCTTCCAGCTTTTTTTGGACTTCGTTTTTAGCTTCTGGATCGTGTAAAAAGAGCTGGTTGTAACTTTCTGCCGCATAATCAATTTCATCAATCCGGGTATAAAGTTCTCCCAGAGTTCTAATTACATTTTTATCGTTTGGAGAGTGGGTTAATAGTTCATTGTAAAATTTTATGGCGTCTTTATGCCTTCCTTTTTCTAAATATACTCCAGCCAGCATCTGAGAAATACCGATATTTTTTACTCCTAATGTTTGGGCTTGTTCCAGCAGGGTCAGCGCCTTGTCAATTTCGTTAAGTTGGATGTAAATTCTACCCAGCATGTTATAGACCGAGCTATTGGTCGGATCAATTTCGATTAATTCTTCCAGTTCTAGAATGGCCGTGTCAACCTCATGGTTATTAATTAAAAAGGAAATTAAAGAAAGCCTCAAATTAATCTGTTTACTATCTTTAGCTAAAAGCCTTTCATGGTCAAGCATGATTTCTGAGGTAAGGCGCGGGTTAAAATTAATTGAGAGGCGGTATTCTTCGAAAGCGCGTTTATAAGCCCGGTTTTTTAAATAATGTTGACCTAATTTTCTAAGTGTAATCGCATCACGGGGCTGCTTTTTAATTTTTGCTTTTAATTTTTCTAACTCTTCTTTCATCTGGTACTGCCTTCCTTAATTATAAGGAAAATCCCAATAAGCGCAACCGATATTTGCGGCGCCCATCCGGCCCAAAAAGGATTGAGCAGGTCCGCCCGCCCGAGCGACCTAAAAACAGAAGCAAAAACATAAAATGTAAACATGATCACAATTGTTAATACCATTCCCCAGGTGCGGGAAGATTTTAATCCAGGCAGGCAGAGTGGGATCCCGATCAGGGCAAAAACAAAAGAGGTGAAGGGAATCGAATATTTTAGGTGCCAGTCGGTTTTAAGCCCGTGATTTTTTACTCCGCTTGATTGATAAGAATCGATCTGCTTTTTTAATTCCAAACTGCTCATCTCCTGCGAAGTTTTGGTCTTACCAAAAGTCAAGGGATTCTCCAGCAGATTGAGCTTCATGTTGTTGAAATTAGCTTCGTATTCTAGATGTCCCTTGCTGTCAAACTTATGTATTATACCTTTATTAAGTGTTAAAGTTAAGCCATTAATTTTTGCTTTTTTTGCGGTAATCACCCGGGGCAGATCTCGCTGTGCCAGTTCATAAACCATAATTCCTTCAAGTGTATTAGTTTTTGCATCCATCTTTTGGATATAAAAATAGCGGTTGTGCGGATCTTTGAAAAAAACATCCGACTTTATATCCGGTAATGGTTTCCGGTGGATAATCTCTTTAATTATTTTTTCTGATTCCTGGTTGGCATGTGGAACCAGTTTTTCATTTACCCCAAAAGCTCCTACAGAGATGCAAAGTGAAATGACAATCAACGGACTGATGATGCGATAAAAAGAAACTCCCGAGGTCCTTAATGCGGTTAACTCCGAATCTTTTGAGAGACGTCCCAAAACCATGGCAATTCCAAAAAGGGTGGCAACCGGGAAGGTCATCACCATAATTGATGGTAATTTGTAAGCTAACAGTTTTATTACTGCTATTACAGGAACACCCCGGTTAATAATTAGGTCGACAAAGGTAAAGAGTAAGTCAACAATCATGACCAAAACAAAACCGACAATACCCAGGATAAAAGGCCCGAGCATTTCACGGCCTATGTATTGGTCAAGCAGCTTCACTCCTCTTTCTGTTTGCGTTTGCGTTCACGGCGGACTGCGCGGGCCTTATTCTTTCTGCGGCGCTCAGACGGTTTTTCGTAATATTCTCTCTTCTTTATTTCATCAATGATTCCAGCTTGTTTAACGCGGGTTTTGAATTTTCGCAAAGCCTTATCAATTGATTCATTTTTTCTTAATTCGATCTTTATCAATTTTTCTCCTCCTTAGCCTGGGGGCCAATTCATTTTTCTTCCAGATAAAACGTGAAAATGCAAGTGTGCAACAGCCTGGCCTGCTTCCTTACCATAATTCATCACTACTCGAAAACTTTTAAGCTTGCACGAAACCTTATTTATAGCAGAAAAAAGGGCTTTTGACAAATCACAATCTAACGCTTCAAGTTTTTCTATATGTTGCTTTGGTATTACCAGGATGTGAGTAGGAGCCTGTGGCGCAATGTCATTAAAAGCTACAGCAAAATCATCTTCATAGATTAAGCTGTTTTTCATTTTATTCTCAATGATTTTACAAAAGATACAATTAGCGGTCATTTTTATTGCTCCTGGCTTGTCGCGGGGCTTTTTTTTCAAGTTCGTAATTGAAACAGCACATCAATCTTCCGCAGAGGCCAGAGGTTCGGGTGGGTGATATCTGAAAACCTTGCTCCTTTACCATTTTTACCGTTATATGCTTTGGTTTATTAAGCCAGTTGGCGCAGCATAAATTACGGCCACACGGGCCTAAGCCGCCGATATGTTTTGCCTCATCCCGTCCGGTAATGCTGCGCAGTGTTATTTCTGTTTTAAAGGTTGACGATAAATCTCTCCGGAAATCTCTAATGTCTTTAACTTTTTTATCTTTCGGGACCCGGTAATAAAGGTAAAGCTTTTTACAGTCAAATAAATATTCTGCAGAAATAATTTTAAGCGGGAGTTCAAATTCTCCAGCTTTTTCAGCTGCAGTTAATAAGACGCTTTCTTCCTTTTCCTGTAAAAGGTCGTTGTTTCTGATATCCTGCTCGGTGGCATATCTTAAGACTTTCTTAAGCTGGATCTCTTTTGAGGTGTTTGAAGGATATTTATTTGGAAAAGCTACAATTTCTCCAAATTCTTCTCCCCGGCTGGTTTTAACAACTACCGGGGCACCGATTTTGATGCTATCTTCAGATTTGGTTGAGATCGGACAAATTTCTTTGTTGCGTAACCTGATTGCTAGTTTTTGTTCCATATTGCACTTAACCTTAAAAGTAAGATGTTGGTTGCCATTTTTTTACTGGCTCTTTTTTTCAGGTTTCCTCCTATTTCACTAACCAGTTTAATGCTTATTAAATTTTTCTGGTTGTAATTTTCTTCGGTATAGAGATCGTTGTAGAAAATAGTTAGTAATGAATTGAGCATGCTGTCTTCAGCTGGATAAGCATCTGCCAACCTTAAAAAATCAAACTCAGAACTGCAGTTTTTAATCGAGTTATAAAAATCAGCTGCTTCACGATCAGGAGTGGCAGCTTGGACTTCCGGGAAAATAATTTTTTGGCAGCGGGAGAGGATCGTTTTTGGCAGTGCTTCTTCTTTTGAGCAGAGCAGGATAAAAACCGTTTTTGGCGGTGGTTCTTCTAAAAGTTTTAAAAAACTATTAGCAGCTTCAATTGTCATCGTATCGGCATCATTTAAAATTGTAAACAGGTAATCTGCTTCTGACGGGCCGTAACGGAGGAGCTCTTTTAATTGCCTGATCTGCTCTATTTTAATGCTATTGTTATCCTTTTCAACAACCAGCAGGTCTGGATGCTTCATTCTTTCTATTTTACTTAAAGTTTTGGCAAAGTTAAGCGCGGCCTCTTTTTTTTCTGATCCAGGCGGGCCGATAAACAGGTAAGCGTTGCTTACTCTTCGTGTGCTGATTATTCCGTTAAGGATTGACTCAATTCGCTGGTGCATACTAAATTATAGCATTGAAAACACAACTTGGAAATGTTACCATTTTTAAATGGCGCGGTAGCTCAGTCGGTAGAGCAGAAGCCTGAAAAGCTTTGTGTCGGCAGTTCGATTCTGCCCTGCGCCAATCTAGAACACCGAGCACTGAACACTGAGCTTTGAGCACTGCTTAAAATCACAACTGTGTTCGATGTTCTGTGCTCAAAGCTCAGTGTTCGTTTTTAAGGCGGAGTGCGGATTAAATATCGAGCGCAGTCGAGATGTTGGGTTGGTCTTTTCGGCGCCAAATTTCGGTGAAATTTTTGAAAATGAGGCGCGAGTGGACAACTCCCCTCTAAATCCACCCCAAAAAACCTTCTTGCTTCTATGAGTAAGATTATGTAGAATTAATGATAAGCATTTTTGGGATTAATCATTGCCTGGAGGTGGAAAAAATGAGGGCAACAACAAAAAAG
Organism: Candidatus Margulisiibacteriota bacterium; assembly: GCA_042563095.1. Taxonomy (GTDB): domain Bacteria; phylum Margulisbacteria; class WOR-1; order XYC2-FULL-46-14; family XYC2-FULL-46-14; genus JBHPMS01. Next base: position 28,484 of record JBHPMS010000006.1, read on the forward strand.
GGGCGCAGGTTCTGGTTTTTATTGGCTGCTGTATTTTTTCTTTTCGCCTTCGGTGGGATACTCTTATTTACTCTTCCAACTGGCGCTGATATCGAAACCGTCCTGGCCAGAGAAGGGAGCCTGTTGATGAAGAATCAACTGTTGCTCTTTTCTATTTTCGCCTTAACTCTGTCAGCCGTTACCGCTGCTAAGGGGTACGAAGTTTTTACTAAAGAAATAACCGGCCATATTAACAGCCGTAATGAGTTGGATAATGAGCGGACCGGGCTTTATTTAAAAATTACCGATTTGCATAAAAAGATTATGGACCGCCATCATCAGGAAAGGATCTTAAAGAAAGAATGTGCGGCACTTGCAGCGGAATTGAGAGAAGCAAAGGCGAAGGCGAAAAGGAGAAAGAAGAATGCAAAAAAAGTATAGGTTATGGCTACCATTTGTAATCTTGTTAATTTGTGCATTTGTTACAGCTGCCAGAGCTGACCTGACTTTTTATCTGGTTGATAATTTTGAATCAGAATCATATTCTAAGTGGTTTTCTTTTGGTAATTTAGATTTGAATATTAACAAAAATCCACGTACCGCTAAACACGATTTGGTAGCGGATTCATGCGGTGATTTTTCTTTGGGGATTAGCGGGGCTGCAACCGATTGGTATATCGGTGGAATCGGTTTAGAACTTGGAATTGATGCCAGCTCTTATAGCCGCATCCAGCTTGATATCTTTGGGAATGGAGCAAAAGGAAAAATAAAAATAGAACTTTATGATGATGATAACGGGACCCAGCAGATTGAACAGGACGAGAACTGGCAGCCTTTATACGACGATAAGTGGGCGGTCGAGATCCCTGTGCTCGGAAAAGGATTTACCCGATTTTCAATCCCGTTCACAGCTTTCACTGACGAAAATCCAAAAGTGGGGGATGGTATCTTTAATCCAACCAAAAAGAACGGTTCAGGCGGATTAGTTAGAATGCAATTGATTTTTGTTGCAGCGGAGAAAATAGGCAGTATCGATATTGCACTCGATAATGTGTTGCTGACTTACTAAATTGGAACAATGAAAAAGAAGATATTAATTAGCTTGTTTATTATAGCCCTATTAGGATTACAGGTAAGTGCAAAGAGCTTGCGTGAGCTTGCACCTGAAAATATTGCTTATAAAGCTGGTCCAACCGGGCAAGCCGAAGAGTTGGCTTATGCCTGGGTAGAAGCTTTAGTTTATCCTAAAAAAATTGAGACCGGTGGAACACTGTTCATTGAAGTTGGTTTAACCGGTAAGGCTAATGCAGTAGCAGTAGAAATTGATGATGAGAATAAAATTCAACTTTCATCTTCTGATAAATTGTCTTGGAGTGGATTTGTCAAATTAGCCGAGAACGTTGGCAGGGGCGTCCACCTCTGCAAAGCGACCATAATTGGTAAGTCAGGAAAATCAATCAGCCGAACGCTTGCTTTTAGAGTTGCAAAGAGTGTTAACCTTGATGATAAAAGTTATACCTACGATGTGACCGTAAGCAAGAATGTTAAGCTGGGCCGAGAAAATTTAAAAGCGGGAGAAAAGATTGAGGCAATTTCTAGAAAAACATTTTACTGGATCAGGACCGGCAGCGGCAAGGTTGGATGGCTAAATTCTGATTATGTAAAGGAACCGATCAGGGAGCTTTATATATCTGGTTACGAATCGTATGCAAGCGAAGATTATGACCAGGCAGCAGCATTTTACAACAAGGTAATTGATCTCGACAATAAGCATACTGCTGCTCACTACTGGCTGGCAAAAACTTACAGTAAGAGCGGAGAAGAGCAAAAGGCAATCGAACACCTGACCTATGCATTGGCGCTTGATCCGAACCATGCGGGAGCAAATTGGATAGCTGCCCGTTTAGCGCGTGAATACTACCGGAATGCGCAAGCAGCAATCAGGAGAGGGGATTTAAAGATAGCAGAAACAGTCTTAAATCAGGTGGTGGCGCTCCGTCCAGCCTCCAACCTTTATCGTCTGGAACAGGGAAAAAATTATCAACGTATGGGCCAAAAAGAGAAGGCCCGGTATGCCTGGAAGCAGGTCTTACTTAATGATCCCGAAAATCGGGCAGTGCATGCGCTTTTAAATACTGATTATTATCGGGTGATGGCAAGTGAAGAGCTTAAAATTGCAAAAGCAGAAGACAAACAGTTTAACCAGGGCAAAAAAGTAAAAAAACCGAACCAGGCTGCCGAAAAATATGTAGCAGCAGTAAAAAAGAATCGGACTAAAAAAGGGACCACCATTGCTGCAGCTTTAAAATCGGTGGTTAGTATGACCAAATCGTTAGGCACCAGGATTATTGAAGAGGGGTGGAAGACCAGTTTAACTCAAAAAGGATTTTTGGTCTCTTATGTCTGCCGTCAAGAGCGGCTTGGAAAATTTGAACCGGAAAACTTTGTCTTCAAAGTTGATCTCGATTCTAACAAGGTTTCTCCCTGGAACAAGAATGCAAAACTCCTCATGCTCCGCTGGTAACGGGCCATCGTAGCTCAGTTGGCAGAGTCCCGACGTTCCGAATTTTCGTTCCGAAAATATCGGAAGTCGGGATCCCGATGCAATAAGCTATTCAATTTAGCCGATGGCCAGGATTGAACTGGCGACCTGCTGTTTACGAAACAGCTGCTCTTCCAACTGAGCTACATCGGCAAGAATGTTTTTTACTTGCATCGGGACAGCGCATTATTATAATACATTATTTGTTGTATAATTTCTATTATGCACTATTTATATATTTTACAAAGTAAAAAAACAGGAAGATATTATGTTGGTGTTACAAATAATGTTCAAAGAAGGCTAAAAGAACATAATTCTGGAACGGTCAAATCGACAGGGTATTATAGGCCATGGGTTCTAAAGAAAACAGAGGAATATTCTAATATTAAAGAGGCTTATAGAAGAGAACGTTTTATCAAGGCAAAGCACAGTAGAAAAATTATTGAGAAGATAATTAATTCTTAGTAAAAAATTCCGGCCGATGGCTTTCAACTCTTTCTTCTCATATGTTATAATTAATTTTGGTAAGCCGCTGTAGCCCCGACGTCCCGATTTTCCTTCGGAAACATCGGGAGCCGGGATAGGCTCAACTGGCAGAGCAAGTTCAATTATGGCAATAACTAAGCAAAAAGGATGCATAGCAGAAGCTAAGGTATTAGCATATTTAGTTTCTGAAGGGTATAAGGTTTTTATCCCATGGGGAGAAGATCATAGGTTTGATTTTTTATGTGAAGTAGATGGCAGTTTTAAGAGAATCCAGGTAAAATACGTCACACCAAAAGTAGAAACTATCGAAATTCCTTTGCGGAGTATGAATAATTGGAGTAAAATAAGATATTCAACAAAAAATGTTGATATTATTGCAGCCTATAACCCAAAAAACGATAAGGTTTATTTTGTGTCATTAAATGAATTTACAAATATTGCAGCAATCAAGTTAAGGTTTAAAAAAGCAAAAAATTCTCAGCAGAAACGTGTAAGGTGGGCAGCGGATTTTGAAAAGATAAGATTGTAGTCGAGCCGATGTAGCTCAGCAGGTAGAGCAAGCGATTTGTAATCGCTAGGTCGCCAGTTCAATTCTGGCCGTCGGCTTTCTTTTTATTATGATATATTTATTATTAGGTGATGAGAAGTTTTTAATTGACGAAGAAGTTAAGCGCCTCAAAGGGAAATACAAAGACCTGTCGCTTGAACGTTTTGACGAAATTCCACAAAAAGAATTGGCTGAATCATTAAACACCCCGGCTTTGTTTGCTCCCTTCCGCTTGATCCTGGCTTACCGTGTTGATTTTGCGGCCGATGAGGACGTTTTGTACAAAAGCATAGAAAAGCTTGATGCCGGGAATGAACTGGTTTTAGTTTCTCCTAAGAACTTAAATAAGCGAAAAAAGATTTATAAGTTGATCGAATCGATCGGCGAAGTAAAAGAATTTAAATCCTTTACCGATTGGGAGATTAACCAGGTTGCTGCCTGGGTGGTTGGCCGGGTGGGAGAAGCAGCAAAAAAAATAAGCCTGGCGGCAGCACAGTTACTGGTCGAAATTAGTGGAAAAAACCTTTTAACTCTCTCTCTGGAAATTGAAAAATTGATTGCCTATGGTGGTGATAAAATAACCATCCGGGAAGCAGATATTTTAAAATTAGCCAGCAAAAAAGAGATGCACGTCTTTTCTTTTACCGATGCGCTAAAAGAGAAAAAGATAAAATTAGCGTTAGCGTTGCAAGAAAAGATAGTAAAAAATAAAGAGCCGGTGGTTCCGCTTATCGCCCTGCTGGCTTCTCAATTTAAAGTTCTCTTATTGGTTAAGCTTTTAAGCCAACAAGGTTTGCGGGGGGCAGAGATTGCGCGCCGGCTTGGAGCGAGTCCCTATTACATCAAAAAATGCCTTAATCAAGCGGCCAAATATTCACATAATCAATTGCGAGCGGTTATGTTTTACCTCTATCAGGCAGATTTAAGGCTTAAGCGAGGGGAAGCTGCAAAAGTGGTTCTCCCATTAGTGATTGCTGATATTTGCCATGGATAAAAGAAGAAACCGCGTATTTATTTATGGCTTTGTTTTATTTGGACTGCTTTTTATGGGCGCTTTGTTTAAAATTCAGATCTTGGATTATGATTTTTATAAACAAAAGGCCGAAACACAACAACGTAGATTTATCAAAGTTGCCGCTGATCGGGGGGATATTATTTCGTCGGATGGTAAAATTCTGGCAACCTCACTTAATACTTATTCGATTTATGTTAATCCGCGTTTATTTAAAGATCGGGCAGCCCTTTCCAGCTTATTAGGTGAAGAAGTTAAAATTGATAATTCCGAGAAGTATTTTGTATGGGTAAGGCGTAAGCTTAATCAGGCCATTGCTCAGCAGGTGAAAGAAGCCGAACTTCCCGGAGTGGGGATTATTGTTGAGAAAAAACGGATCTATCCGTACCGGCAGTTAGCTTCACAGGTTTTAGGTTTTACCGGAATAGATAATGATGGCCTGGCAGGATTAGAATTGAGCTTTGATAACTACTTAAAAGCGAAAGAGGGGTGGATAAAAACCTATACCGATCCGATCGGTTTTGAGTTTTTACAGGCTAAGCGGGAACGGGTTGATCCGGCCGAAGAAGGTTTTAACCTGGTTATAACCATTGATCATAAACTGCAGTATATTGCTGAGCGGGAGCTTGAAAAAACCATTAAGAAGTATTATGCAAAGTCAGGAACTGTGTTGGTGATGGATATCAAAAATGGCGATATTCTGGCACTTGCTTCTAAACCCGATTTTGATCCAAACCGTTATTATGAGTTTGACAACAAATTATGGATTTCGCGCGCCTGCTCGGTTTATGAGCCTGGTTCGACTTTTAAATTAATTACAACTGCGGCTGCTTTTGAAGAGGGGGTTGCAGATGAAGAGACCAGGCTTAAAGCTTTAGAAAAGATTACGGTGGGCGGAAAGACCGTTACTAATGCGCACGATATTGATTGGCCCGGGAGAATGACGACTGTAACTTTTATGCTTGAACAATCGACTAACACCGGGGCAGTACAACTGGGAAAAATGTTGGGGAAAGAAAAATTTTATAAACATATCAAAAAATTTGGTTTTGGTGACAAAACTGAATTTGGATTACCGGGTGAATCGGCTGGAATTTTAAAAAAACCGAACGGCTGGTGGAAACCAGATATTGCGATGATCAGTTTTGGCCAGGGGATTGCAGTTACTCCGGTTCAGCTGATCAGGGCAATTGCAGCTTTAGGTAATGATGGAAAACTGATAAATCCAAGGATTATTAAGCGGATTGAAAGCAGGGATGGATCTTATATTAAAAGTTTACCTGCTAACAATCTTGGCCAGGCTACTTCAAAGAAAACTGCGCGGCGTATGTTGGAGTTGATGCGACGGGTTATTGAGAATGGAACCGGAAAGCTGGCGGCGCTTAAACAATATAAAGTTGGCGGTAAAACCGGAACGGCCCAAAAAGTAATAATTGGAAGAGGAAAATACTATGAGGATCGTTATATTGCCTCTTTTATCGGAGTTGCGCCAATCGAAAATCCCCGCTTTGCAGCATTAGTAATCATCGATGATCCAAAAGGGAAGATCTGGGGCGGAACCACTGCTGGCCCGGTTTTTAAACGATTAGTAGAAGAGACTCTCCGCTTTTACAATATTCGGCCTAATTCATTGTGAAATATTAACTGCGAGTTTATAGGTGTTACCCAGGTTCTGATGTGGCAGATAGGCAAAATCTAATCTGATTGGATTAAAAAACAAACTTAATCCTCCGCCAAAATAATTTTTGGTTGAATTATCTTTATCCGAATTGACACCTACAAAGATTGAAGTCATATTCACGATATTATATTCAGCTCCAAGGTGATAAATGGGCTTCTGGTTATTTTGCACCTCAACATCTACTGCTATTAATGAGGTTGCGTTTACTCCGCCGGATTTCAAATCTTTTTTATAACTAATCCCGGCGGTTAAATTATTCAAAAAACTATCATATAAAGAAAATATTCTTCTGCTTGAAACTCCAATGGCGACATTTTTTGGTAATTTTGGTGGCTTTATCAAAAATCCAATGTCGACCGATTGATTGGTATATGAAACATCTGAAATGATATCAGAAAAATAATTATATCCGATACCCCAGGATAAATAGGGAGTTGGTTTATTAGCATAACAGATATTAATTAGGTCAGTTGTCTGATGATACAAAAATCTATAGTCCAGATGCCTAATTGACCAGGACCAGGCCGCGTTATTAACTGGAAAAGAGTAAGATAATCCGGTTTCTGAAGTTGAGTTATACCACGAGGTATAGGTTGGGTAAAGCTGCACTGTTTTTAGATTAGTCAATCCTGCCGGATTCCAGAATACTGTGCTCGGATCATCTGCAATTGCGACAAATGTTCCGGCCATGGCCGAAGCTCTGACGCCGGGTTTTAAATTAAAAGATCCATAATCTTCAGAAGAGATCCCGGGAGCAATGAGAAACAAACAAAAAGTAATTATGCTGGTAATTGTCCCAAATATTTTCATTGCTTAGATTCTATAACACTTTTTACTTTTTTTCAATGAATATCTGTGATATTATACTTGCCATAAACTTATGCGAATACATTATTATTGGATTGTATTAGTTCTGCTTATTTCTATTATCGGATGTAATGCATCACGTATTCCAGAAAATGCAAATGAGAAAAATGCAAGAAATATAAGCGGAACAGTATATTATTACAACACTCCATTAGCAAATGTCAGAGTTTTTCTTGCAACACAATCTGGCAGTCCTATTGATACTTATTTTATTGGAGATGCATATGATGTCACTACTGATTCAAACGGAGAATACACAATATATGTTGATCAGCTTAATCCAGGTGATTATTATATATACTTTGTAACAAGTGATGCAAATTATAATACTTGGAATGGATCACCAATATCGTTAGATGAAAATATTTTTTCTACCACAAAAAATGGTTATATGAAGAAAAAAGTTACGATGCTATCTCCGGCAAATCAAGCTATAGGAGTTTCATTAAATCCAACTTTGGATTGGGAAGACTACTCAGATGCGACAAACTATCTTTGTGCAGTCTATAACGATCAAACAGGAGAAACAATTTCTTATCAAACATTTCTAACAGATTCACACTATACTTTAACAACTTCGCTGGAAACGAACACGCAATATGAGTGGTTCGTATATGCTTATGCTTCAAACGGTGTTGGAGTTGCATATAATACATTCTATTTTCAAACAATGCAATAAATTTGAATTAGAAATTGCGTTAATATTTTGTAAGTTGATATATGATATTTCATAAGATTGCAAATTTTAATATGTGACAAACTTATGGTAATATAAAAATAATGACTAAAAAGAAACGAGTCCTTTCTGGAATTCAACCGACCGGTAAACTGCATCTGGGTAATTTGTTGGGAGCATTGGAGAATTGGAAACAACTACAAGATAAATATGAGTGCTATTTTTTTATCGCCGACCTGCATGCTTTAACCTCGTTTTACGATGATCCGAAACAATTAAGCGAAATTATCAATGACGTTGTGGTTGATCTTTTGGCTATTGGTATTGATCCTGATAAGTGTATACTCTTTAAACAGTCAGATGTAGTTGAGCACAGTGAGCTGCATCTATTGTTTTCGATGATAACACCGCTCCCCTGGCTAGAAAGAATCCCGACTTATAAAAGTAAGATTAAGGAGTTAAAAGAGAAAGACCTGGGAACTTATGGGTTTTTAGGTTATCCGGTTTTGCAGGCGGCTGATATTTTAATCTACAAAGCTGATTTTGTCCCGGTCGGGGAGGACCAGCTGCCGCATATTGAGATAACCAGGCAAATTGCCAAACGCTTTAATAATTTTTACGGTGAGGTTTTCCCTCAACCGAAAGAATTATTAACCTCATTTCCTGCTGTTCCTGGTTTGGATAAACGAAAAATGAGTAAGAGTTATAACAATACAATTAACATCTCGGATTCGCAGACCATCCTTAAGAAGAAGGTGAACTTGATAATCACGGATCCAGCAAGGGTAAAAAAAGAGGATAAGGGGCATCCGGATGTTTGCGGCCTATTTAGTTTCCATCAGCTTTTTAATAAAGCAGAAACTGGAAAAATAGAAAAAGAGTGCAAAAATGCTCAGCGCGGTTGTGTTGCCTGTAAAAAAGAATTATTAGAACGGCTAGAGGGATACCTTGCACCGATCCAAAAAAGAAGAGCTGAAATATTAAAAGATCGTGCTACAATCAATAAGGTTCTAAAAGATGGGGCAGAGAAAGCACAGCGGATAGCTTCAGAAACGTTAGATCAAGTTAAAATGTCTATGGGATTATCAAAAATTAACAATTAACAATTAACAATTAACAACAATGAAGACTGATATTTATAATATTAAGACTGAAACATATGAAGGGCCGTTTGATCTGTTGATGGCGGCGATAAAAGAGGGGAGGATCGATGTTTATGATGTGTCACTCAGTAAAATCACTTTAGAATATTTGGCTTATCTGAGACAGGTTTCGATTTTAAACTTGAACCACGCGGCAGAGTTTATGTTGATGCTTGCCTGCCTGGTAGAGATGAAGTCAAAAAAACTGTTACCGCAACCACCCGTAATTGAATTAAAGCTGAAAGAAGAAGAGCTTGAGCTTGACCTGGCAAAACATATCCAGGAATACAATGTTTATAAACAGTTAGCCCATAAACTAAGGGGACACAAAGAAACCTTTGCCCGGATTTATTCACGTTATCACTTTAACGAAAAGAAAGAGGCCAGCCCGATTGTAAAACTTAAAGGAGTCAGCCTTGAGGATCTGGTTTCCGCTTTTCAGAGAGTCTGGGAAGAAGCGCGGGAAGAAGAAGAGATCAAGGCTATCACTGATGATCCGGTAACCCTGCCGGAGCGGATTGAAGAAATCAGGGTAATCCTTTCGCACTCATCCGGCAGAATCCATTTTGAAAAGTTATTTATCCGTAGAACACGGCTCGAAATTGTGGTAACATTTTTAGCAATACTTGAGTTAACGCGGCAAAACTATGTTAACCTGATACAGGGGGAGGAATTTGGTGAAATCTACATTGGTTTATCAGAAAATGAAGCAGATAATTGAGGCGTTACTTTTTGCGGCTAAAGAACCGCTGACCGAAAAAAAACTCCATGAAATTATAGGGGTGCCGGAAGATTCGGTAATAACTGTGTTAGAAGAAATGGCGAATGAATATACCGGCCGGGGCATTAAGGTTTTAAAGGTTGCGCATGGCTATATACTGGGGACCGATCCGGAGTACGCTGAGTATATCGAAGCACTGAGGAATTTCCCTCTGGAAACCCGGCTTAGCCATCAATCTCTTGAAACTCTGGCGATCATTGCTTATAAGCAGCCGGTCACAAAACCAGAAATTGAGAGGATCAGGGGAGTTTTTTCTGATGGTGTTATTGATACTCTTTTAAAGAAAAACCTGATTGAAGAAAAGGGACGGGCAGATTCACCCGGCCGGCCGATTTTGTATGTTACCACAACCGAATTCTTAAAACATTTTGGTCTAAAAGATATTGCCAGTCTTCCTCCCGCCCCAGAAATTGGACCGGTAGAGGACCATGCTTTTGAAGGGATCCTGCTCGAGGTAGCATGACGGCACATTTAGCTGAAATTTTTTCTTCTATTCAAGGAGAAGGGTCGTACGTAGGAGAACGCCAGCTTTTTCTGCGATTTTGCAGCTGTAATCTTAACTGTGAGTATTGTGATACTCCATCGGCATTAACATTGCAAAAAGAGTGCCGGGTGGAGCAAACGCCCGGGCAGGCAGATTTTGAAAAAATAAAAAATCCACTTTCACAAGAGCAATTGCTGGAAATTGTTAATAAGCTAAACAAGAATAAACACTTACATTCTGCTCTGACCCTGACCGGAGGAGAACCTCTTTTACAGGTTGATTTTTTGCTCAAATTCTTACCGGCAATTAAAAAAGATGAGTCACAAAAAATATACTTAGAAACCAATGGCACGCTTCCGCAACATATGAATGAACTTGTGAATCTGGTTGATATTGTGGCGATGGATATGAAGCTGGAATCGACGATCGGGCAGTCATTTATGGCAGAACACGAAAAATTTTTAGAAGAAGTGGCTTATTCCGGGACAGAAATATTTGTCAAACTTCCGGTTGATAATAATGTTAAAACAAAAGAAATTGATGAGGTTGCTCAATTAATCGAAAAAGTCAGTGCCGATATTTTACTTATAATCCAGCCGATTTATCCGGTCAAAGTAAAAAAAGAAAAATTATTATCACTGCAGGCGGTAGCAAAACGGAAACTTAAAAATGTCAGGATCATACCGCAAATCCATAAACAATTAGGCATGTTTTAGATGTTTCAAGGTTGATTCCAGCCATTTGATATCTTTTTCTCTTTTTTTGTCAAAGGTTAAGGTTTGTATCGATTTTAAGAGCCCCAGTTTGTAGCCGGCAGTTTCATAAGCAACCTCAGCCAGTTTTGAATGGATCATGTTAAGTTCTGCTTCTGGTTTTTCAAGGTCAATTTTACGCATCTTTTGGGTATAATAATCAATTACCCTGGTATAATAATCAAAATCCTTTTGAGAACCAGAAAAGATCCTTTTTAAGTGGGCGGCCTTTAATTCATGAATAAGTTTTAACCAGGAGATCTGTTTAGCCTGGGTTAATATTTTTTCTATAGTTAGTTCTTCGACATTCAAATCCATAAGAGTATTAGCTACTACCTGGCTTCTAATATTTATGATGAAATATTTAATCCAGTCATCTTCGAGATACTTACCGATTTGTAAGAGTTTTAGCTCATCGGTCAGGTAAAGTATTTTTCTTTCCTCTGCGGTCAGGTCTGACATAAAGACTAAATTTTTCTTATTATTTAGTCTGATTTTTTCCAGGTCAAATCCGGCCAGGTCCATTTTGGCTTCTTTGGCAGAACGGACCAGTTCTTCAATCCCATTCTGAAGCGCGTAATTTACCACATTTTCAAGAACTTTTCTCTGGTAGTTAGCAAAAAGATCTAAAAAGAAGTTGCCGCTAACCCGGTTAGAAGTTCTCCATTCAAAAGCTTTTGCTTTCCCTTTTCCTGAACCTGACATGCGAAAACTGCGGTGTCTTTTTTGCTCTGTTTCTTCTTCCTGCTTCCGTCCTTTTTTTTCTTCCTTTTTCTTAATGCGGTCGACCTGGGTTGTATTAGTTAGCTTTTTAAGGTATTCATCCAGATCTTTAAGGTTAACCTTTGGATCATTAATTGTAATATTGGCTTTGTTGGTCTTTAATTCTTTTTCTAATCCAGAGACAATCATGGCAGAAGATGCCGCCATGGCATCCCCCTGGTTGTTTCCGATAGCATTCTGGTTGTTATTTACCTGGTTTTGCATCTTGTGCCTCTACCTGTATTATCGTTTACTGAAGGCTTTAACTTGTGCTGATTTTATGGTACAGTTGTCATAACAAAAGGGAGGTGATTTGGATGACTCAAGCTTATTGCGTAAAGTGCAAAAAGAAACAAGAGATGAAAAACGCCAAAGAAGTGACCATGAAAAATGGCAGAAAGGCCAAAAAGGGTGAATGTCCAAAATGCGGGACCAAGATGTTTAGAATAGGAGGGTAAAATTTGCTATAATTGAATAGCAATGCCTTCCAAATCTGGTTTTGTTCATTTACACGTCCATTCTGAATTCAGCCTGTTAGATGGTGCATCACGGATCCCGGATCTAATAAAACGCTGTAGAGATTTGGATATGCCGGCGGTTGCTGTTACAGACCACGGTAATACCTATGCGTTAATCAATTTTTATGATCAGGCTAATAAAGCAGGGATTAAGCCGATCTTGGGTTGTGAGGTTTATGTAGCTCCACGCACCCGTTTTGATAAAGAGACAAAAGCAGATCGGACTCCATATCATTTAACTCTCTTAGCAAAAGACCAGCCGGGTTACCGTAATCTTCTGAAATTAGTCTCACTTGCTTCACTCGAAGGATTCTACTCTAAACCACGCATTGATAAAGAGATTTTAGAAAAGTACCATAATGGATTGGTAATAATGTCTGGCTGCCTGAAAGGTGAAATCCCTCAATTAATTTTAAGAGAACAATTTGATAATGCACTAAAAGCTGCAGCCTGGTTCAAAGCTTTAGCGGCAGATGATTTTTATCTTGAAGTTATGGATGTTGCACTGCCTGAGAATAAGATTGTAAATCCAAAATTACGGGAGATTTCAAATCAGTTGGGGATCAAGCTGGTAGCCACCAATGATTCGCACTACCTCTTGCATTCTGATTCAGAAGCTCAAGACATTCTAATGTGTATCCAAACAGGAGCTTCGGTAAACCAGGAAAAACGGATGCGTTTTGATAGTAAAGAGTTGTACATAAAATCAGAAACAGAGATGAAAAAGGCCCTTCCTGATTTTATGGATGCGATAGAAAATACAATTGAAATTGCTGATAAATGCAAGGTGGAATTAGAATTAGGCAGGTTGCGCTTGCCACACTTTAGTGTGCCAGCTGGATTTACTCCTGATGGTTATCTGGAGAGCCTGGTCTGGAAAGGAATACATAAAAGATATGGGGTGGAGGTGGAAGGGGAGACGAGGGTCCCTCCTGAAATTAACGATCGGGTGAAGTATGAATTATATACGATAGAAAAAATGGGCTACGCAGCATATTTTTTGATCGTACAGGATTTTATCAATTACGCAAAGTCGAAAGGGATTCAGGTTGGTCCGGGCAGGGGCTCTGCTGCAGGCAGCATCGTTTCATACTCTTTAGGAATTACCAATGTTAATCCGATGAAATATGGATTAATCTTTGAACGCTTTTTGAATTTAGAGAGAATTTCAATGCCGGATATTGATATCGATTTTTGTTTTGAGAGAAGGGGGGAGGTAATTGAGTATGTTTCGCGTAAATATACCCAGGAGCACGTTGCGCAGATTGTAACTTTTGGAACAATGGCCGCCCGTGGAGTTTTGAGGGATGTGGGGAGGGTTAAGCAGGTTCCGCTCTCTGATGTTGACCGTTTGGCCAAGATGGTCCCGTTTGCTCCGGATATGAATCTAGAAAAAGCTTTGGTCCAGAGCAAGGAATTAAAGGAGCGCTATGATAATGATGCGGTCATGCGCGATTTAATCGATATGGCAAAGCAGTTGGAGGGATTCTCACGGCATGCTTCGATGCACGCTGCAGGAGTTGTTATTTCAAAAGAACCGCTGACAGATTGTGTCGCTCTGCAAAAACTTTCTGAGGGAGTAATCGTAACTCAGGCTCCGATGGGAGACCTTGAGAAAATTGGATTACTCAAGATGGATTTCTTGGGGCTTAGAAATCTTACCATGATTGCCCAGGCAATCGAGTTAATTAAAGAGAACCGGGGGATAGAGATCAAGGTTGATGAGATCCCGTTTGACGATCAAAAAGCTTTTAATCTGTTTACGGCGGGTGAAACGACGGGTATTTTTCAACTCGAATCTCGAGGGATGCGGGGATTGATCAAAGATTTAAAACCGGATACTTTTGAAGAGATCATTGCTCTTTTAGCGCTCTATCGGCCGGGACCGCTTGAGTCCGGGATGGTTTCTGACTATGTAAAGAGAAAACATAAGGAGATCGATGTAAAGTACGACCTGCCGGAATTAAAACCGATTTTAGCGTCGACTTACGGAGTAATTTTATATCAAGAGCAGGTAATGGAGATTGCTTCACGCATTGCCGGGTTTAGTATGGGGCAGGCGGATGTTTTACGTGCAGCGATGGGGAAGAAAAAAGTTAAAGAGATGCAGCAGCAGAAAGAATATTTTATCGAAGGGGCAGTAAAGAACGGATTTTCAAAACATAAGGCGGCCCAGCTTTTTAATCTTTGCGCCAAATTTGCAGGTTATGGATTCAATAAATCACATTCTACCTCGTATGCTTTTATTTCGTACCAGACCGCTTATCTAAAAGCTAATTACCCGCTCGAATTTATGGCAGCACTTTTAACTTCGGTTATGGGAAATACCGATAAAACCACCGCTTACCTTGCAGAAGCACAAAAAATGGGGATCAAGATTCTGCCTCCGGATGTCAATCAAAGTAAACGCAAATTTTCAGTCAGCGAAGGTGGTATCCGGTTTGGGATAACTGCAATCAAAAATGTTGGGGTTGCGGCAATAGATAATGTTTTTGAACAGAGAAAAAATGGCCCTTATCTGTCACTTTTAGACTTTTGTAAGCGGATTAATTCGCGTGCGGCCAACAGGAAGGTGGTTGAAAGTTTAATAAAAGCGGGAGCTTTTGATTCTTTGAAGGTCAATCGAGCTTATCTTCTGGCAAATCTTGAAAAAACTATTGCGCGTGCTGCGTCAGAGGCGAAACATTCAGCTGATGGGCAAAGTTCTCTTTTTGGCTTCGACCAGATCATTTCTGCTTCTCCCGGAAATGACGAAGAGGTTGATCTGCCAGAATTTTCACCGGAAATATTATTGAAAAATGAAAAAGAAGTCCTCGGATTTTATATTTCTCACCATCCTCTGGAGCACCTGAGAGATTCATTAGAAGTACAGGTTAAAGACCAAATAATTGAGATAGCTGAAAAGCGGGAAGGAGATGCACTCTTAGCAGGTGGAATAATTTCGGGGTGCCGCCGGATCAATACCAAAAAGGGTGATCTTATGGCGGTCTGTAATCTGGAGGATTTATCGGGAACGATTGGACTGGTAATCTTTCCCCGCACTTTTAAGCAGTGTTCAGAATTAATAATGGACGATGCGGTGGTGATTGTTAGAGGTAAAGTGAATCGGGATATGCGTTCTGACGAATTTAATATCATAGCGGAGAATGTTCAGCCAATTGCAAAAGTTGAAAAAGGAAGGACGCTTTTTATTGAAATTGTGGATGTAAAAGATAAAACATTACTGCAAAAGGTTAAAGGCATACTGATGAGTAATGCTGGTTCTGATCCTATAGTTATTAGCTATGATGGAAAAAGGATTGCTGCCAGCTCAAAATATCGTGTTAATATTACACCAGAACTGGTGAGTGAAATTGAAAGTGTTTTAGGGACAGGTTCGGTAGAAGTCAAGATTTCTGCCGTACCTGTCAAAGCAGGAGGATAAGATTATGGATTTAAAGTTTGACGAAAAGGGATTGATTCCAGTAATTGCGCAGGATTATATTAGTGGCCAGGTCTACATGCTTGCGTATATGAACAAAGAATCATATGAGAAAACAGTTGAGACAAAAGAAATGTGGTACTATAGCCGTTCGCGCAAATGTTTATGGCACAAAGGTGATACTTCTGGCCACGTGCAAAAAGTTAAAGAACTCTACTACGACTGCGATGCTGATGCGCTTTTAGTAAAGATCGAACAGGTTGGCGGAGTTGCCTGCCATACTGGTGAAAAGAGCTGTTTTTTTAGTAAGATTTTTTAGATGAACACAGACCATATTATTATCAAAGGTGCCCGGGAGCACAATTTAAAAAATATTAACCTGGAACTTCCGCGTAATAAGTTTATTGTTATAACCGGGCTTTCTGGTTCTGGTAAATCGTCATTAGCTTTTGATACACTGTACGCTGAAGGGCAGAGGCGCTATGTAGAATCACTCTCTGCTTATGCCCGCCAATTTTTGGAACAGATGCAAAAGCCGGATGTTGATTCTATTGATGGGCTTTCTCCGGCAATCTCGATTGACCAGAAAGCGCCACCCCGAAATCCCCGCTCAACTGTTGGAACGGTTACAGAAATATACGACTATCTACGGTTACTTTTTGCCAATGCCGGAATACCGCACTGCCACCAATGCGGCAGAGAAATCCAGAAACAGACAGTTGAACAGATTGTCGACCGGATTTTTAAGCATAAAGAGGGAGCTAAACTTCAAATTCTATCCCCGGTCATAAGGGGAAGAAAAGGGGAATATAAAGAATTATTTAAAGATATCCAGAAAGATGGGTTCATCAGGGTCAGGGTTGATAAAAGGCATTATGAATTACCGGAAACCCCAGGGTTGGATAAGAAAAAGAAGCATGATATCGAAATAGTAGTTGATCGGATTGTTTTAAAGGAAGCGGCTAAAAAACGGTTGGCGGAATCGGTTGAGACAGCCCTAAAATTCGGATCAGGTTTAGTTTTAGTTGTGATTGGAGAAAGCAAAAAACCGAAAGAAGAACTCTATTCAGAAAAATTCTCATGCCCGTATTGCGGTATTTCATTGGATGAAATTACGCCCAGAATATTTTCTTTCAACAGTCCCTATGGCGCGTGTCCAGAATGCTCTGGTTTGGGTGATAAGCTAGAGTTTGATCCTGACCTGGTAATTCCGGACAGGAGTTTATCGATCTCAGAAGGGGCAATTGTTCCGTGGGGGGAAACAGCATCTTTTTATAACGTCAGGTTAGAAGCGCTGGGGGATAAGTATGGCTTTGATTTGAATACGCCCATAAAAAAACTCAGCAAAAAACAATTCAATGCAATTTTGTATGGCTCAGATCAGTCTTTAAAATTTAAATATGTGATGCAAAGAGGCTATTGGGAGCATGAGGGGGAGTTTGAAGGAGTAATCAATAATTTGAAACGCCGTTATTATGATACAAAATCAGAAAATATGCGCTACTGGCTTTTTCGCTTCATGAGTTCAATCCCCTGCCGGGTTTGCGGTGGTAAAAGATTAAAACCTGAATCATTAGCTGTTAAAATTGACGGTAAATCAATTGCGGATATTTCTTCCCTTTCGATAAAAGGGCTGCACGAATTTATCGAGAAAGTTAAACTGAACGAAAGACAAAAGTTTATTGCAAAGGGGATCTTAAAAGAGATAAAGGCAAGATTGTCTTTTTTAAAAAATGTGGGGCTCGATTATCTTTCGCTTGACCGCCATTCAAATACACTCTCCGGCGGAGAAGCGCAAAGGACCAGACTGGCAACTCAGATCGGTTCCGGCCTGGTTGGAGTACTCTATATTCTTGATGAGCCATCGATAGGTCTTCACCAGCGTGACAATAGAAGATTGATAGCGACTTTAAAGGGATTACGTGATTTGGGGAATACTGTAATTGTGGTTGAGCATGATGAAGAGACAATGCGCTCGGCTGATCATTTAGTAGACATTGGCCCGGGAGCAGGAATACATGGCGGATCGATTTTGGTGAATGGGAATTTAAATAGTTTGCTTAAGTCAAAAAAATCAATAACGGCAAAATATCTGACCGGAAAAAGCTCCATTCATATTCCTGAAAAGCGGAGAGAGGGAAACGGAAAAAGGGTAACGGTGAAAGGGGCGAGGCATAACAATCTCAAAAATATTACGGTTGGTTTTCCATTGGCGAAGATGGTTTGTGTTACCGGTGTTTCTGGTTCAGGAAAAAGTTCTCTGGTAAATGATATTTTATATAACGCCCTGGCCAAAAAATTCCGCCGCTCGATCGATAAAGAAGGGAAGCATGATAAGGTAATTGGGTCGGAGCATATTGATAAGATAATTATTATTGACCAGTCCCCAATCGGCAGGACTCCGCGTTCCAATCCGGCTACTTATTCAGGAGTGTTCACTCACATCCGGGATCTCTTTTCGATGACACCCGAGGCAAAAATGCGCGGTTATAAGCCGGGACGTTTCTCTTTCAACGTCAAGGGCGGGCGTTGTGAGTCGTGCGGCGGGGATGGGATGAATAAGATCGAGATGCACTTTTTGCCCGATGTTTATGTCCGGTGCGATGTTTGTAAGGGAAAACGTTATAACCGGGAAACTTTAGAAGTTCATTACAAAGGAAAGAATATTTATGATGTTTTAAATTCAACGGTAGAAGAGGCACTCCAACTTTTTGAAAATATCCCGCAAATTAATCGTCGGCTCCAGACTTTACATGATGTTGGTTTGGATTATATTAAATTAGGACAATCGGCAATTACACTTTCGGGGGGAGAAGCCCAGCGGGTAAAACTGGCAGCCGAGCTTTCACTCCGCTCGACCGGCCGCACTCTTTATCTGTTAGATGAACCAACCACCGGACTGCACTTTGACGATATAAAAAAACTTCTCTCTGTCTTAAATCGTTTGGTTGATTCAGGAAATACAGTCATAGTAATTGAGCATAATCTTGATGTAATCAAAACCGCAGACCACATTATTGATCTGGGGCCGGAGGGAGGAGATCTTGGTGGAAAGATTATTGCTGAAGGTACTCCTGAGGAGATTTCGAAAGTTACCAAGAGCTATACTGGACAATACCTTAAAAAGCTCTTACAATAAGTAATGGAGACCTTGATGTTTTATTTGATCTTTATTCCAATTATTTTATTTTGTATTACAATCCACGAATATTCCCATGCAAAAGTAGCTGATATGCTGGGAGATCCAACTCCACGCTATGCAGGGCGCTTAACCTTAAATCCATTAAGCCACATTGATCCATTTGGTTTACTCATGTTAATCATGGTTAGAATCGGGTGGGCCAAGCCGGTGCCCATTAATCCGTATAATTTTCGTGATCCGGAAAAGGGGATGATGATGGTCGGTTTGGCAGGACCTGCATCAAATTTTATGTTAGCTTGGTTTTTAGCGGCAATTGTAAAGACCGTTCCAATCCCCAGTTATTTTTGGATGCAAATATTGCACACTACTATCTGGGTAAATCTAGCGTTGATGGTTTTTAACTTAATGCCGATTC
>JBHPMS010000060.1:0-3417 GCA_042563095.1 Candidatus Margulisiibacteriota bacterium
CTGGTTTATATACTTTCATATTAAAATCCCTTCCTTATTTTGTCTACGATGTTGGTGGTAGAACGGCCTTTTACCGGTGGAATAATTACAATTTTTCCACCGAGCGAACGGATTAAAGCAGCTTCCGGCAGATCAGTAAACTTATAATCTCCGCCTTTAACATGAATATTGGGTTTGACTATTCTAATTAAATTATCCGGCCTTAGTTCGGAAAAGATGCTGATATAGTCAACACACTCCAGCGAAGCTACAACTTCAGCCCGCTCCATTTCTGTAACTAATGGTCTTTTGTTTCCTTTTAACTTTCTAACCGAGGAGTCAGAATTCAGCCCGACGATTAATGCGTCGCCAAGTTTTTTTGCTTCGCGCAGGTACCGGACGTGCCCAAGATGGAGGATGTCGAAACATCCATTGGTAAAAACGATCTTCTTTCCCTGGATTTTTAATCTTTTAATAATCTTTGTAATCTCTGAGCGGGCTTTAATTTTTCTTCCCAACGGCTCATTTTCTAGCTCTATGGCTTCTTCCAGTTCATCTTTATAAACCGGCTGAGTTCCCACCTTAGATACTGCAACTGCTGCAGCGTAATTACCGAGGGAGGCTGCTTCAGGCATATTTGCACCGGTTGATAGTGCTAGCGACAGGGCAGCAATAACCGTATCTCCAGCGCCGGTGATGTCAAAAACTTCTCTTGGAATTGCCGGTATGTTATAGGATTTACCAGAACGAGGGTATAAGCTCATCCCATCTTTCCCTCTGGTAATTAAAATGTTCCTGGCTCCGGTCTGTCTGAGCATTGTTTTTCCTGCGTTGATAACCGATTTTTTACCGGAGAGATGTTCAGCTTCAACCAGGTTGGGCGTAATAACTGTAGCGCAGCGATACTTTTTGTAATTATATCCTTTTGGATCAACCGCTACCGGGATTTTATGTTTTTTTGCCAATCTGATTGTTTCGGAACAGATTTTATAGGTTAACACTCCTTTATTATAATCAGATAGAACAACTGCATCAGCATTTCTGATTGAACTTCGTATTTTTTTAAGGACTGCCCTTTCCAGTTTTTCAGAAACGGTAACCGTTTCTTCACGATCGACCCTGATTACCTGTTGCGATCCGGCGATTATCCTGGACTTTAGAATAGTTGGGCGCTCAACTGTTTTTACCAGGTAATTGGTGGCGATTTTTTGGTTTTTCAGGTATTTTACAAGCCGTTGGCCAGAGCTGTCAGCTCCAATTATTCCGATTAGGAGTGGTATGCCTGAGAGGCTTTTTATATTTGAGGCAACGTTCCCGCAGCCGCCGGCAACGTGGGTGATTTGTTTGACTTCTGCTACTGGGACCGGGGCTTCGGGAGATATTCGTTTTACACTGCTCCAGATATGCTCATCCAGCATCAGATCTCCAACCACCAGCACCTTTTTACCTGCAAATTTTGGGATGATTTGCTTTAATTTGTTCATGCACTATATTATAGCATGGGTCCATGCTAAAATGTTGCCATGCGCATCAATAAACACAAATTTAATCCAAAAAACAAAGACCGCTTGGAAAAAAAGGAACGGCAGGATTTTTATGACATCGAAGCTGCCCTAAATTGGTTTGGAATCGAGCAGGATTCAATCGTTGCAGATGTTGGAGCCGGGACCGGTTTTTTTACACGCAGATTAGCGAAGTTGGCAAAAAAAGTTTATGCAATCGATATTTCTTCTGAATTGCTGGATGAGATAAAGAAGAATAAGGCTGGTAATATCGAGATACTTTTGGCTGAAGAAAATAAAATTCCGATCGAAAGTGAAAGTGTAGATTTGGTCTTTCTGTCCTATGTTGTACATGAATTTAATGATCTTACAAAGTCGCTTGCAGAAATTAAACGCAGCTTGAAGCCAGGAGGTAAAATCGGAATAATTGAGTGGGAGAAAGTTGAAATGGACGAAGGCCCGTCTTATAATGAGAGGATTGCCTCAACAGAAATGGAAGGATTGTTAGAAAATAATGGGATTAAGCTATTAAAAATCAAATCGCTGGCCAAAGGGCATTATGCAATTTTATCAGGCAGGGGAGGGTAATATGAAAAAGTTAATTGTGGTTATAGCATTATTAGTAGTATTTGTCGGAAAGGCATCTGCTTTTACTAAAAAGGGGGAGATTTTAAGTGATGAGCAGAGGGTGGTGATTATGGAGGAGCGGTTGAAGATTAAGAAGAAAGAGATTGAGCTGAAGAAAAAAAATAAATTACTGAATGATTCAATCAAAGTTGAACTAAAGAAAAAGTCTCCGGATAAAAATAAGCTCCATTCTTTGATCAGGGAGATCAACGAGAATAAAACAAAAATTCAAATTGCCAATATCGATTTGCAATTAAAAAAGCGATCAATGCTAAGTGCTGAACAGAAAAAACAGTACCACTCAATCCATCATGGGATCGATGAAGAGGACCTGGTCGAAGATTACGAAGAATAATCTAAAAGAGCTTGATACAGAAGCGGCAGCATAATTTCGTGATGGCCGGTTAGCGCGTAGCTTGCTCCTCCCGGTCGTTTTAATACGTTCTGGTGCGGGCGATAGTGCTGCAGCATGTCCATATTGACAGTTGTAAAGTTTTCAACCCTGTTGCCAAGGTTTCTGGCAACAGTCAAAGCTTTTAAAAATACTTCGGGTAGAATAACTGCTGAACCGAGATTGATATAAACGCCCCCTTCTAAATCGGCAATAACTGAACAGAGCAATTTAAAGTCGTTATGCGTAGCAGCTCCGATTATTTCTGGTTTAAAATCAGGGCTCATATGGATTGTATCGGTTCCAAAGGCAACCTGAACGGTTGCGGGGATATTTAGTTTGGCAGCAGTTGCTAAAAGGCTCAGTTTTTCTTTAGAAGCCTTAAGTTCTAATATTTTATTTCCAACCGCTCTTCCCAATCCAAATTTATCGTCAATTTGATTTAAGGTTTGAAGTGTTTCTGTTACCATCCCGAACATCCCGCTCTTTAATCCAACCTCAACATCTTCAGAAGTTCTTCCTTGAGTTGCAACTTCAAAATCATGGATCGCTCCCGCTCCGTTTAGAACCAGGCAGTCAATTATTCCTTTCTCCAGCATGTCAATTATGATAGGGGAGAGGCCAACTTTTATAACGTGGGCTCCCATGCCGAGGATGACCGGACGGTTATTCTTATTAGCAGAAACTATTGCTTCAACAACTCGCTTTAAGTTTTTTGCTCCGAGGAAATTGGGGAGTGAATCGTAAAATTGCTTAAAAGTAGTTCCTTTCTTCGAAGTCTTAGCAAAATGGTCTATAGCAGCTTTGGTTTTTCTCTCCGATATAGAATAAGTTTTTATTTTTGCAAGATCTACCGGTTTATATTCTTTTTTAGCTTTCATTGGTGTTGGCAGATTTTGGTTTGTGAGCGACGATCCA
>JBHPMS010000061.1:0-3342 GCA_042563095.1 Candidatus Margulisiibacteriota bacterium
TTCAAAAAGTTAATTCTATCCAGCTTAACCATAAGGCTATTAACACTGCCCGGCGCGGGGCCGAGGTCGGGATAAAAGTTAAACAGAAAGTGCATGCCGGCGAAGCAGTCTATCGAGCTAAACCGCCGGTTGAAAAGGATTATTACTCTACTACAATAATTACTCCTCCGTCTGCCATGCCAAAACCGAAATTAAATTATAAGCCGGTTACTGAAAAGCTCCCCTTTTCAAAACCAACTCCGCCAACCCAAAGGCCGCCAGCGAAGAAAAACACCAACTACAACGGCGTCAAATTCCTCAAATTTTGATATAATTGATGAAGTTTGGTGAGGGATCGTCTAATGGTAGGACACCGCCCTTTGAAGGCGAGAATCGGGGTTCGAGTCCCTGTCCCCCAACTGCCGAGCGAACGTAGTGAGCGAGGCGAGGGGGAGTCGAGGTCTATAACATGTCTTATTTTGTTTACATTCTTGAGTGTAAGAACGGAGCCCTCTACACTGGAATAACCACTGATTTAAAAAAACGCTTTACCAGGCATCAAGCAGGAGAAGGAGGTCGTTATACTCGCTCTAATCGACCCATTAAGATACGTTATCAGGAAAGTTGTTCATCCAGAAGTGAAGCCACAAAGCGTGAAATACAGGTAAAAAAATGGTCTCACACAAAAAAACTAGCATTAATAAATGGGGATAAATAGGTACTTAAGGCTATGTCTAGGCGTAGAAATAGAAAATGACGAATCCTTTATCAAATTCCAAATTCAATTTACTACTTTCGATCAAAGATATATCATAACTTTTAATTTGATTGTATAATATTAATCAGTAGGAATTTGGGTAAAAATATTGAGAAATATCGCAAAAAAGCTGGCCTATCACGCGAAAAGCTTGCTTTTAAATGTGGAGGCAAGTTTTCTGCTATACATCTAATGAGGATTGAAAAAGGAATGGTAGATAATCCAGGAATTAAGATTGCAAATGAAATATCTAAGGCTTTAAAAGTGCAGTTTAATATATAACAGAAAAAAAGTTTTATAATCGAGCTTCCAAAAGAAACCACGCTTGCCCCGATTTTCGGGGCTTGCCTTCAGCATTGAAAATTTTAAATCTGATTCACCCTCAGTATCTTCGGATAAATCTTATCAGCGGCCGAAAATGCCGCCGTCTATTTTCGGCCGCCAGTATAATAATCAAAAAGTTTGCGCCGCTAAACCAGTTGCGGATCCATTGACTCAACGCATCCTTATAATTGCCCGTTTTCTGCGGGCAGGCAAAAAGCATTTAAAATAAAAAAATGAAGATTTTAATGGGGTGGGGAAATAGAATAATTAGAGAAAAGCTAAGAAGCATTGATCAAAAAGGTTGAAGAACTAGTAAAAAATATATCGCCATATGTCTTTATGGTCTATCATAAATGCCTTATCAAAATCAGCAAACGCCAGTCGATATTTACCAAGATACATATATGTTTTTCCGCGAAGCACATATGCCTTGGCCATTTTTGGGTCAAGCCTAATCGATTCGCTGAATGCAGAAATAGCTGCTTCATGATTATCGCTATCAATGTGTGCGCAGCCAAGACCCCAAAAAGATTGAGCATCGTATAAATATGGATACCTTATTCTTCCGGTCAATTGGGGGGAGGCGGTAAAATGTTCCTTAACCGTCCTTGCACTACTAGCAAGATATCGGACCAATTTTTTTGTCCCTTCAGATTTAACGCTATTTTCCCTTATTCTTGCAAGAGAACTAAATCCTCCGGAGTTGCTTCCGTTTACTTCAAGGAGGAATACAGATAGTATGTCGTTAATGATAAAATCAAGGCCAAGCAAAGAATCTTTAAAGTATGAATTGCCTGCAACATCTGTTAAGGCTTCATTATGGTTAGTAGCTTTCAGATGTTCATATAAAGCTTCCCTAATTTTTTCTGCGCTGGTACGAATTTGGCTTATAATATATTCCTGTTGTTTCGGATCAAGCCTCAATTCTTTAAATACTGCATCAAGTGTGGTTATTCTTGCTCCGGTCGATTTACTGACGGCTGACGATTCTGCTGGCCCCGGCCAATTAGCTTTATACCTGACTTCTGTGGTATCAAACATATCCCAATCAGAAAGAGCTCCTGGAGGAACCAGAACCCTCAAGTTCCAATCAACCTCTAGTCCGTTTACGGTCCATGGGTGGCTATCTATCCATTCTTCAATCACATGAGAAGATGTCCTGTTTTGCAGATAGTGGACTGCCTCATCAATTTCTGTAGCATTGTATTTTTTTACCCCTTGTCCATTCATCCCAAAGTTTGGTTTCAAGACAAAAGCAGTATTTGTATCAGTCCCGATTGTTCTGCTAATGATGGCCTTAATATCTTTGGCAGTAAGCTGACCCGGGTTATGAATAAAGCCCTGTTTGGGAACCGTAACACCATTAGCTTTTACCAGTGAGTGGGTTAATGCTTTGTCATGCACGGTCTTATTAAGGAAGATACTGGAACTTGGAATCCCTATTCTGGAAAGCAATTCAAAAAATCGTTGATTGTCCGAGAAAGAATCATAATAATTATGGACCTCAACTGGGGTGGGGAAGACTGCATATCCCATCGACATTTCAGATTCTGCTTCATCCCATTTAAAGAGTATTCCTTGGTTTACATATAGCCTGCCCCTGGTAAAAGCAATACTTTTTGGAAAGCGAGGGATAAAAAGAAAATTTGAATTTGGATTGAGTTCCGCTCCGGAAAGACAGACTAATACGTCTTGCTGCAAGTTGTCTAATACACCGATTATTGGTGCGTTTCCTAACCAGGACTTAACCTCATCATCAGAGAGCCGGCCATGTTCAATAATATAATCCCTATCAATATAAAGTGCTGATGATATTTCCAAAGCATAATTACATAAAGCGGCTAATTCTTTTCCGGAGGTGCCATATCCTATTTTGTCAGACCTTCTCAATACAGGGGTTCTCGCTGCATAGTGTTGTCTGCTGCTAAGATAGGATCGTGCCCCTATTTCTCTATTTGTAATGTGAGTAGAATGCATTCTTCTCCTCCTTATCTGCAAGCGAACCTACGCATTTTTATCTGTAGTGGAAATGAAAAATTTTGAACCTATTTTTTGAAGTTTTGTATTTAGGGTTTTTAAACTGATTAAAAAGGCGGGGGCATTAAAATCTTCTGACAGCAGGGTACGTTGAGACTTAAAGCTCGCAACTGATTATTAATTCTCTATAAGTTTATTGTTTTGACCGGACAAGTAATTTTTTTTAGTTGAAACTTTTTTCCCGGATTCAATTTCTAATTTCTTTCTTGCATCCCCTGCAATATTTCCACCTTTCCGAGCAGCTT
>JBHPMS010000062.1:0-3118 GCA_042563095.1 Candidatus Margulisiibacteriota bacterium
TGCTATAACCGAAGCAACCGACCAGGCGATGCAGCTTGATCCGAATGTAATGGTGATTGGCCAGGGGACCCGGGATCGCGGTTGCATTTTTGGATCGGTTGATGGCTTGTTCGAAAAATATGGGGAAGAGCGGATCGTTGAGATGCCGCTTTCAGAAAACGCAATTGCTGGAATTTGCGTGGGAGCAGCGATCGAAGGTTTAAGGCCAGTATTTATTCTACAAAGGGTAGATTTCTTGTTTTTAGCGCTTGACCAATTAATCAACCATGCCTCAAAATATCACTTTATGTTTGGCGGTAAAATAAAGGTCCCGGTAACTTTTCGCTTGATTGTGGGAAAAGGTTGGGGGCAGGGGAGCCAGCATTCACAAAGCCTGCACAGCCTGCTCTCTCATTTTCCAGGAATCAGGGTGGCTCTGCCGTCAACTCCGAAGGATGTAAAAGGGATTCTCTTGAATAGTGTTTTTTCTGACGATCCCACAGTTGTTTTTGAGGGACGGCCGCTTTTTTCTCATATGGCAGAAGTACCAGAAAAACCATATTTGATACCCTTTGGCGAAGCAAAGGTTGTGAGAAAGGGGAAAGATTTAACGATTGTTGCGGTTTCATTTATGGTGGCAGAAGCTTTAAGGGCAGCCGGGGAACTTGCTAAAATGGGAATTTCAGCTGAAGTGGTTGATTTAATTTCTGCGAGTCCGCTAGATTTAGCAACAATTGTTAAATCAGTTAAAAAAACCAGGCGTCTTTTAATTGCGGATATTTCTTGGGATCGTTGTGGGATAAGTTCTGAAATAAGTTCCCAGGTAAATAAGGCATTATTTAAACAGTTAAAAGCTCCGATAGAAACGGTTAATGTCCAATTTGCACCGGCTCCAACCGGACATCTTTTAGAAAAAGCATTCTATCCAGGTTATAAGGATATTATTAAGAAATGTATATAGTATTTGGAAGTAATTCTTTCTCGGGCTCGGATTTTATCGACCTGCTTTTGGAAGATCCAAAAAATCAGATTATCGGGATTAGCCGTTCACCAGAGAAAAGTGAGCTCTTTTTGCCTTACAAAAAAAAGAAGAGCAAAAACTTCAGCTTTTATCAATATGATCTAAATAAGCATATGGATAAAATAATTAGGTTGGTCGATGATAGCAGGCCGGAATATATTATAAATTTTGCGGCGCAGAGCGAGGTCGGGCCCAGTTGGCTTAATCCCGGACAATGGTTTCAGACCAATGCGGTTGCAATAACAGAGCTGGCCCATGCATTAAAAAAGAGGAAGTTTCTAAAAAAATATGTTCATATCTCATCCCCGGAGGTCTATGGAAATTGCGTTGGTAATGTTACCGAGGATGCTCCCTTCAATCCCACTACACCGTATGCTGCGTCGAAGGCAGCTGGTGATTTATCCTTATTTACCTTTGTTAAAAACTTCAATTTCCCAATGGTTATGATCCGTTCAACCAATGTCTATGGTGCACATCAGCAGCTTTTTAAAATTATTCCTCGTTCAGTGATTTATCTTAAATCAGGAAGGACAATAGAGCTCCACGGTGGGGGAAAAGCTGTAAAATCATATATTCATGTTAGAGATGTTTCAAGAGGCGAGCTGGCAGCCTTAAAGCAGGGAAAGATAGGAGAAATTTATCATCTTTCGCCTGATCGGGGAATCACGATTAAAGAGCTGGTAGAAAATATCTGCGAAAAGATGAAGGTTGATTTTAATAAAGCTACAGAATCGGTGGCGGAGCGGCTGGGGCAGGACGCGGTCTATGTCACGGATTCATCCAAGGCAAGAAATGAATTTGGCTGGAAACCAACAGTTTCAATTGATCAGGGGATCAGTCAAGTTGTCGAATGGGTAGAAGCAGATTGGGATGAGATAAAAAAGGAGCCGTTAAAGTACGTACATAAAAAATGAATAGAATTTTGAAAAAGTATAAACCGTCAACAGCTGATCAAACAGCTCTGTCTGCAATTGCTATAAATCAGGGGCAGTTGCAAAATGATTATCGTGATTTTTCAAAAGCGGTCGTAAAAAAGCCGTGGGGATATGAGTACCTGATTTTTGATAATAATCAAGTTGCAGTTTGGGTTCTATTTATAAGACAGGGACATGCAACTTCGATCCACTGTCATCCTGGTAAAAAGACATCGATCATTGTTTTATCGGGGAAAGTGCACTGCTCAACATTAGAAAAAAAAGTGCTCCGTCAATCTGGTGAGGGAATTTTAGTCGGGAGGGGTGTTTTTCATCGTACCACTGCTCTTTCTGAAGGCGGAGCTTATGTTATGGAAATCGAAACACCGGTAAATAAAAGGGACCTGGTACGTTACAAAGACAAGTATGGCCGCGAAAAACAGGGTTATGAGAATATTAATCGGATGTCTTTTAACCTCAAAAATTACAATTATATCTCATTGATCGATCCGTCAGCTTATTATAATGTAAAAAAGAGATTTGGCAGTTGCAGTATTGAATTAGCCAGATTTTCTGACAGTGCAGGTTTACAGAAAGGAATTAAGAGGGCTCAATGGGATGCCCTGGCAATTTTAAAGGGGAAGCTGAACCTGCCGGGGAGTGGAACAGCTTTATGTGTTGGGGACACTATTGGCAGGGAAGAAATTGACAATTTGGCTGCAATTACAATTAAGGATGAATTAGAAGTAATTATTATAAAAAAACTGGATACAAAAATTAGAGTTGCAGAATATATAATTTCATATTTTAAGCAAAATGGGATTAAGGATTTCTTCTTTGTTCCCGAAACATCGAATGCGCATTTAATCGATGCTCTCGGAAGAGATACCGAAGTTTGCTCTTTTTCTTTCAAAACGTCGCTGGGTGCAACCCTGGCGGCTGAAGCAGCTGCCAAATATACTAATCAGCCGTGTGTGGTGGTTGTTGCAACTGGAGCGTCCGGAACTGCAGCAATTACCGGAATTGCTAATGCCTGGATTGATTCTGCTCCGGTAATTGTGCTTTCTAGCCAATCAAGATTAAGCCCGTTAGGTCCGGTTGATTCTAAAAAAATTAGGCAACTGGCCAATAAAGAATTAGATATTGTTAATATGGTAAAGCCGATTACTAAATACGCTAATGCGGCAACAAAGATAAATGAGAT
>JBHPMS010000063.1:0-3105 GCA_042563095.1 Candidatus Margulisiibacteriota bacterium
CGCATTCGTTGGTAGAATCCTTAGCAAGGAGGTCTCACTCATGAAATACTTAAGTTTTCTGAAATCCGGCTCCTATTCTGTCGATAATGATATAGAAAGGGAGGAAAACATGAAAAGCATCACATTTGGAATGCTTCAGTTATCAACATCAGCTACGAAACTTTTATTAACGGTGTTTATAGCTTTACTTACCATTCTCAATTATCCTTTTCCTGCTAATGCAATAGAATTAAATAACAATGGAGTTAAATTTGATCTATTTATTGACGGCAAATTATGGAATAGCTATCAAACCTTAGAGAGTGGAAGATTTTATAATATTTTAATCGACGCTAGCAAGGATAATATTGAATTAAATCAAATCGAAATTGTAAATCACAGGGAAATTACAAATTATTATAAATATCATGGCCCCCATTGGTTTTCTAAAAGACATGAATTCAGCATCATAACAACTAATGGTCCCGGAGTGTATCATATTAAATTTAAAGGCAACAACGATAAAGAGGGTGATACATATTTTTCTGCTTGGCTAGAAATTATTGATAGCAACAAGCTTGAAGCTGAGATCGAGAGAATTAAGAACGAAAAAAAAGCAAGAAGCAGTATTATATCATTCTCTGAAAAAGAAGTTATAACTTTTCCAAAAGAATTTGAAAGTGAAACAATAAAAAATCAATTTTATACGCATATTGGAATGGTGCTTGGTAGCGTTGGGGCTTTTAGCGCATATAATTCTTTTTACATGCAAAAGTCATTGGCTGACTTGTTTACTGCTATACCAATGTCAATTATTGGTGGGGTATTTGTTGGAGCACTTATAGGTGCAAATATTGATAATTATATTTATGCTAATTCAGATATATGTTGGCTTAAAAGCACAAACAAGAGCATTCTTACACACAATAATATTATATATTTAAAAGATAGCCATGATGTTTTTACAACCAATAAATTAATTAATATACTCGGGACAATCAACAAAGGAGAATTCAGAAAAATCCTAGAAGAAAAACATGCTGGTGATTCGACTCTGTTTAAAGTTAAGAGAAGCGACAATCCAATTTTTTACTTGGATTCAGAGAAAAATACGTTATGAAAACTACTACGTTCATAATAATATGTCTTTTATTTATACTGTTTTTCACGACAACTTCCAGCAACGCCATCAATGATGATAGAACAACTGCTTCGTCACCAAATTACCTCATTATACTGGTCCATGGGATAATCTCAAACAAAGAAGCATTTGAAGGACCTACAGGTCTAAAAAGCTTTCTGGAAAATGAGCTGGGCTTGAAAGGATATGTTTACCCATATAGCTTTGAAGATAATAGAGGATCGATTGCAGTATCAGCAGATGAACTTGGGAATCCTACAAATGAACATTATTGGATTGGAAACGCAAAAGAAGATTTTAAAAAATGGTATGCAAAAGAGCACTTGGGGGATGCAAGTAAGGTAGATGAAGTTCCTAATGCCGCTATACCGGAAAAAGTTATTCTAATTTGTCATAGTATGGGAGGTGTTGCCGCACGCGAATACATAACTTCTGCTTACTATCAAAACGACGTAAAGAGAATCATCACATTAGATACTCCACACCTCGGTTCAGACTTAGTTACATATCTGAAGAAATTCGCTGGTACGGATAGCTTATTAAAAAATGCTTTCACTCAAGGAGCAGATGACTATTTAAAAAAAGAGATTGTAGATAAACTAAAAAAAAGATTAGCTGGAATGGCAGAAAATAAATTAAAGGATGGTTTAATGTCAAAACTTGGTTTCCTTTTTAAAATCAAAACCCTCGACGATATTTATAAAGATTCAGCTCATTGGGTGGTTGAAGCCGAATCGCCCAAGATAGAAAAAGGTATTTTAAAATATACAAAAGGGCAATCAATCACTCCAACATTAACAGCCATGTTTCTTAAATATATTGAGCTATTAATTTTCAGTGGTGAAGGATTAAACCAGTTAGATCCAAAAAGCACTTTCATCAATGATTTAAAAAACGCAAACATAAAATCAGGTTCAGATCCAATAAGTTTTAGACTGGTTTCTGCGAAAGGTGTCCCGACGCCAAACAAAGAATTGATTGATAAATATTATTGGACTACTCCTTATATGGTAGAACAAATAATGCCCTATATGGCTGAATATAAGAATCTACCAATGCGATCTCAGAGATATTGGGCATTATTATCATCTATGTTACTTTCCGGAAGTATGACTTTTAAAGATGGGAGTATAGTGGTAGCTGTTGACAGTTCGCGGGGTGAAGGAGTTAGTTTATTCAATAATTCAGATACGAAGCGCTATGATATCACTTTTAGAAGCGACGTGTTTGAAGATACAATGGATGCGGTAGAATCAACTTACTATGCCTGCTTAGCAGCTTACACCGCATCGTCAATGTTCGGAGTTGGCTCAGCAACCGAAGAAATATTTTTAATTCCAATGTTTCAGTTAACATATTTTTCGTTGGCTTCGATTGGAGTTGATTTAGTTTCAGGTATTAATGACTCTGCTTTAAAAGCTCATATAGTTATGCCAACAGCTGTAACACTCAGAAAAGATGGAAAATCATCAATCATTGAGCAAGCACTCGATGACATTCCTGATCTAGGAGGAACAATTACATCATCATCAACTACCTCAGCAACTTCAAAAACAACCTTATCTAAACAGGGAATCACTTCCCAATCTCTCTCCACCCCCACCGCCTCCTTCAACGACTATGACCAACCGTTTGTATTATTATCCAATCTCGATCCAAAAGGCAATCAAACCAGCGATTATCACACTGTATCAATTGAAGCCTACACCGAAGGCGCTCCAGATCCAACAACATCATGGCCTTTAGAAATCGACGGTAAGAAGAAGTGGGTAACATCAGTTACAGTCAAAGAGCCTCCAACCGCAATTAAAGCTGTAATAGATACTTTCCTCCCCCTAAAACTAAAAGAATTCAAATACTCCGATAATTTCGCAGCCTGGGAAAATATCCCTAAAGTAGACCGCTGGGGGAATTTTGTCATTAAAGATCTCAAATTGGCAGAAGGTCAAAACATGATCGCTTTTAAAGCTACCTCATTTGCAGAT
>JBHPMS010000064.1:0-3048 GCA_042563095.1 Candidatus Margulisiibacteriota bacterium
ATCTACTGCGTTGGTTGCTCTGATTGCCAAAACATTTTGCCCTTCGGCAAAAGGTAAATTTTCTAAGACAAATTCTCCCGTTACCGGATCGACATTCTGGATATCTTTCCAGGCAGCGAAGTTGAAAGAGTACTGGAACTGTTTCATCTTTTTGGGGATTAAATAGTTCAACTTCCCTTCTATTCTTTTGGGTGGTTTGGTAAAGGTCATGGCGGTAACATACTTGCGATCTCCATCTATGGTTATAGGGATCGACATGTTGGTATTGCCGTGATAAATACGATTTTCTTCGATTGATTTTATTTTTAATGATTTGAAGCCTTTAGGGGCCGGTCTGGGAGCGGTGATGGACATTGCAGCGACTTCTTCTTTTGGTTTTAATGATGATGTGGTAACACCATGATCTTCTTTCTCGTCTGATTGGATGTCTTGGATTGTGAAGATTGCCTCAGTGTCAAGTAGGGCAGTTTCGATCATTTTGTATTCCTTTAGCATTACATTGGTATGGACAAAATAGTTTTGATGAATATCATCAACATTTTTTACTACGGCATCCACTAACACAGTTACAAGCGACCATTGACAAATTGACATTGCTGCCTCATGTGGCATTCCGAAAAAGCGCATGGTTCCATAAGCAGCTACTGCTCCAGTAACATAATTTGGGAAGTTAATTTCTAGAAAATCGTTAAAACTCCCTTTAAATGTTTTGGAGTAGAATTTTGCATTTCTTAAATGAAAGGTTTTTGCTTGCCCTCCACTCAATTTATCGGTAAAGATCCCTTTTGCACTTGGAACAGGGACCGCACAATCTCCATCCTCGGTCAGAGAAAAGGCTGGGTTTGAAAAAACCAAGCTTACGAATTTTGCCTGTGCTGTTGGCAGTTTATAGAACTTTGAAGACGGCATTGAGGTTTCTATCTCAGATCCTAAGTTTCCAAATAGTTCTGTAATTTGTCCGTAAAGACTATCTGCAAGAGCAATGCTGTCGGAATTAACTAGAGAAAAATCTTGAATATACTGTTCGATGTTTTTAAATCCGCTTAGTTTTAATGCTCCGAATTTTACCATTATGCTAGCTATTTTATTCTTCATAGCATCACTTAGGTCCAGCACGGGAGCTCCATTTCCATAAACCACACTATAGGAAGGTTCTTTTGTTGGATCATCGAGTTTGGCTGTTAATAATGTTCCGAACATCCTGTGCCATTCTTCGGGAATTAATTCGTAGGTGCCCTCGTCAAGTAATCCATACGCTCCTCCTTCAATTGGATCCATCCGTCGACCACCAGTTCCAAAAAAACCTCCTAGATAATCAAAAAACATGGGGGCGTTCATAAATAAAAAAGAAACTTCTTTTGCAGTATTATAGGGTGCATTTGGATCAATCAGAAAACTGTTTCTAGTATCCATTATCCTTGAAATTAAATTGCTCCAGGCTTCAACTTTATTTCTAGCGATAATATAGTTTGTTAGAGTTTTTGGAACCAGGGAAAAATATGCTAAATCACTACCGGTAAACGGTGGAGCAATAAAGACCACTTTTGCTACGTCATCTTGGTATAGATTTTTATTTAATACTTGTTTTGAATATATATATAATCTTGCTGCCATATTCCCCATAGAGTGAGTGATGAAGATGTACTTGGAAGGAACAACTGATTCAGGCACCAAATCAATTCGATTAGGTTTGCCTAATCGTTCTTTAGCATACCATTTTTTGTAGTCCTGCTTAGCTCTATCGAGCCAGCATTTGAAGTCAGAAGAAGGCTTATAATTTCTATCTCCCAATTCTCTTACGTTCCATAAGCTGCTCCCATTCTTTTCTGTAAAGGAATAAGTATAAACGTATCCTTTTAAACCAAGATTATTTTCGAGATATTGCAATAAGCGCATATCTTTATCCCGATGGTCAGTCCCGTTGAAATGATGAGCTCCCCCATTCATTCCGTGAATGAGAATAATAAGATAGTCTTTGTAGGTTTTTGTTCCTTTTGTATTGGCCCCATAACATGGAAAAATTGAAATCCCAAGTAGCAGTAATATAAAAATAATAATATTTCTTTTCATAACAAACTCACTTTATTTGTTGTAACCCAGTACCATCAATATTTATTATCCAGATTTCTTTTCCTAAACTTAAGCCGGCTCCGTTTCCTGTTCCACAGATCTTTTGTCCATTTGGTGAAAGTTTTATATTCCATATGTCATTACGATTTATAATCAAATCAGGAAGTGCTTCTGGAGAAGAGATATTAAATTTCTTGATACCTCCACTGTTTGCTGACCTATAATAAACTTCATTTAGGTTGTTTGATGAAATATTAAATTCCCCACCTTGAATATTTGAGAATTGTTCATTTTCAGATAAAGACGAACTGTCTAAGGCAACTACTCTAAATAATTCATTAGCAATCGGATTGTCAAAAATAATATTATTACCATATCTCCAAGTGGGGGATGAGCCTGTTAGTGAGATTATGGTTTTATTTTGACCGTTAATATCTATGATAGCAACCTCGTTTAATACTCCAGCAGAATAAGCGTTATAAATCAGCTTGCTAGCAGAAGGATTCCAATCAAAGTCGTACACTTCAGCCCCACAATCTATAGAGGACACATCAGATCCCGAAGTCGAAATGACTTTTATGTTATTACCATCGGAAAAAGCATAATAATTATTGACCGGAGAAGCCATAACTTTTCCGACTTGATTAATTGTTTTAATATCCTGCTCGTTGGTTCCGTCTGCATCCATTACAGTTATATAGTAAATATTTGTTTCAGAGCCACCCGATCCACCAATTACTCCAGTTCCGGTAGTTGATACGACCTTGTTTTTTATACAAACAATCCTTCCATCCGGGGTCCAATCTGGATAATAATAACGATAGGAAGTTGTAACACTACTGCAACCTCCGTTTATTAATAATAAAACCACACTGAAAAAGAAAACAATC
This sequence comes from Candidatus Margulisiibacteriota bacterium, assembly GCA_042563095.1. Lineage (GTDB taxonomy): Bacteria > Margulisbacteria > WOR-1 > XYC2-FULL-46-14 > XYC2-FULL-46-14 > JBHPMS01. The sequence continues at coordinate 2,961 of JBHPMS010000064.1, forward strand.
AGGATCAGAAAACTTAAGTTTCTCATCTTTTCCTCCCTTTCATCTTATTATGGGCAGAATAGGAGCCGGATTTCAGAAAACTTAAGTA
>JBHPMS010000065.1:0-3025 GCA_042563095.1 Candidatus Margulisiibacteriota bacterium
TTTTACGGAAAAAACAATTGAAGTTTTATCAAGCCGGGTCTGCTTATGATCTGATTTGGCCAATACTACAAAGCGGGTCTGGTTATCGGCAGCGTTAATTTTTGAGGCTAAAACTTTCAATCCGTACATTTTTGCGGAGGCAATTGCGCCAATTGCTGCAAAAACCGGGCCTTTATTTTTACCGTGCGAGATAACTCTTTCACCAAGTGAATAGGCCACCTGTTTAACCGCATCAGCGGTGCTGTAGGAGAGATGCATTTTAGCCTTTGGCATTTTTTTTCTTAGAAATTCTTTGCACTGGTCAAGGGCCTGCGGGTGAGAGATAACATCGGTGATATCTTTAATTTGCACCCCTTTTTGGGCAATCAGGTGATGGTAGATAGGCAATATGATTTCTTGCTTTATTCTTAAATTTACATCTTTAACCAGAGTATCGGTTACTACTCCAACCGTCCCTTCGATCGAATTTTCTATCGGGCAGACTCCTTCTTTAACCTTCCCCTGGTCAATTGCGAATAATAGATTATAGATTGTTGTGAATGGGACTATTTCGATTTTACCTTCAATAATTCTCTTTAATTTTGCAAGGTAAACACTGCTGGCCTGTTGTGAAAAGGTCCCTTCGGGACCCAAAAATCCAACCTTCATAATTTTACAACCTCCATCTTTGACTGTTTAAGAAATTTTTTTGCTAATTTGTCAGGATATTTACCGGTATAGACCAGCCTTTTTATCCCTGCATTGATCATCATTTTAACACAGATGATACACGGTTGGTAGGTGCAATATAGGGTTCCTCCTTTGATATTTACTCCGTGGACGGCAGCCTGGATGATCGCATTTTGCTCGGCATGCAGTCCCCGGCAAAGCTCATGTCTTTGTCCTGACGGAACTTTTAGTTTTTTTCTTAAGCAGCCGGATTTACTGCAATGTTCAAAGCCTTTCGGTGCACCGTTGTATCCGGTGGAGAGGATCCGGTTATCTTTGACAATAATTGCCCCAACTGTCCTCTTCAAACAAGTCGCCCGTTTGGAGATATCGCTGGTTATCTGGATAAAATAACGATCCCAGGATGGTCTTTTAGTCATCATGCTAGATTATAGCATGACAGAATGAAGGCTGAGAAGCATTAAAAAATTATGGGGAAATTCTACAAAATTGGCTGAAATTTTTTATTTTTGAAGCAGAAAATAATAAGGAGGGTAATCATGGGATTAGGAAGCGACATTGGGACCTGTTTAATCAAAATCACAACCAGCGTTTGTGATAACAAACTAGAAACAAAATTGGAAAATAATTCTAAAAGGATTCATTTAAAATCTGAAGTCTGTTCTTATTATTATAAAGCTCTGACATATCATAAGAAAGGAAATAACAAGGTTGCTTTCAAGTTTGCAATGAAACTGGTAAAAAGTAAACAATATAATTTGCAATTTCTTGATTTAATTGAACAGGTATTGCTAAAAAATAATGCGTTAAAAAGCCTGAGGACCTATCTTAGAATTGCAATAAAAAATAAAAACATAAGACCATATGCACAGATGAAGCTATGCAGGCTGTACGATAGTTCTTTTCGTAATTCAAAGGCATTAGCATGCTATCTCAACATTAAAAATAGGTGCAAACCAAAATCAAAACTCCATACTGTTGCAGAAAAGAGAATAGAAATTCTGAGAAGAAGAGGGATAGGTATAATGCGATTTCAGTATGGCAAGAACTAAGATTTTAGCATTACTGCAAATTCTGCTAGCCTAGTATAGGGATTACTTTGCCCTTTGGTCAAATTAACAAAATATTCCCTTACCGATTTTAACTTATTCTTTTCTACAAGAATCTCTGCCTGGCTGGCTTTTTCCCCGGTCTTATACTCTTTGAGCAATAGTCTTCTATAGGATGTCATAACAGTTTGTAAATTCTTTGAAAACCTCATAATCTCGGATCTGCCCTGAAGATTGATATTGAAGATGTTCTTTCCCATCACAATTGGAAAGCCAAAAGCAATTCCTTCTGGTAGTCTTTTTAAACTTTTATGCATATCCTGCAAACTCAGTCTAGTGGTGTCAATAGACTTAAGCGATCGACTACGGATAGTTTTCAATGATTTACTTACATGTGAACCGAGCCCAAGACGACTTTTACTTTGTATCAATACCTGTTGCCTCACCCGTACCTGACGTGATAAAATTTCTGACCTTGTTATTGCCCGGTTTATTTGTCGGACAAACATTGCCCCTGCGGTATTTGATCTATGAATGGCACTATTTAATGATTTATCAAAAACTACACTTAGATATTTATAACCCCTATCTGGAGTATGGTTTTTACCAGCCTCTATCCTTAGGTGATTTTGAGTTAAAACTCTATCAGCACTGGTAATAAAAGTGATCTTATCATTGCCTGCTAAAAAGGCAGTTCCATTTGGAGTTTCTGCACTAACCAAAACATGCCCCCCCCACTTTGGCGCTCGATAATTCTTCCATTACTCCAAATCCGAATTGAATATTTTTTAGTCCGACAGTCTTATAGATTTGGTGAGTTATCTGCGCATAGACTCCACAGTCAATTCTTGCCTGCCCAGATTTATTTTTTGAGAATTCCTGTATAGTTAAATCTGACACTTCCTGTTTTGAAAAGTGATCATTAACTGCATCTCGCGCCTCAGCTGCTGTTGTTACCGGAACACCACAGAAATTTTGCTTTAGATACTGTGTTACTTCTCTTTTGAATTTATTGACCAGCATTGCAGACCACTTTTTACCTGCATAGGTTTTTTTAAAGTACTCCTCCCCTTTTGAAATGGGGGCATTTGAGAACTTTAGATTGGATGAGTAAATATTTTGATCCTTAGATTTCGTTTCCTTTACGTGAAAGATTTGTTTTTCGTTAAAGAATGTATCGAGTTGAGGCATTTTTGAGAGGTCTCTTTCTAATCTCTTATTAAAAATGTCTTCGCTTTGCTTCTTTCCAGAACCAGGTTTTTTCAGTTCGATTCCTTCTTTTTTTAGTAATTCATTTAAGTCTCTTA
>JBHPMS010000066.1:0-2741 GCA_042563095.1 Candidatus Margulisiibacteriota bacterium
CCCTCAAAGAATCCCCATTATAGACCATCAATGTCTTCACAGCATCCGCTCCCAAAAGGACTATTAATTGGTGGTCCAAATAGCGTGGAAATTGGTGGTGATGTCCCCCTGGCGGCTGTTTGGGAAAAACCTCCGTATTTAAGATATGTTGATGATAAATGGTCATGGGCAACTAATGAAGTAACTATTTATTGGAATGCTGCACTTGTTAATGTGTTATCGATTTTAGCAGCAAAGTAATTGCACGTGGTTCATAATGGATCTCTGTGTTAATTTTTAAATTCCGCAAAATCACCTGAAATTTATGAATAATGCTGTCGAAATATATATATGAGAAAGTGTAATCCAGTACGCTATAACTATGCGCAAGAGAGGATAAAACTCAATAATAAAACAGCTTATACTTTTAAGCCAGCTGCTTTTTATTCTAATCCAATTGATACCCAATCCGGATCGGTTGATCTTGGCACCTTAAGAGGCCTGCTAACGTCAATGATTGCCGGAGCAACTGTTTCTGAATTGCTTTATCATATGCCGGTACACGGTTTAGCCTGGAGAGTCCAGGAAAATATGGAAGATTTAGATATGTTAGGTCAGATTGGTTATAATCATCTTGCCCCGCTTGCTATCGGAGCTACTCTGGGGATTATTGCTACTCCCCTGGTCAGCAAAATTGTTGGACCTAAAGATGTCAGAGATATTGTAAAAGGGGAAATAGAGACAGAAGAGAACGGAATCAGAAAAGTTGAAGATCCAATAACTTTACCGAGGATTTCTTTTGATCAGGTTCAGCCGGCAGTGCCTAAGGCAATAAAAGCTTCTGGAATCATTGATTCAGGACCAAAGGCTCTTGCTCCGGCAGAAATTAATAAAATCGGTCCGATTAAACCGACACCTTCAAAACCGGTTATTACTCATAAAGAAGCCAAAGCGCACGATGCAACTATTGCAGCTACACCCAGTCAAATAGTCGAGGAAGAATTAATAATTGAATCCGCTTCGCCACAGGTTCCCTCAGCACTGCTTGAAAGTACGCATAAGCAGATTGATAAATATATAATTGAAGAAAAGATTGCCGAAGGCGGTTTTGGAAGACTTTATAAAGCCTATGATAGCGGAGTAGGGGAAAGAAGAGTAGCTATCAAGGTAATGCTGCCGGGGAGGCATGAACATGAGGATAGATTTATAGACGAGATAAAGGCAATAAAGGGATTAAATCATCCTAATATTGTTACCTGCTTTGATGAAGGGTGGTTTAAAGATCCAGAGAGCAAAATAGACACATTATACCTGGTACTTGAATTTATAGAAGGAAAAACACTTAAACAAATATTAGAGGCAGGAAAAGTTCCAGTTGGGCAGTCAATCAAATATGCTCTGGGAACAATCCGCGCCCTGAGCTTTGCCAATAACCAGGGGATTATTCACCGGGACATTAATCCTAATAATATTATGATCAGAGAAGACGATCCCCAGTTAGAACACCACGAGCGGATCAAGGTAATTGATTTTGGGCTGGTTAAAAAAGTAGATGTGGATGGCCGTACTGATGCAGATACCCTGCTGGGAACAATCCGTTATATGGCCCCGGAACAAATTGAAAAGGGGATCATTGATCACCGAACCGACATGTACTGTTTGGGCCTGGTTTTATATAACATGTTAACTGGAATCAAGCCTTATTATGAATTGGATGATATTCAGGTTTTTGAGGCGCAGACAAAACAGTATCCAAAAGGGATGGAGAGTTATTCTGAGTTTATAGAATTGAATCCTGCAGTCAGCCGGGGCCTGTGGCAAATTATGCGCAGCCTGCTAGAAAAGGATCCGCAAAATAGGTATGCAACTTATGAAGAATTAAGAAGAGATCTTGAAAATGAATTAAAAAAGATAGAAAGGAGAAGGAACAATGGTTAGAGCTGCTACCGGAATCACTAATGGTGCCACTCCCAACGGTATCCGTAAAAACGGGAGCGGCTTTATCAAAAGAAACCTGAAAAGGATCGGCATCTCTGTTTCTACCGGAGCGGCAGTGGGGGGCACATATTTTGGCAACGAGTATAATAGTTATCTGCGGGCGGTCGAGGAATTAACTGTTGGGAATTTAGGGATTGATTTCTCGTATTTTTCAACCATCGTAGAAGCGGTCGGAATCGGTTTTTTGCCGGTGGCGGTTATTACCTTTGGGCTTTCCCATCTGGCCGGGCGGTTTAGTAAAGCAGATCGTTTAAAAGAAGTTGATAAAGCATTATCTGATAATAGCTATACATCTGGAACAGTACATGAACGAGTTGAATTGATATTAAAAAAACTTGAAAATACGATAAATGAATATCAAGAGTTGTTTGAGGCAAAACAAACATTGGCAACAGAATTTAAGGGCAGGGAAGTTGCGTATCAGAAGGAGATTGAAGCATATAAAGAGACAATAGAAGAAAATTATAATAATCTTCAGAAAAAAATAAGAGCGATCCTTCCGAAATTTGTTGGGTCAAATGAAAAAGGATTAACAGGTATACAGGAAAAGTTTGAGAAAATTCGAGCAGAATTAGAAACAATGCAAATTAATTTTAGGCAGTCAGAAGAAAAGAGAGAGAAACTGGAACAGCAAGTTTCAAGTAAGATGAACATATTAGAGCAAATAACAGATATTTTAAAAACATCAGTTGATGATCTGCCAAAAGAGATTAAGAATTTGATAAAATCCCAAGTTAATAAAGGAAAGATGACCGAACACAGTG
>JBHPMS010000069.1:0-2631 GCA_042563095.1 Candidatus Margulisiibacteriota bacterium
AGACCGCTAAAACAGTTGAAGAAATTCGGGCCATTCAAGCTCAGCTCCCGCTCGGTAAGGCTGAACCAGGACCGGAAGTAGTTAATATCCCGGAGCCGGAACACTTTGAAGAACAGGAAGAGCGCGGTGAAAATGCTCCACTACCGGTTTCATTAAAAGAAGACCTGGAACATACCGATTCATCGGAACAGATCTTTGATACGCAGCCGACTTATAAAGATTATAAGCTTCCACCGATTAACTTATTAGATAATCCCACCAGAAAAGAGCTCGATCGGGAAAAGAAATTAGCAGAGACAACTGAACTGAGAAGAAAACTACTGGAAGAAACTTTGGGCAGCTTTGGGGTTGGTGCAAAAGTTGTATCGGTTCACCAGGGGCCAGCCGTTACCCGTTTTGAACTGCAACCAAATCCTGGTGTCAAGGTTAGCAAGATAGCAAACTTAGCGGATGATATTGCTCTTAACCTTGCATCTGGTGGAATAAGGATTGAGGCACCGGTTGTGGGAAAATCTGTTGTCGGCATAGAAGTTCCAAATACTGCCATAACTCCAGTTAGGTTAAAATCAATTGTTGGGACCGATGAATTCGAAAACCATCAGTCAAAGTTATTTATGGCATTAGGGAAAGATCTCTCCGGGACACCGATCTATGGCGATTTGGCAAAAATGCCCCACCTGCTTATTGCCGGGACAACCGGATCGGGTAAGAGTGTTTGTATTAACAGTTTAATTGTTAGCATCCTTTTGCGGGCCAGGCCGGATGAAGTTAAGTTTTTGATGATCGATCCCAAAATGGTTGAACTTTCGGTTTACGATGGCATCCCGCATCTGCTGGCTCCGGTTGTAACCGATGCCAAGAAAGCAGCGGTAACATTAAAAGAGTGGGTTATGCGTGAGATGGAGCGGCGCTATAAACTATTTTTTGAAGAGGGAGCGCGTAACCTGCAAGCGTTTAACCGTAAAGTTGGCCAGGAGCGGAGGCTTCCGCAGTTGGTTGTAATAGTTGATGAATTGGCAGATATGATGATGATTGCAGCGGCCGAGGTTGAAACAACTATCTGTCGTTTAGCACAGATGTCACGTGCAACCGGGATTCACCTCGTCATTGCAACACAAAGGCCGTCAGTTGACGTTATTACCGGATTGATCAAAGCTAATATCCCGTCACGGATCGCTTTTGCTGTGGCGACTCAAATTGACTCGCGTGTAATTCTTGATTCATCCGGGGCAGAAAAGCTGCTCGGCCGCGGCGATATGCTCTATAATCCGATCGGAGCGATGAAGCCGACTCGCCTGCAAGGCTCATTCGTAACTGACAAAGAAACAGAGAAAATAATAAAACATATCAAGAAACAGGCCGAAGCAAATTATCTTGAGGAAATTGTGAATATTGATACTAAGGTTCAGTTGGAAGGGGAAGGGAAAGGTGAAGGCGGAGGCGAAGGGAAAGATGCTTTGTTTGACAAAGCAGTTAGGTTGATTTTGAATACAGGAGTAGCGTCGACCTCATTTTTACAGCGAAAAATGCGCATTGGCTACAACCGTGCTGCCCGCCTGATGGATGAGATTGAGGCTGCCGGAATAGTTTCTACCCCCGAAGGGGACAACAAAGCGCGCAAAATTATTGCTGCCCCTGAAATATTAAATAAATAATGACTAAAATCCCTCCAGAGGAATATTTAAAACTTAAAGCGGATGTTGAAAAACTAACCAAGGAATTAAAATTAGCTCGAGCACACCGCCTGGCCATGGGTTCATTAACTTTGGGTGTTGCACATGAAATCCGGAATCCGCTGGCGGTCTTAGCTTCTCAGCTCTATATTGTTAAAAAAAAACCACGCGATAAGGAATACCTCAAAAAATTTTCTGATAAATCAAAAAAGTATGTAGCCCGGATAGAAGGTATTGTCCAAAAGATTGAGGATCTGGCAAAATCGGAAAAAAAATCAACTGCAAAAGAAGTATTTATCAATGATTTGGTAAAACAGGCTTTGAGCCATGAAAAAATAAATGAAAATATTAAAGTAGTTACCAGTGTTAAAGATTCTCTTAAAATAAGCGGTATTCCAGAAGACCTAGAAAAAGCCATTTTTCACCTGATTGACAATGCCTGCCACGCGATGCCCGCTGGTGGAAATTTGATGATTAAAGCAATTGAACAATCAGGGAAAGTTGAGGTGCAAATAATGGATGATGGAGCGGGGATTCCGCATGCTGTGAAGGAGCGGGTTTTTGATCCATTCTGGAGCACTCGCCACGAAGCTGCCGGCTTAGGCCTTCCGACCGCCTATAAGATTGTCAAAGAACATGGCGGTGATATAGAAATCAATAGTGCGGAGGGGAAGGGGACAACCATCACGCTGCGGTTTGATTCTATCTCTTAAAAACGTTATAATTAGATAGAAATGAGAGCCTTCCTAGAGTGTCTACCCTGTATTCTTAACCAGATAATCAAAGTTCTAAAAAAGAATGTCAAAAGCCAAAAGAGGCGTGAAAAGATATTATCTTTGATTCTGGCAGAGCTTAGCATTAAGCCCCTTTCAATAACGCCGCCTGATTTGACACACGAAGCGTATAATATACTGCGAAAATATGCCGGTAACAAAGATTTTTTTGCTACAGAGAAGAC
>JBHPMS010000067.1:0-2700 GCA_042563095.1 Candidatus Margulisiibacteriota bacterium
CATTGTAATGTGAGATAAAATATATTCTCCCGGTTTCTTATTGTCAATAAATGTTGCAGCAGGAGGGATAATAGATCCAACTGCTGCCCAGAAGTCTGCTGGTGGTGGCAGAAAAAAACTGTATAAAAATACTGCATCAGCAATTGTCATCATAGATGCAAATTCAGGTGAGCGCATTAAATATTCAAATCTCTTTGCATTTGAAAGATTATTTAATCCTTCCCCCCTTTGACTGTTTCTCGTGACAACTAAATCGCCATCTTCGTAAAAAGGGTAACCTGAAAGCGAAGACAGATAAATACTAAATACTTTTTCTTCCCAAGTTTCTAAGTCGCTTTCCACTATTGCATTTAAAAGTGCTGCAGCAATTCTTTCATAAACTACTAAATTGCCCATCCAAGCTTCGGCATCTGATGCATTCTTTGCTGTTGGTACTCCTCTTCCAATTATTATTTTTTGTTTAATTGGTGAGCAACTATTATCCAAACTTGCGTTGTTTATGTCGTTTAGAAATGGGCTGCTGGGAGTCATATCCATTAAACCTGGGGTTTTGAATCTATTCATTATATTAAAGGCAACATCCATGCTTGTCGTAGAAACAAGGGAATAAGCAGTACAAACTGCCAATATCTTCTTCTGTAAAGGTGTTCCCCAAAATCCGTATGTGTTGCCAAGATAAGTAAAAGTTAGTGGTATTATCCATCTTGAGGCCTTATTTTCTTCTGACCATATTGCTGCCTTACCTGCACCTGATCCTAAATGTGGCGTATCAATATAGACTACTTTCTCAATGTCATTTTGATAATAATTATTTCCAGCAGAATCTTTTCCATATATGTATGCCTTTACAGATAAGCCTCCCATAGAATGAGCTATTATAATGAATTTTGATGGCATTGGAATTTCAGAGGATGCGAGATTGTCAATCTCACCTAAACTTTTACCAAGTTTTTTTTGTGCATACCATGCTTTAAAATCTTTCCTTACTTGTTCTAGCCACGAATTTACTGATCCATCATCCCTTTGAGTCAATTTCCAATAATTCTCCAAATTGTTTTCACTTTGAACGAAGGATTTATAGTTTTTGGTTTCGTATACATCATCAACCGGATCATTTGAGGAGTCACGATCTACAGATCTGTTTGGCCTATTTTTATATTCTCTATCCCCAAATTCTCTGCCTTGAGTCATTATGTCGCCAAACTGCCTTGAAAATTGATAACGATAAACATAACCATCGAGTCCCATTCCGCCAGAATTTATTGGTTTCCTCATGTAGTCATAAACATTATCAAAGCATTTATAGCTATCTCCAATACCATGAACCAAGACATATAAATAATTTTTTGAATATTCGATATTGGTTAAATCAGCAAAAGCTGGTTTGCATTGCCAAAGCATAAAAAACATCAAAGCGAATAATATCTTGTTTCGATTAGACATAATAACCTAAAAAAATAATTATATTTCCTCCCATTACAAATTTATTCCTAGGGACAAACTTAGCTTAGTAATATTTTGAGAAGCAGCTCTACCGATTTCCGGAATAATTTCTATTGTACTTGTGCCTCTCCTCCCTCGTCCCCCTAGGCCCAATATGAATTTGATCCCCGATCCTAATTCTTTTACGAAATTTCCAGCATATGCAACTANTCCTACACCAAGGTAGCAATAAGTTTTACCTTGCTGATCATGTTGATCAGCAAGGAAGGTTACTGAGATTGGAGTTAGTAATATTTGATTATCAAAAATATTTTCTACCGACAAACGAAATACATTTGAAATGTAATAATTTAAAGTCGAAATCATAATTTATTCCCAAAGTTAATCCCGTTAAGTATGTATAATTATTAGCTGGCAATAATGTGTCAAAAATATTTGCAGTTCCATATCCAAGTCGCAAAGAAAATCGACTATTATGATTTGCTGTTGAAATTGGCTCAGCAATATTTGCCAAACATTTAACACCTAATAATTGAAAAATGATAAAAATAATTAAAAATAATCTTGCGGGGATTGTTAATTTTGTTTTCATCTCAAATCTCAAACTCCTCATCCTTTATCCCCTCATTAACCTTAATATCAGAGTAAACCATCTCAACCTTCATCTTTCCATTGGGCAGATTGACTGTGGAGCTGTTTTTATAAGCTACATAAACTCCGGCAATCTTTTTGTATTCGATATTAGTTTCATTGATTAGTTTGTCATTTGGAGTGTAGATGCTTATTTTGGTTGGGACAAGTTTTGTGGAATCAACAAAAACCTCCATCTTCCCCATAAATTTATTATCATCTTTTGGAACACCGGTAATAACATAACCGCCTGAAGTTGTCTTCATCGAAAAATCAAACTTTTCTTTGGCAGACTCGAGATCCATCGTCCCGCCCTGTTGGCCCTGATGGCCTTTGATTTTAGATAGATCTTGAACCTGCTTCTGCCCCGTATCGGGTGAAATCATCGCCATCATGTCACCGTTGGTAATGGTTATCTGTTTCACCGGGGAATACATCTCGGTCTTGCTTTTGTCAGTCCCTTTAGTCCAGATATGCCCTTTCTGAACCATGGTTTTCATCCCCTGCATGGAAGAGGTGATGGTGGTCGAGATATCAGCTTGCATATCTTTTATTGCAGAACGATTGGATTGAATCTGTTTGATTAACTCATCAACGGTGATAGCTTGGGCGGAAGAAACAATTGCG
>JBHPMS010000068.1:0-2674 GCA_042563095.1 Candidatus Margulisiibacteriota bacterium
TTTTCTGGATCACCAAGCAGATCTTTTAATTGCCTAACTACCTTTTTTGTTATACCTTGAATTCTTTGGAAGTTAATGTCACTATTTGCAACAGATATTTCATCTTGTTTCATCTCATGCAAAGGTACCAAATCGAAGTTGCGCTTTAATAATCCAGCCACCGCTGGAAGATCAGATTCTTTTAATGTCCATAACTTGCGACCATTAATCCTCCTTCTTCTTGTGAAAGTAATCCCATATTTATCATTTGTAATTTCAGATACTTGCTCCGGATCACCAAGCAGACCTTTTAGTTGCCTGACCACTTCATCTCTGCTACCAAGAATTCTTTGAAAACTATTGTCATTCTGGGTTATAGAAATCTCCCCTGGTTGAATCTTATCTAAAATTGCTGAGTCGTAGTTACGCCTTAATAATCCAGCTACTTTATAAAGATCTTTTTCATTGAACGCCCAAGCCTTTCTACTGCGCCTATATCTTCTTGTGAAAGTAATCCCATATTTATCATTTGTAATTTCAGATACTTGCTCTGGATCACCAAGCAGACCTTTTAGCTGATTGAGAACATCTTTTGTTGCACCATGAATTCTTTGGAAGTATTTATCATTACGAGCAACAAGAATCTCGCCAGATTTAACTTTTTCTAATATTGCTAAGTCGTAGTCACACTTTAGTAATGTAGCTATTGCAGGAAGATCTGCTTCATTAAACACCCATACCCTATTACTACCACTAATTCTTCTAGATAAAATTATTCCTTCATGCTTAATAATTGGTTGAGATACTTTTTCCGGATCGCCTAACAGATCTTTTAGTTGATTAACTAGATCTTCCGCTCTACCGTGAATTCTTTGGAAGTGTTTATCATTACGAGCAACAAGAACCTCGCAAGACTTAACATTTTCTAAATACACAGTGTCATAGACACGTTTTATTAACCCAGCTACTGCAGGAAGATCCGCTTCTTTAAATGTCCACATCTTATTACAACCATTTCTTCTTCTAGTAAAACATATCCCATATTTATCATTTGTAATTTCGGATACTTGCTCTGGATCACCAATCAGATCTTTTATTTGCCTGGTCACTTTATCTCTACTGCCAAGAATTCTTTGAAAACTATTATCTCTCTGAGTTACAGAAACTTCTCCTGGCTGAACCTTTTCTAGAATTGCCGAATCGTAGCCGCGCTTTAATAACTCAGCTACTGCAGGGAGGTCCGCCTCCTTAAATGTCCATATCTTATTATTATTACTTTGTCTTTTGACAAATACTATACCGTTTTTATCAATAGTTACATTTGATACCTTTTTTGGATTTCCAATTATATCTTTTAGTTGATTGACAACCTCTTGTGTATCCCCATGAATTCTTTGGAAGTGACTATCTCTATGTGTTACAATAATTTCATCTGGTTGAACAGGAAGCAGTTTTACATTTGAAATAGTGGGAGATCGGCCAATTTTTCTTCTAATATTATGTCTTCTTATTGTTAAATTAATAAGTATTGCCATTTATTTCACCAACTCCAGCTTCACTTTTATCTTTTCTTCCTTATCTTTTTTGTCTCTTTCTCTACCTTGATTAAGCAGTTCTTGTAAGTAGAGGCGTTCGATGTTTTCATTATTATTTGATTTATCTTCTTTTAGTTCTCGTATGTGAAATTGCTCGATGTCTATTTTTTTTCTTGATTCTTCGGTTATAATCTCAATAAGGCCATCCTTAATCCATTCAAATTGCCTGGTAATATTTCTACTATCAGTAAAGGATAAAATAAACTTGTCTTTAACTCTTAAAAAACTTATCTTTACACAACCCTGGGCCCAATTAAAGCCTATTTGCTTCTTTTTCCCCTTTTCTGAAGGAAGATTTAGGTATTTTCTTTTTTTATCGGGATTATTAATATTTATACGTAATGGATTGTATTCTTCTCTGCCAATAAATATATCCATGGCCTGATCAATAATATTGCTAATTTCATCTAGTGTTTGTTGCCATTCACTTTTTATTTCTATAAATCCATCACCAACACATTCAAACTGACGGGTATAGTTTTTACTGTCAGTAAATGACAGTATGTATTGCTCTCCTTTCTTCAAGAAGCTAATCCTTACCTCACCTTGAGCCCAACTAAAACTAATTCCTTTCTTTTTCCGTTTTCCTAAAGGAAGAGGTATAGATTTCACTCTTTTATTGGGATTATTTATAGTTGTTTGTAATGGATTGAATTCTTCTCTGCTAATAAATATATCCATGGCCTGATCAATAATATTGTTAATTTCAGCTAGTGCTTGTTGCCATTCACTTTTTATTTCTATAAATCCATCATCAATGCATTCAAACTGACGGGTATAGTTTTTACTGTCAGTAAATGACAATATATATTGCCCTCCTTCCTTCAAGAAGCTAATCCTTACTTCACCCGGAGCCCAACTAAAACCAATCGTTTTCTTTTCATCTTTTTTTCCTGAAGGAAGATATAATTTCTTTCTTCTTTTATCAGGATTATAGACAGCTGTTTGTAATGGATTGAATTCTTTTTTGCCAATAAAAATATCCATAGCCTGATCAATAATATTGTTAATTTCAGGTAGTTCTTGTTGCCATTCATTCTTTATTTCTATGAATCCATCACCAACATATTCGAACTGACGGGTATAGTTTTTACTGTCAG
>JBHPMS010000007.1:0-44374 GCA_042563095.1 Candidatus Margulisiibacteriota bacterium
CCGCCTGGTTATAAAAAAGGAAGCACTCAATATAAAAAAAGTCATCGAAAACGCAGTAATCGGTTTGGCTCCGGGGGCAGAGGCGAAAGGATTACGGGTTGTAAGTAAAATTGATAAAAATTTACCGCGGGTAATTGGGGATGATGACCGCTTGACCGAAGTTTTGAATAATTTACTGGGTAACTCGATCAAATATACTGACGAGGGTCAGATTTTAGTCGAAGGTAAGCTTGAAGGCAATTTTGTAAAAGTTGCAGTAACAGATACCGGAATTGGGATACCTAAATTACATCTCAGGAAAATATTTGAAAAATTTTATAGGGGGGACGAATCTTTGGCCAGGGTTGCGGGTGGCACCGGATTGGGATTGGCAATTGCCAAAGGAATAATTTCTGTTTTGGAGGGGCAAATCTGGGCAGAGTCAGAAGGTGAGGGGCGGGGGACCAGTTTTATTTTTACGATACCGATAGTATAGGGGATTAAATGTCGCCTCTGGTACAAAAAAAGATTTTAGTCATTGATGACGAAAAAGAAGCGGTTGAGCTGGTAGCTGATCGTCTCCGTTTTTGGAAATACGAAGTGCTTGAGTCTTACTCGGGACAGGATGCGCTGCAAAAAATTGCTGAAAACAAGCCAGACTTAATTTTGTTAGATATCCGCATGCCGGGAATGGATGGTTTTGAAGTTTGTAAGCGGTTAAAAAAAGATGATAATAACAAAAATATTCCGGTAATCATGTTTACCGCACAATCTGAGCGTGAATGTATTGCTAAAGCCACAGAGTGTGGTGCGCAAGATTATCTGGCAAAGCCGTACGAGCCGGATGTTCTATTGCGTAAAATCAGGATGGCGCTCAGGAAATGAGCTCTTTTCGCAGCAGCTTTTGTACTAAGTCTGGTTTTGCTCTTCCTTTTGTGGCTTTCATCACCTGACCGACTAAAAACATGATTACCGAATCTTTCCCGGATTTGAACTGTTCAACCTGTTTTGGATTCTTTTCAATAACCTGCTTGACTATCCCCGTTAGTTCTTCTTCGTTTGAAATCTGAGTTTGGCCTGAAGCTTTGACGATTTTTTCTATCGGGTTTCCACTATCTAAAGCTTTTACCACAATCTCTTTAGCGATTTTTCCAGAAATGGTTCCATTTTCAATCATTTTTATCATCTCAATTAGTTGGTTTGGTTTAAGTTGTAGTTCTGCATAATTAAAATTGTTGTTTTTTGCATAGGCAGTAATATCACCGAGAATCCAGTTAGCAATTTCTTTCGGCATTTTTCTAACTTTCAAACAAGCTTCAAAATAATCAGAAATATCACTGGTAGCAGTCAATGTTTCTGCTGCCTGATCGGATAGCCCATAATCTTTTATATAGCGTGCTTTCCTTGCTTCTGGCAATTCAGTCATGCTGGCTTTTATCTTATCAATCCAGGCCTGATCAGGCCTGCAATCGACTAAATCTGGATCAGGGAAATATCTGTAATCGTGAGCCGACTCTTTAGAACGCATGTTTTTGGTATCTTCAGTATTAGTGTCAAAGTATCTTGTTTCTTGAATTATTTTTTCTCCTGATCCCACCATTTCACGGTGGCGGGCTTCTTCTGCTTCAAGCCCTTTTAACACATAACGGAAGGAATTAATGTTTTTTAATTCGGTCTTAGTCCCAAATTCATTTTGTCCAAACGGTCGGATAGAAATATTAGCATCACATCTTAGACTTCCTTCTTCCATCTTTGCGTCAGAGACTCCAATATAATGCAAAAGATGGGCCAAAGTTTCCATGTATGCTTTTGCTTCTTGTGGTGATCTGATATCTGGTTCAGAAACAATTTCCATAAGTGGAGTTCCACCCCGGTTGTAATCAACCAGGCTATAATCTGAACCCATAATCCTTTCTGCTCCCTGATGTACTAATTTTCCAGCATCTTCTTCTAAGTGTACCCGGGTGATTCCAATCTTATTTTTTTTACCTCCAACTTCTATCATTAAATAGCCATTAGTTGCTAAGGGCAGTTCGTACTGCGAAATTTGGTAAGCTTTTGGCAGGTCCGGGTAGAAATAATTTTTTCTAGCAAAAACCGAATTCGGTTCGATTTTACAATTCAGTGCCAGTGCAGTTTTTATTGCCAGTTCAATCGCTTTTTTATTAATCTTTGGAAGAACTCCAGGCTGTCCTGTACAGATTGGACAGATGTTGGTATTCGGTTTACTCCCAAATTTGGTTGAACAGGAGCAAAACATTTTGCTCTCAGTTGCCAGCTGGCAGTGGATTTCCAGTCCGATTATTGTTTCGTATTTAGACATACAAACTTGGTTTCTCCTGGTGCCACCTGGTATTCTGCTCGTAAGTATAGGCAACTCTTAAGATTGTTTCTTCATCAAACGCTTTTCCGATAATTTGCAGACCAACTGGGAGGTTGTGAATGATTTCGCAAGGGATAGAAATTGCAGGAAGACCGGCTAGGTTTACCGGGATGGTTGAGATGTCGGATAAGTACATAGCTAAAGGGTCATTGGCTCTTTCTCCAACGCGGAAAGCCTGGGTGGGGCAGGTGGGGGAAACCAATACATCGCAATCTTTGAAAGCAGTTTCGAAATCTTGTTTGATTAATGTCCTAACTTTTAACGCTTTTACATAATAAGCGTCATAGTAGCCAGCTGAAAGTGCATAGGTCCCGAGCAGAATTCTTCTTTTAACTTCCGGCCCAAATCCTTCTGCCCTGGTCTTTAAATAGAGTTCCATCAGATCTTTTGCTTCTTTTGTCCGGTGACCATACTTTACTCCATCATAACGGGCCAGGTTTGAGCTGGCTTCGGCCGGGGCAATTAGATAGTAAGTCGCGACTGAGAATTTAAAGGAGGGGAGGGAGACTTTTTTAATCCTGGCGCCGAGTTTTTCAAGTTCTTTTATCGCTTTTTCAGTTGATTCAAGAGTTAAATCATCAACCCCTTCACCCATCAACTCATTGATTACTCCGATCGTTAATCCGTGAATGTTGTTCTTTAAAGCTTGGGCGTAATCGGGGCTTTTGATATTAGTTGAGGTTGAATCTTTTTCATCATACCCGGCGATTACATTCATCAGTAAAGCTGCATCTGTTACGTCCTTGGTCATTGGCCCGATCTGGTCAAGAGAGGAAGCGAAAGCAACCAGGCCATAACGAGAAATTCTTCCATAAGTTGGTTTCATACCAACGATTCCGCAAAAAGATGCTGGTTGGCGAATTGAGCCGCCAGTATCTGAGCCGACTGCCAAAATAGTTTCATCAGCAGAGACGGCTGCGGCTGATCCACCCGATGATCCACCCGGGACACAATCCAGGTTCCACGGATTTCTGGTTGTTTTAAAAGCTGAGTTTTCAGTTGATGAACCCATGGCGAACTCATCGAGATTTGTTTTTCCTATAAAGATAGCTCCGGCTTGGTCTAATTTATCAACTACAGTTGCATTATAGGATGGGAGATAGTTTTCTAATATTTTTGAGGAGCAGGTGGTTTTAATCCCCTTGGTACACATATTATCTTTGATGGCAATTGGGATTCCGGCAAGGGAACCTTTTCTTTTCCCCTTGTCAACCGCTTTTGCCTGCTTTAATGCCAGCTCTTTAGTCAAACTGACATAGGATTGAACATCGTTTTCTGCTTTTTCTATTCTTGAATAGACCGACTCAGTTATCTCAACTGAGGAGACCTCTTTAATTCTTAATAGTCCTAATAACTCGTGGGCAGTTTTTGTATTCACTCTTCTAAAATCCTCGGAACCCTATACATATGATCTTCTTCTTCCGGTGCGTTTTTAAGGATTGCTTCGGTATCTTTGAACGGGATAACCTTGTCTTCCCTGAAGACATTCTTCATTGGGATAGCATGGGCAGAGGGTTCGACGTTATCGGTATTCAACTTTTGCAGCTCATCTGCATGTTCTAAGACATCGGAGAGCTGTTTGGCATAGAGCTTTTTTTCTTCGTCAGATAAGCCCAGTCTGGCTAGTTTTGCAACGTGGTCAATGTTGATTTTCATATTCTAATTATAACTTCAAAGAGAGAGGTTAGCAATCGGCTTAAGATCTAATTCTGCGAAATCTTTCTTTTTATATTTATAAAATGCTGCAGCCCCAATCATGGCTGCATTGTCGGTACATAATCCCAGCGGTGGGATTATTGCTTTGGCCTTGGTCATCAACTCTTTTCTTAGTAACGAATTCGCTGCAACCCCGCCTGCCAGCATAATCGTGTCAATTTTAAATTTCTTAGCCGCTCGAATAGTCTTAGTAACCAGGACGTCGACACAGGCTTGTTGGAATGATGCGGCCAGGTCAGAAATTTGGGTCCCTCCTGAGAATAAATTCCTGGTTCCTCCCAAATTTCTGATACAGTTAACAACCGCAGTCTTTATGCCTGAGAAAGAAAAGTCAAAGCCATCATCCAGCATCGGCCGGGTAAAGTTGATTGCAGCAGGATTTCCTTCTTTTGCAATCTTATCAATTATTGGCCCGCCTGGATATCCAAGCCCCAGAAAACGAGCAACCTTATCAAAAGCTTCGCCAACCGCATCATCACGGGTTCTTCCAATGATTTCGTACTTGCCATGATCTTTGACCAGTACAATCATAGTGTGACCGCCGGAGACGATTAAGCATATGAATGGGAACAGAGATGAGAGATGGGAGGTGGGAGATGAGAGAAAGTTGGCGTAGATGTGTCCTTCCAGATGATTTATTCCAATTAATGGTTTATTAGCAGCATAAGCTATTGCTTTCGCTGAACAGAGGCCAATCAACAGAGAACCGGCCAGCCCCGGTCCATAAGTTACTGCTACTGCATCGATCTTTTTGAAAGTAGTTTTTGCTTGATCTAAAGCTTCCTGAATAATCGGATTGATTACCTCGATATGTTTTCTGGCAGCAATTTCCGGAACGATCCCTCCGTATTTCTTATGGAATTCGGTTTGGGTTGAGATGATGTTGGAGAGCACCTCATGTCCGTCTTTTACAACAGCGGCGGAGGTATCATCGCACGAAGTTTCGATTGCTAAGATTTGGGCCATAATTAATTATAGCATGCTATAATATTCACATGATTTTAAAGAAATACTGGAAATACTTCCTATTGGCCTTCCTGGTTATCTTCTTCTGGTATCCGGTCACCCAAAACAACAGCTTCTTCTACGACGACTATGGTTTTATTGAAGTATTTGAAAGCGGTGAACTAACCCCGGGGTACTTTTTTGAGCCGCACAACGAACACTTTATGCCGCTCTTTAAGTTTGTTTTTTTTATCATGTTCAGCATCTTTGGTAAAAACATCCCGCCTTACATCTGGCTTTTAATCCTGGCGCACATTGCAAATGTAATTATGTTCTATTATATCTGCAAGGTCATCTTCAAAAAGAAGAAATTGTTGCCGTTGGTTTTAACGGTTTTCTTTTTATCGAATTCGGCTTATTATGAAATCATACACTGGTTTACACTTTTGTCTTATGCTATGCCACTGCTCTTTCTTCAGCTGGCTCTGGTTTTATTACATCAGTACACTATTACAAAAGATAACCGTTTTTATTTCGGTTCGGTCTTTAGCTCTTTCTTTATTCCGATGAATAATATGATCGGGATCTTTGGCATAGTTTTTATTTTTCTCTTTTATTATTTTATTTTAAACAAAAAGTTTAATCTCAAGATATTGGTAAAGGACCAGGAACTGTGGAAAGGGTATGTTATTGCTCAAGCAAGTTTCCTCTCTTTTTATCTAATATTTACTCTGGATAAATTCTTTGGGGGGTCAAAGGGGATTGCTGTTGGTCGGGTATTTGAAAACCTTATCGGCGGATTTGTTGGATTCTTATTAAAATCTGTTGGAATAAGCATATTAATGCATCCGATTAACATTTGGGTGGCTGGATTTTTGCTGGTTAATTTTTTTGCTTTTTCTTTTATCTTAATACTTTACCTGCTATTGAATCACAAGAGAGTGCGGACCAGAATTTCTGGCGATGTTGGAATAACACTTTTTTCATTTGGTGGGGCATTATTGAGTTATCTGGTTGTTGCGATCGGAAGGACTGATCTTGAAGCAGGAGTTTTTTTAAATTGGGGCAGGTACCAGTTCTTTCCGGTATTTTTCTTAACCATTTTTATCGGGAATTCCATGCCGCAGATTGTTTCAATCTTTTCATCAATATTTAGCAAGGGGCGGGTAAAAAAATATCTGATCTTTCTCTTTATACTTTACTTGATAGGCCAATTTATGATAATTCGGCAGAAAGCGGGATCAACCGTTCGATTGGAAGGATCTATCCCATCCCAAAAAGTTTACGCTTTAATAGAAAAAAATACCAGTGCAGGTATTTAGGCAGCCATTGTACCAGTTTAAAATTTGATTTCCCTTCTGCCCGGTCAGTCCAGACTGATGGGATCTCAGTCACCTTATAACCATTTAAATAGGCTTTTACTGTAATTTCCATCCCGACCTCAAAGCCGCCGCTGCTTTCGACCTGAATTTCAGCGAGCAATTTTTTAGAATACATTTTAAAACTGTTGGAGATGTCGTGGGTTGGGATTCCAGACAGGAGATGCAGCGACCAACCGGCGATTCTGGTCATGGTTTTTTTTAATAGGGGACCACCGATCTGCTTTCCGCCACGGATATAGCGCGAGCCGCAAACCACATCAAATCCATCTTTTACCTGCGCAAACATCTGATCGACTATTGAATAATCGTCAGAAAGGTCTCCCATTGTTACCAGGACTGCATCACCACCTGCTGCTTTGAGTCCTGACTTAATTGCATTGAGCACCCCGCGGCCGTATTTGTTCTTTTTTAAAAAAACACCAGGGAATTCTGGTTGGTGTGCTCTGATAACTGGAATGGTGGTGTCGTCGTCACGGTCGTAGATTAAACAGATTTCAGCCGGTGTTCTGACTTTCTCATAAAAAGAGCGGAGGGTTTTTAATATATTTTCGCCTTCGTTGTAAACAGGAATGACTACTGATAACTTTTCAGTCAAGATTAAATTCCCCCGATTTCAATTTCTTGCTTGATCCAGGGGATAACTTCATCGAGCATCGCGGA
Source organism: Candidatus Margulisiibacteriota bacterium (assembly GCA_042563095.1). Classification (GTDB taxonomy): domain Bacteria; phylum Margulisbacteria; class WOR-1; order XYC2-FULL-46-14; family XYC2-FULL-46-14; genus JBHPMS01. Next base: position 7,066 of record JBHPMS010000007.1, read on the forward strand.
GAGGGATGTTGGAGCTTCGAATCCGAGGACTTGTTTTGCTTTCTTCGTGTCAGGCACTCTTTTTTGCACGTCATATTGAAATGGTTCGTCAGATACATATTTAAATGGTTTATTCCCTTTTATCTTTTTCCAGATAACTTCAGCTAATTCAAGCACAGAAGTTGAGACTGGAGTTGAGAGGTTAAAATCTTTGTTTATAGCTTTTTCACTTTCAACACAAAGCCTTATTCCTTTTGCCAGGTCACCGCCGTAGGTATAGTGCCTTATTTGATCACCTTTCCCTAGAATATGAAGCGGGTCCTGTCCTTTCAGGATTTTTTGGGCCAGGTCGGGAACAACGTGGCTCAAAGCCAGTTTAATATTTCCGGAATAAATGTCTTTGTCGGCTAATGCCCTCTTCTCTCCGGTCCCGACACAATTGAATGGCCGGATGATGGTATAAGGAAGTTTATACTGTTCCCAGGCGCCTTTAGCAAAAAATTCGCAAGCAAGTTTTTGGAAGCCGTAGGTGGAGAGCGGGGGAGCGCATTTAAGCTGGTCCCCTTCTTTTGATGGATATACAGTTGTGCTTTCAAAAACCATGGATGAAGACATTACATTTATCTTTTTAAATTTCTTATTTTTATGAGCCCAGATGGCGGCATCAAAGGATGAGGCGATAATCCTTTCGTTTTCTGCCAGCAGGTCGTAGGCCAGTTCATGAAAGAGCGAAATCCCGCCGATTATTGCTGCTCCGGCTATCATCTGGTCGCAATCAGAGAGAAGCTTTTTTACCAGTTCGGTGTCTTTGGCATCCCCTTCGGTGAAGAAATATTTTGGGTGTTCATCATAGCTTTTTTTTACTTTTCCGTATTTAGAATAGTTATCTAAACCAACAACTTCGTGGCCGTTGTTCAATAACTCCTCGACTACATATCCTCCGATAAATCCGGCAGAGCCGGTAACTAGAATTTTCATTAAATTATCCCGCCTTTCTTATAATAGTTCCAAATATCTACAACTTTCTGGTTTTTCCTGAATTTTAGCTTTTTATATTCTTTGTGTGGTGCAGCAAGAATTAGAATATTGCTTTTATTGCAAACTTCTTTTACTGGCAAAGTATCCGCTTTAATATATGGATCAGCGCAAAAAACCTCTTTTGCTTCAATTTCCAGTACTTTCTTTAATTTATATGAGAGTGAATCGCGATTATCATCGTTATCTGCCTTAAAAGCCATCCCGAGGATTCCGACGCGTTTTTTCTTAAGATCATATTTCGACTTTAGTTTTGTAATTATGTAATCTGGCAATCCTTCGTTTACCAGCATAGCAGCGTGACCTAGAAAGAATTGGTTGTTGTTAAAAGCGGCGATTTGCATCGTGTCTTTAAATAAACAGGGTCCAGCAGCGAAGCCGGCACCAGGAAAACTTTTTGCCCTCGGGTAATTATGTTTGATTGCAAAAAGAATCTTATGAAAATCTAATCCTTTCTGGTCTGCAATCATAAAGAACTGGTTGGCAATTGCAAATTGCAAATAGCGCCAGGCGTTGGTGAAGAGTTTGGCAACTTCTGCTTCTTCGAGTGATAATTCAACCATATCTTTTACAAATTTAGAAAAAAGTTTTCTTGCTGAAAGGGTGGATGCTTTATTAATCCCGCTTATAATTTGTGGGAGTGATTTTATCTCTTCAATCGCATATCCTTGGGCGATCCGCTCAGGGCAGAAGGCCAATTTTACTTTTTTCTTGTTCTTCTTTAAAAATTCATAGACGCTCAGGCTGGTGCCCGGGTAGACGGTGCTTCTCAGAATAATAGTTTGGCCATTTTTAATCTGCGGCAGGATTTCTCTAATTACTTTATGGATATCCTGGATTTTTGGGTTAAGATGCCGATCAATTGGAGTGCCGATAATAATAATTAAGTATTCACTTTCAGAAATTACTTCCCTCTCACTAAAGGTCTGGAGAGTTTTATTCTTTAAGGCGTTTTTTAGTTTTACTTCGGCCCCGATTTCTTTAAATGGGACAATTCCTGAAGAAACTCTTTTTAAGCTAGTATGATTAATATCATAAATTGCAGTTTTTAAACCGTTATCGGCTAAAGTTATTGCCAGAGGAAGTCCAACGTGCCCGCAGCCGCCAACTACACAGGCTTTGTACTTGAATTTCATGTGTTTATTATACCTGCCTGACGGCAGTCAGGTCAAACTTCCTTTCTAAATGATGCGGATTCCAGGAGAGTTTTGATTTACGCAGGCCAGGAAGGCCGAGGTCCTGCTCCCGGTTAATATATTTAAACCTGGAAAGTTCGTTCTTTGCCAGTTCATGTGTCAGCGTGGTGAAGATTCCTTTCAATTCAGGATTGCCGATCTCAAAATGAATTGTGACCATTTCGTTGCTGATTGGGCTGGCGATAGAAAAGGCCTCGATTTTATTGTTGACTATCAATACACCCCCATGCATATTTAAGTTATTGAAATTGTCAAAAAGTGTTGCAAGAGCATCTCTTTGTGACTCGATAGTTAATTTATCTAAATTTGTATTTTTATTTTGCCATAGTTTTAAGATCTGGATGCATTTTTCCTGGTCTTTTTTTTCTAGTTTTTTATAAATATACGAGTTGTTTTTCTTAAACCGTTTAATATGGTTTCTTTTTCCATCGTATTTTTTCCCTTCCAGTCTGATTAAATCATTGGTTAAATAAATGTAATCGTGATTTTTAATGTCTTCTACGACCTTGAAAGTATTATTATTGCTGAAATATTTTTTTACATTTTGTTCAGATACACATGAAATGCAACGTGAGAACGTAAGGCATTGTTCTATTGTATTAATTATCTCGTGGTCTCCAATAGGATAATAACTATAGGGAGGATAAATTGGTGAATTTACATGAATTATTAGATTATTATTTATAATCGTTAATTTATGGTTATTTGAATGTTGCCAGAGAAATAAAAACAAGAAATTCATCTCACACATAGTTTGAGGGTATTTATTTAACCAGGAAAGGATCTCTTTTTTATCAGCTAGTTCAAGAAGTTTAAAGTTTGGGAATTTAGGTATGCTCATATTTCATCATTGTACATTTTTCTGGTGAGGCACAACCTTCACACCAACTCGAATCCTTGATCATAGATTGTGGGTAATTTGTTGTTTTTTTAAATCCAATATTTTCAAAAAAAACCGGGATAATTGTTGCCAAATATATTGCTTTGCCTTGTTTTTGAGAAAGTTTTAGTTGCTCTTTTGTAATCAATGTACCAATTCCAAAATTGCGCTTTTGCTTAATTACAAATAAAGAGCTAAATTCTGTACAATCAGGATGATTGATAGTGCGACCAAAACCGATGATTTGATCATTTTCTACAGCTGCCAAATATTCATCTGAGGGCATAACGTCTGTATCTAGTTTTGCATTTTGAGCTAGTTTCTGGATTATATGCATGTCAGTTTCTTTTGCCTGACGGATGATCATATTATTAGTTCGGTAGAATTATATTCTCGATTTAATTTAAGTGGAGAAATATCAATAAAGGGTGGGGCACCTTTTACCAGGCTTTTGACCGCTTTCCCAGCTGCAGGGGAGTGCATAAAACCGTGGCCGGAAAAACCGGTGGCAATGATTAATCCCTCAACTGAGTTGTCGATAATGGCATGCTTGTCAGGCGTTTCATCTGCTATAGAACTATCAACTCTGCGGATGTTGGCACTGCGCAAAAAGGTTATTCTCTTAACCGTTGCTTCGATAATTTCATTTACAGCCTCTTCTTTTTTTTCAAAATCAACCGTTTCAACTTTTCCCGACATCCCGGCCATGTTCTCTTTTAATTCTTTCTTAATATACCAACCGGTTGGGAATTCCATGATGATTGGAAAATCCTGGAACATCCCATCCATCAATACCATGTATTTCCGTTTTTTAATAATTGGAATGTTCAATCCGATCTTTTCTCCCAGCTCCTTTGATTGAGGGCCGGCTGCCAAAATTACGGTACCCTCAAATTTCCCTTTGTTAGTTTCAACTCCAACAACTTTATCTCCATCTTTCAATATCTCTTTGACTTCGGTTTCGTATTCAAATTGTATTCCCTTATCTTTTGCTCCTTTTATGTAAAAATCTAAAAGCAGCGCAGGATCGGCGTAGCCGTCTTCGGGGCAAAAACTGCCGCCGTTTATCTCATACATCTCCAGGAAAGGGTAGAGCCTTTTTATCTCGGTCGGTTCCAGATATTTGCTCTTTACTCCTAAAAAGTTTTGCATTTTCACCCGCTCTTCTGCGGTGTTATCCTGATCAAGCAAAAGATAGCCGATCTTGTTGAATTTGATGCTTTTCCCTTTCAGTTCACGCAGTGATTCAAGCGAAAATTTGATATTAATTTCGGTGGTAAACTGGGTCCGGATGCCGCCCTGGCAGTATTTAGTTACTCCAGTTCCGGCGAACTTTTCTTTTTCTAAAACCACCACATCGGTGGCTCCATACTTAGAGAGGTAATAAGCAATTGAAGTTCCAATAATCCCTGCGCCAATAATAATTACCATTACGATATTATAGCATGAGGTGTATAATGGTTTCAAAGGAGCGACAATTATGCCAATTGCACAATTTGATAGTGTCATAAAGAATTATAAAATTGGGAAGGTGGAAGTTCCGGCTTTACGAGGAGTTTCGATGGCAGTTAACGAAGGCGAATTTGTCTCTATTGCAGGGCCGTCTGGATCAGGTAAGACTACTATGCTCAATCTTTTTGGTTGTCTGGATAAACCAACAAACGGAGAGGTTTTTATCGGAGAGGCACCCATCTCTAATATGTCCTCAAACCAATTGGCAGATATCAGAAATTATAACCTTGGATTTGTTTTTCAGACTTTTAATTTAATTCCAGTTTTATCTGCATTTGAAAACGTAGAGTTTCCTTTGATACTGTTAAAAAAAGGGAATCCAAAAGAGAGGAAGGAGAGGGCCATGCAGGCTTTAGAGCAGGTAAAAATTCTGGAATTGGCTGATAGAAAACCAGCCGAGATGAGCGGCGGACAGCAGCAGCGGGTGGCGATTGCCCGGGCGCTGGTAAAGGATCCCAAAATGGTTTTAGCTGATGAGCCGACTGCAAATCTGGATTCACATACCGGCGAAGAAATTTTAAAGTTGATGCTGGAGATGAATAAAAAAACCAAGACTACTTTTATCTTTTCTACCCATGATCCGATGGTTATGGATTATGCTAAGCGGTTAGTCAAGGTTCATGACGGTAATATCCAATCCGATGTTAATAAAGCTGGCGTTTAGAAATATATTTCGAAACCGAACCAGGACCTTTTTAACATTCCTGGCGATTGCCTTTGGTTTGATGCTTCTGATAATCATGGATTCCATGCTGGTTGGCATTGACCAGGAATCATTCGACAAGATCATAAATTATGAGACCGGCCATATTAAAATATTTGATCGTAACTATCGAGAAGATGAAGAAAATCTTCCCCTCGATAAATCAATCGAAAAACCGGGCGCGATAATCAGGAGGCTGGAAAAAGATCCAACTGTTGCTGGCGTTACCTCCCGGATAAATTTCCGAATTATGCTCTCAGATGGAGTTGACCAGTACCCGGCGGTGGGGATCGCAATCAACCCAAAAGATGACCAGACTGTTTTTCTATTAAAGCAAGCAGTCAAAAAAGGTGAATATTTTAAAGGGGATGAAGAGGCCATGCTTCTGGGTGAGGGACTGGCAGAGGACTTTGGAGTGGGGGTGGGTGATTATCTGACAATTCTTACGCGCACCAAATACGATACTTATCAGGCCATTGATCTGCGTATAAAAGGACTCCTGCGAACAGAAGACCCTAAGATTGACTGGGCTGCGGTAGTAATCCCATTGGGGCTGGGCCAGGAATCACTGGATATGGCGGATACAGTCACCGAGATCGACATTAAACTTAAGGATCCAACCAAAACAAAGGAATTCCGGGACAAGCTGGCCAGGGAAATTACAGGTGTGGAAGTCGCGACCTGGCAAGATTTGGCTGAAGATGTGATCGCGATGTCTCAGGCCAAACGCGGAGGGACCTCGTTTCTCTTATTCAGCGTTTTTTTAATCGCTTTAATCGGTATTAGCAATACTATTCTGCTGGCGGCATTTGAAAGAACCAGAGAGATCGGGATGCTTGCGGCCATGGGCATGAGGCGTAGTCAGATAATTCGTTTGTTTGTTCTGGAAGGGGGCATGCTCGGAGTTCTGGGGAGTATTGCAGGGTGTTTGCTCGGTATCTTTTTAAATATTCCTTTTGTTAAATACGGAATCAATTGGGGATTTATGATGAGGGATATGGGCGATATTGGCTACCGCGTTACCGGAGTATCACGTGGGGTATGGAATATTAATATGATCGTGGGCACTTTTATTTTTGGCATTGTTGTTTCTGCATTGACCAGTATTTATCCGGCACGGGTGGCAAGTAAGATGGAGCCAACCGAGAGTTTAAAACATGTTTAAAATAGCATTAAGAAATATTTTTCGTAACAAGCGCCGCTCGGCATTGTCCGGGCTTTCGATCGCTGCAGCAGTTATGATCGCAATATATATCTGGTCTTTTCTCTCGGGTGTAATGGACAATATGTTTGATAATACCATCCGTTTGACCAATGGCCATGTCCGTATTCTCAATTCAGAATACGTCAAACGTGAAAAAATGCTCCCCCTGGAAGCTAATATAAAAAACTACTCTTCGGTTGAAAAAATTGCTAAGGAGAATCCGAGCGTCACGCATACTGCAGGCAGGATCAAATTTGGTGTGCTGCTGGAACATAAGGGGAATAATAAGCCGGTACTTGGTGTGGGGATTGTTCCAAAAACCGAAAGCAAGATCTCCCGTCTTGATGAAAAGATAGTTGAAGGCAGAATTCTTCAAATGGGCCGGGAAGAGATGAATATCGGAGAAAGGCTGGCCTTGGATATGAGATTGAAACTTGGCGACACCCTGACTGTGGTGACCCAGACTGCCTATGGATCAATCGCTGCCATGAATCTTGAGATCGTTGGAATTTTCCGCTATGGTGTACCAAGTATTGATAAAACAACCTTTTATCTCCCCCTGGATAAGGCGCAGGAAATGCTTGATCTGGATAATTCGGTGACTGAAATATTTGTTCTGATAAAGGATATGAATAAGGCGCCGGAAGTTGCCAAAGAAATCAGAAGCAGTTTGCAGAAGCTTGGTCAATACACGGCCAAGGCCTGGCAGGAACAGGGGATCCTTTTTTTCTATATGGGATTTGCCAAGAGGATCTACGGTTCAATTTATTTCTTGATACTCTTTTTGGCCAGCTTTACCATCCTTAATACTATGTTCATGTCAGTGCTGGAGCGGACCAAGGAGATCGGCATGATGAAATCTTTGGGGATGAAGAACTGGCAGGTGGTGAGCGTGATCCTGTTTGAAGCATTGCTGATCGGGACTATTGCCAGTTTTATTGGCGCGATCTGGGGAGCAGGAATCGCTTACTACCTGGCGACTGCAGGGCTTGATTTTTCCTCGGTTTTTTATGCGATGAAAGGAACGATTAATTTCCCAATATCTTATGTCTACCGCGCGCTCTTTAGCTGGGGGATAATATTTTTTGGTTTTTGTATGGGAATTTTATTTACGGTTGTGGCGGCGATCCCGCCGGCGCTGCGGGCGGCCAAAATGGAACCAACGGAGGCCCTGCGTGAAATTTAGTATTTGTTTATTTTTTGTTTCTTGCGTCTTGGTTATTCCAGTTATGGCTCTTACTGCTGACCAGATAATTGACCGTGTAGACCAGAACATGAATTACATCAGTGCGCAGTATAACGGCAAGATGATAATTCATATCGGAGATGAGGTGCGGGAGAAGAAGATGGTTTCGTACTCGAAGGGTAGAACCAAAGCCTTTACCGAGTTTCTCTCTCCTGCTCGGGATAAGGGGACCAGATATTTAAAAATGGATGATAACATGTGGATGTACCTGCCTTCGGTTGAAAAAGTTATCAAAATCGCCGGGCATATGCTGCGGCAATCAATGATGGGATCAGATTTTTCTTACGAAGATGCGTTAGAAGCAATAAAACTTAGAGAAAAATATTCTGCCAGAGTGACCGGATCAGATAAATTTGATGGGCGTGATTGTTACCTGCTGGATCTGATCGCAAAAGTGAAGCAAGTAACTTATTATAGAAGAAAAATATGGATTGATAAAAAAATGTTTATCGGGCTTAAGGAAGAGCTTTATGCTAAATCAGGAAAGCTGTTGAAGGTAGCGACCGCCACGGATATTAAGCGGTTCGGTAAACGGAATTACCCGACTAAAATGGTTATAAAAAATATGCTGCGCAAGAATTCTTACACTGAGTTTTTACTTACTAACATAAAGTTTGATATAATGCTAGCGGATGATATTTTTACTCTCCGCAATCTTAAACGAGGTGTTAAATGATATTAACTGTAACCTTAAATCCAGCTTTTGACCATTTGTTGTTTTTAGATGAAGTCTATTTAAGTAAGCTCAATCGTGCCCGCAAAACAATCCGCATCCCTGGCGGAAAAGGAGTCAACGTTGCTTCAACTCTGGCCATGTTAGGAGATGAGGTGGTTGCAACCGGTTTCTTAGGAGCACAGGGGAGTCGGATGTTCGAAGAACCGCTCCGTAAAATCGGTGTTACTACGGGTTTTATTTATGTTAGTCAGGAGATAAGGACCGATTTTTTTGTAATCGAGGAGCATAAAAAACGTCAAAGTTTGATTGTTGAAAAGGGGATCCCGATCGAGTTGCGCTATCTAAATAGTTTTAAATCTAACTTTGAGCGTTTATTGGCTTCAGCCGATCTGGTAGAAATCGGGGGGAGTCTGCCGAGTGGAGTATCAACTGCATTTCTTAGAGAGATCGTTTCTATTGCAAACAAGAAAAAGGTAAAAGTAGTTTTAAATTTGAACGAAGAGATGCTGAACGAAGTAATGCCCGGGACCGCTTCGTTTCTCATTTATCCGGATTTGCGTGAAAACAAAAAAATGTTTAATGAGGATATTTACAAGCCGAATTCACGGAAAAAAATTATCGAACAGCTGCTTAATTTTGGGGTAAAAATTGTGCTTTTAAAATATGGCAACCTGAACTATCTGGTGGCGACTGAGAATGAGTTATGGGAAGGAGAGATTGAATTAGGAGAGACCAGCATTATGATTGGTATCCGTGATGCGGTGCTGGCTGGATTTATGCATAAATATTTGGAATCAAATAACCTGGGCGAAGCATTAAAGTACGGTTTGGGTTGCGGCTGTTCTGCAGCAAAAAACCAACGGAATTATCCGAATTCAAAAAAAGAAGCAGAAGAGCTGTTGCTTGGGGCAAAAGTAAGGAAGGTAAGTTAAGATGAGAAAAGTTAAAGAAATTATGACCCGCGATTTAACTTCGGTGACCGAAGATACTCCGCTAAAAGAGGTAGCCGAACTTTTGTCGCTGAAGGCGCTTTCGGGGATTCCGGTTGTAAATAATAAGAACGAGGTTACCGGTTACATTTCTGAAAAAGATATTGTTTATTCAATTTTCCCTGAAAAAATAAAATTTGACAATCCGGATGTGATCAGTTTGAGCAATTTAACCCAGGTGGTAAAAAAGATTGGGGTGGTGGGGCAGGCTAAGGTTAAAGATTTTATGGATGTGAATGTTTTTTGTGTGACTGAAGAAACTGCAGTTCCTGATGCGGCCGAAATCATGTTAACCAAAGATTATATGCGCCTGCCGGTTGTAAGACGGAGAAGATTGGTCGGGATGATTGATCGCTCCAGTTTGTCGATGATCGTATTGGAGGAAGGTTCACTCGAATAAAGGATGGAATATTTTTACAACATGTTAGATGTGTTTAACCACGAAGTTTTTTTGGTGGCAGCCAGCCTCTTGATCTTAGGTTTCTTATTTAGCTGGCTCTCTAAACATTTTAAGCTCCCGCGCGTTACCGGGTATATTCTGGCCGGAATTGTTTTGGGGCCTTCGATTTTATCTGTTTTTGATGAAGTTGCACTCCACCAGCTCGATTTTATTCCTCAGTTTGCTTTGGGGATTATTGCACTTATCATTGGGGCAGATTTAAGTTTTAGTCTGCTGCAACGCTTGGGCTTTCGATTAATTTTGATAACGTTAATGCAGACCTTAGCAGCATTTATTCTGGTTTTTGGCTGCTTGGTTCTTTTAAAAATGCCACTGGGTGCTGCGCTCCCTCTGGCTGCGATTGCAACTGCTACTGCACCGGCTGCAACTGTAGCGGTGATAAAAGAATATCGAGCGCGCGGACCGTTGACCGAGGCCACTTTAGCAGTAGTTGCCCTGGATGATGCAATTGCAATTATTTTATTCGGTTTAGTTTTAACCTTAAACGTAAAACACCTGGGTAATTTCGGTCATGCTGCAATACAATCTTTTTCTACCTCGTTTATAGAGATCTTAATCGCGTTGATTGTTGGAATGCTGTTAGGTTTTTTAGCCAATGTATTAATTAAAGTTAGCCAGGAGACATCCGATGCACTGATTATTATTTTAGGAATAGTCCTTTTAGGAATTGGCATTTCCCATACCACCCACATTTCTCCACTTTTAACCAACATGTTTTTAGGGATGACTTTGATTAATATTTCTGCCAAGCACACTGAACGGGTAACTTATCTTGAACGCTTCACTCCGCCAATCTACTGTCTCTTTTTTGTGATGGCAGGAGCGCATTTAAATATAAAGGCAATCATGTCTTTTGGATCAACCCTTTTTATCTGGGGGGCAGTTTTTGTGGTTGCCAGGATTATTGGGAAAGTTGCCGGGGCATATTTTGGAGCGGCAGTATCAAATGCGCCCACGGTGATTAAAAAATATCTTGGCTTAGCACTGATCCCTCAAGCCGGTGTAGCGATCGGTCTGTCTCTCTTAATCAGCCAGGCATCCGGATTTTTTGAATACCGTTCTATTATTATAAACATTACTTTAATTTCCGTCGCCTTCAACGAAATCATCGGACCACTTTCGACCAAATATGCACTATTTAAGGCAAAAGAAGCAACTATTGAAAACTAGTATCCTTATTCTGATAATTTTCCTATTAGCAATAGCGGCAGAGGCATTTGAGTTTGGAGGTTATTACCGCAACCAGGCAGCCCATGGCACTTTCCGCTCCGGAAAAGTTGTATTAGCGGATCTGAATAAACTTCGCTTTAAAATAGACCATAAACTGACTGATGATTTATTACTGCACCTTGAACCAGAATATATAAAATTGATTCAATCAGATACAATCCCACTGGCTGAATCGAATGGTTTGGATAAAGTATTAATCGATCGAGCTTACTTCAGATATTCTTTCCCTGCAGCAGACTTGATCGTTGGGCGGCAAAGGATAGCGTGGGGAACCGGATACGTTTGGAATCCGACCGATATTATTAATCCTTTTGTTTTAACTTTGGCGGAAGAAGAAAGAAATGGAGTTTCTGCAATCAGGATAGAGGCTCCACTCGGTTTTGCTGCTTCACTTGATGCTTTTTATTTGTTGGATGACCAAAGACGGGGGATCAGAGCAAAAACAAATTTTAAAAATTATGATCTTTCTATAAGCTATATGACTTTAGCTGATGGTCCGCAGTATGGCGCTGATTTTTCAGGTGAGCTTTTTGATTTAGGGATAAGAGGAGAAGCGGCTTATGGACGCTATGGCAAAGCCTCGCTCGGGGCTAATTATACATTTGATAATGGATTGGGAGTTAATTTTGAGTATTACTACTATGGTCCGGGACAAAATTGTAAGGCTGATTACGATTGGACCAATTATTTGGCCGGAAATATTACGCAACTGGCCAAAAGTTACGGTTACTTTTCGATTAATCGGATGATCAACGAACTGGCTTCATACAGGATAGGGGTAATTGCAAATTTAGTTGACTACAGCTATATTTTTTACCCCGGCTATTCTTACAGTCTTTCCCAGGATCTTGATTTAGCATTAGAAGCGCTAATTTCTCAAGGAGATAGTGGAACTGAAAATAATCCGACTGTTACCCGGGATCCGACCGGGTTTTTGGGATTGGATTTATTCTTTGTAAAGTTGCGTTATAGTTTTTAAAAAGCTATAATTATTACTTGATTATTAAATACAAAATTGGAGGTTTTTTGAAGTATGGTTAAGATTAAGGAAATCAAAGGAAGAGAGGTATTAGACTCACGCGGAAATCCAACCGTTGAAGTAGATGTAAGATTGGAAGATGGGACACTCGGGAGAGCAATAGTTCCGTCCGGTGCTTCTACCGGTTCAAGAGAAGCGCTCGAGCTTAGAGACGGCGATAAATCACGCTACCTTGGAAAAGGGGTAACTAAAGCAGTAGCTAACGTTTCTGCTTTAGCCAAAAAAATCATCGGCATGGAAGCAGATAAACAGAAAGATGTTGATGGGCTGATGATACTTGAAGACGGGACCGACAACAAGAAGAAATATGGTGCCAATGCAATATTAGGAATCTCTCTGGCGCTTTCAAAAGCAGCAGCTAACTCTCAAAAAAAGTCTTTATTCAAATATTTAGGGAATGGCAAAGCTGATACACTGCCTGTTCCGATGATGAACGTCCTTAATGGTGGCGCGCATGCTGGCTGGTCAACCGAGATGCAAGAATATATGATCGTGCCGGCTGGAGCAACCAGCTTTAAAGAGTGTCTGAGGATGGGTGCAGAGGTTTACCATGCATTGAAAGGAATTTGTAAAGCTAAAGGTTATCCTACTACGGTTGGAGATGAAGGTGGTTATGCTCCAAAGACTGGATCAAATGAAGGGAATCTGCAACTTATAATGGAAGCGATTGAAAAAGCCGGGTATAAAGCAGGAAAAGATATTTTTATTGCAATGGATCCGGCTGCTTCAGAATTTTATAAAGAAGGCAAGTATCAATTAAAAACAGAAGGGAAAGCTTTAACCTCTGCTGAAATGGTTGATCTCTATTCAGCATGGATAGAAAAATACCCGATTATTTCGATTGAAGACGGATTGGCAGAAGGGGATTGGGATGGTTGGAAGCTTATGACCGAAAAGTTGGGTAATAAAATCCAAATTGTTGGTGATGACATTTTTGTGACTAATCCGAAAATATTAAAAGAGGGGATCGATAAGGGGATTGCAAATTCAATTTTAATTAAAGTCAATCAGATCGGATCACTGACCGAGACTCTTGAAGCAATTAAATTAGCGCATAAAAATGGCTATACCGCAGTGGTTTCTCACCGCTCGGGTGAGTCAGAGGATGCCACCATTTCTGACCTGGTTGTGGCAACCGGGGCGGGGCAGATAAAAACCGGGGCGCCAGCACGAACTGATCGGGTGGCAAAATATAATCAATTACTCAGGATCGAAGAAGAGCTCGGGTCAAATGCAAAATTTGCAGGGATAAAAGCTTTCAAACAGGGGGTCAAATAATATGGGAATGTGGGCACCGGTAATTGGATTAATTGCAATTGGATTTGCTCTCTATTTATATAATAAAGTGGCCAGGGAAGAAGTTTCATCCGGCAGGATGAAAGAGATTGCCGATGCAATCCATCTGGGAGCGATGGCTTTCTTAAAGCGGGAATATACCAGTGTTGCCATATTTATGGCAGTACTATTTGTAGTCATTGCCGCTTTCTTAGGTTTAAACATTGCATCGGCCTACATCATGGGTGGAGTTTTTTCTATGCTGGCTGGCTTTATTGGTATGAGTGCTGCGACCAAAGCCAATGTTAGGACTGCAGCTACTGCAGCATCACTTAACCAGTCAAAAGCTTTAAATATTGCATTTTCAGGCGGTGCGGTTATGGGAATGTCGGTGGCGGGTCTGGGCGTTTTAGGTCTTGGAATAATATATTTAATTGTTCCTGATCCGGTAACAAAGGCACAGGTTGTTGCCGGCTTTTCAATGGGGGCAAGCTCAGTTGCTCTTTTTGCACGTGTCGGCGGCGGTATCTATACCAAATCTGCTGATGTCGGTGCAGATTTAGTAGGTAAAGTTGAAGCTGGAATTCCAGAAGATGATCCGCGCAATCCAGCAGTTATTGCTGATAACGTCGGAGATAATGTCGGGGATGTGGCGGGGATGGGAGCGGATCTGTACGAATCTTATGTCGGATCAGTTGTAGCAACGATGGCGATCGGGTCTTTAATGAGTGGAGCTCCGCTTTCCTGGATGCTGCTTCCTCTAATGTTAATTGCATTTGGAACGATTGCTTCTATTATGGGAACCTTTTTTGTCGGTGTTTTTGAAAATATAAATCCACAGGCGGCTTTACGCTATGCGACTTATGTATCTGGAATTGTTTACATTACTACTTCCTACTTTTTAGTAAAAATTATTGTTAAAGAAGTTGGAGTCTTTTATGCTATCCTTTCTGGTATAATTGTCGGAGTTTTGATTGGACTTTTCTCCGAATATTATACGTCAGGTCCGCCGGTCAAAAAGTTAGCTGAATCATCACAGACCGGCGCTGCCACCAATATTATTATGGGGCTTGCAATCGGCATGCAGAGTACCACACTCCCGGTTTTAGCAATTTGTGCTGCAATCTTTGTGGCGCACCGGTTTGCCGGGCTGTATGGGATTGCAATCTCATCAGTTGGAATGCTCGGAACAATCGGAATTATTATGTCGGTTGATGCTTATGGCCCAATTGCGGATAACGCCGGCGGGATTGTTACGATGGCCGATCTGCCACCAGAGGTAAGGCAAATTACTGATAAATTCGATTCGATCGGTAATACTACTGCTGCAATCGGAAAAGGGTTTGCAATCGGATCAGCAGCTTTAACTGCTTTAGCTCTTTTTGCAGCTTACACCCAAACAGTCGGCTTAACTACTATTAATATTATAAAACCAGAAGTTGTAATCGGATTATTGATCGGTGGACTTTTACCATTTGTATTTGGTGCCCTTACCATGCAGGCAGTAGGACGGGCTGCCCATAAGATGGTAGAAGAAGTACGCTCTCAATTCAGAGATATACCCGGGCTATTAGAAGGTAAAGCTAAACCGGATATCTCACGTTGTGTTGATATCTCAACTGCTGCTGCTCTTAAAGAAATGATAATCCCTGGTATTTCAGCAGTTGCCGCACCGCTTTTAGTCGGAATGATTTTAGGGCCTGAAGCTCTCGGTGGTCTGTTAGCCGGAGCTTTAGTCTGTGGAGTTTTGTTGGCGATTATGATGTCAAACGGCGGGGGAGCCTGGGACAATGCCAAGAAGATGATCGAAGAGGGTTTTCTTGGTGGAAAAGGAACGCCGGTGCATGCTGCCGCAGTTGTAGGCGATACCGTTGGAGATCCGTTCAAAGATACTTCTGGTCCGGCAATGAACATTCTTTTAAAGTTAATGTCGATTGTGTCTTTAGTTTTTGGCCCACTGATTGCAAAGATGTACCCGGTGGTCTGTTCATTTTTTGGTGCATATAAATGAATGTAACCTTTGATGATTTCAAAAAAATAGATCTGCGAGTAGGTGAAATTAAGGAAGCCGAAGATATTGCTGGTGCAGATAGGATTTATAAGCTTAAAGTTGATATTGGAGAAGAAAGACAGCTTGTTGCCGGGATAAAGCAATTTTATTCTAAAGAAGATCTGATTGGTAAAAAGGTGGTAGTAATTGCCAATCTGGAACCAAAAACTATCCGCGGAGTAGAGTCGCACGGCATGCTATTAGCTGCTTCGACGGAGCAAAAAGATAAACTCTCGGTTGTTGCTGTAAGTTCAGAGCTTCCAAATGGAGCGAAGGTCTCTTAAATATTACTACCCTTCTCACATAGGACAAATAAGCATCTAAAGCATTGACAAAAGTATGACATCTGTCATATAATATGGATATGAAGAAGGATAAATATGTCATATCTGATAAAGACCAGCTAGAAAAACTTATTAAAGAGGCTGGTTTTAATCGTTCTGAGTTAGCCCGGGCATTAGAGGTTAGTTATCGAACGGTTTATCGTTGGTTGGATAGGGGCGTAAATCCGCAACCAGCTCAAGCGCAGCGAATTGATGAGTTGTTTAAAGAAAATATTGATTTATCACCATTTATAATTCAATTAAAAAAGAAAATATCTGATCCAATTAATATTTTAAGAAAGGAAGAGAAAATCAGGGAAGAGCTGTTTCTTTTATTGACCTATAACTCAAATGCAATCGAGGGGAGTCGGATGACACTTAAAGAGACTGAGATGGCGATTGAGGGGAAAAAGGTGAGGGGAAAAGAGTTGTTTGAGGTTTTAGAGGCTATCAACCACAAGAATGCATTATTGTATATGCTGGAAGTCATTAAACCAGGTTTTCAAATAACCAAAAAATATATTTTGGAGTTGCATTCAATTGTTATGTACAATTTTAATAATAAATTGCCGGGGAAATATCGGAACGGCTTTGTCAATTTGACCAATACAGAAAAAAAACTTCCATCGGCTCAAATGATTCCTGTTAAAATGCGACAGTTCTTGAAGAATGTCAATAATTATAAAGAAAAAAACGTTATAAAGAAAATTGCCTTGGATCATTACGAATTTGAAGCAATCCATCCATTTTTTGATGGTAATGGTAGAGTAGGAAGGCTAATCATGCTAACTCAATTATTATGCCATGGTTTTCCTCCTGCAATAATTGAAGTGGGGGATCGGACAAAATACTATCTTGGTTTGGGGCGAGGCGATTATGGTGATTTCCGTATTCTAGTCCAGATGGTTTGTGAGAGTATATTGAAAGGGCATAATCTATTTAAAACGTCTGCTCGTTATCGTAGGCTTGTTCTTTCAAAAATATCCCACGGATAGTTGATTCTAAGGCCCAGGAAAGAACAAAGAGCGAAATAAGTCCGATCAGCAGCCATAAACCCAGGCGATGATGATTGATCCACCTGATTGTGATCAGAATCGTAATAAAAACCATTAACAGGGTGAGGAGTGTCCCGGTTAATACCAGAATCGAAGTTAACATGACCGGAAGGATATCTTTTAGAAAGATCACCAGAATATAACAGGTATTAGCCCAGGCCAGTAAGAGCAGTAATAAATGAAAAACGTGGAAATGTTTTTCGTCAATTTCCAACTTCATCCTTTGAGGTTTTTCCTTAGTGTGATGACCGGCATGGTTAATATTCATTTGATTGCCTCCTTTACTTTAATTAGCGCAACCCGTGAAGATCGTTCCATCTCTTCTAATTTCATTTTAATATATTCTACCATAGAATCAAGCTCCGGTAAAAGAACAAATTCCAAAGCGTTAACACGACGTTTAACATCATATATCTCTTTTGCGATTAATTCAATCGCTTTTTTTGATTGGGCCAGCTTAACCAGGTCTTTTAATTTTTTGGAAAATTGTTCAGTGACGATTGGGATCTGTTCCGGGACATTGAGCTTCCCATAATTCCTCAATTCTTTTTTTGTCTCAAGTGTATATTCTGGGATTCTTACTCCCATAATATTTTTTTTCTGGCTGGTTAAAGTAACACTCCGCTCAGGAGAAAAAGTGATCGCATCAAGCTGGTCTTCAATCGCAGCTGATCCTGCCATAACCATTTCTGTGAAAATATCAGATAAATCCTGGTAAACTGCCCTGGAAGATTTGCGGTATGCTTTTAAAATGCCCATAAACTGGTGGGTTAATCCATCTAACTTATCTTTTAATAATTTGTGACCGCGTTGTGCCATTTTGCGCCGGCGGATAAGTCTTAATAATTCCATCCGGGTGGCATTAGGAGTACTTTTCATAGATTTCGTCTTTGATCCGTTTTAGTTCTGAGCGGGGGAAGATACTTAAAAGTTTCCAGCCATAATCAAGGGTAGCTTCAATTGAACGGTTTTCATCTTCGGCCTGGGTAATAAATAAATCTTCAAATTGATCGGCAAATTGCATGTAGAGTTTATCGGTATCAGAAAGTGCTCCTTCACCAATGACAACCACTAACTCGCGCACTTCGCGCCCCTTTGAGTAAGCTGCAAATAATTGGTTGGCAACTTGCGGGTGATCTTCGCGTGTCTTTCCTTTACCTATTGCCTTATCCCTTAGACGGGATAAAGATGGAAGTGGATCAATTGGCGGATAGATACTCTTCCGCTCTAATCTACGATCAAGAATGATTTGTCCTTCAGTAATATATCCGGTCAAATCTGGAATTGGATGGGTTTTGTCATCTCCAGGCATGGTTAGAATTGGAATCAAGGTGATTGAACCGTCTTTTTCTTTTAATCTCCCGGCCCTTTCATAAATTGTTGCTAAATCTGTATAAAGATATCCTGGATATCCACGCCTGCCCGGGACTTCAAAGCGGGCGGCCGAAACTTCTCTTAAACTTTCACAATAGTTAGTCATATCAGTTAGAATAACCAGGACGTGCATATTTAATTCAAAAGCTAAATATTCTGCAGCAGTAAGAGCTACCCGTGGAGTCGCAATCCGTTCAATTGCAGGATCAGATGCTAAATTGATAAACATGGAGGTGTTTTCTATCGCCCCGGTATTTTTAAAATTCTGGATAAAGAAATCGGCCTCTTCAAAGGTAATTCCCATTGCCCCAAAAACTACGGCGAACTTTTCATCTTTATTTTTTACCGCCGCCTGCCTTGCAATCTGGGCGGCGATGCGGGAGTGGGGGAGGCCTGAGGCTGAAAAGATCGGAAGTTTTTGTCCCCGGGTTAAAGTGTTTAATCCGTCAATGGTTGAAATGCCGGTCTGGATAAAATCGTTCGGGTAATTGCGGGCATACGGGTTGATAGAAGCGCCGTTAATATCTAATCTTTTGGTCGGAATGATATCGGGAGCGTTATCGATCGGTTTTCCTAAGCCAGAAAATATTCTTCCTAAAAGATCTGGTGATACTCCTAACTCTAATCCCTTCCCTTTGAAAGTTATTTTTAATGTTTCGGTATCCAGCCCCTGGGTTCCTTCAAATACCTGGACCAGTGCTAAATCATCTCTGACTTCAAGCACACGCCCGTTGCGCTGCTCCTTATTCTTTAGCTCAATCAGGACCAGCTCGTCAAAACCGACATCACTACAGCCAGAAACTAAAATTAAAGGGCCCGAGATTTCATTTATTTTGAGCATGCTGTGCCTCTTTAACTGACCGGTCAAGTTTGTATTGTAATTCTTTGTAATACGAATCGATCCTTTCTTCTTCGACCAGGCGGATTTTTGAGAGATCGTCGTAGACCGGAAAATTTTTTATCGCATCGAGCCCGATCCCGGATTTAATTACAAGTTCTGCACCGGTATAGAGTGAGATGATAAATTTAAGGATATAGTATTGTTTTTTTAAGGTTGAATACTGGTCAACCGGATCGAAAGCACTCTGGTATAAAAAGTCTTCTCTGATCGACCTGGCGATAAAAAGAATTAATTGTTCGTTGATCGAAAGTGCCTCGAGGCCGACCAGCCGGACAATCTCTTCCAGCTCATCTTCTTTGCTTAGAATGGCTAAAGCTTTTTCTCTTAGGCTGATAAAATCTTCTGCAACCTCTTTAGTTAAAAACTCAGACAGGTTGTCGACATAAAGAGAATAGGAGAGCATCCAGTTGATTGCCGGAAAATGGCGGGCATGGGCGAGCTTGTAATCTAATCCCCAGAATACTTTTACGACCCGCAAAGTGTTTTGAACGACTGGCTCCGACATATCTCCGCCGGGTGGGGAGACTGATCCGATAATAGTAAGTGATCCTTTTCTCTTATCCTGTCCGTGGCATTCTCCATATCCTGCTCTTTCATAAAAATCAGCAATGCGAGAAGCCAGATAGGCCGGATAGCCTTCTTCCCCCGGCATCTCTTCTAATCTTCCAGACATCTCTCGCAAAGCCTCAGCCCAGCGTGAAGTTGAGTCAGCCATTAATGCAACATGGTATCCCATGTCACGGAAATATTCCGCAATAGTTGAACCGGTATAGATCGAAGCTTCCCTGGCTGCGATCGGCATATTTGAAGTGTTTGCAATTAAAACGGTTCGCTCCATCAGTGGACGTCCTGACTTTGGATCTTTTAGCTCTGGGAATTCGATCAAAACATCGGTCATCTCGTTACCGCGCTCACCACAACCGACAAAAATAACAATATCGGCATTGGCCCATTTTGCCATTTGGTGCTGGATAACGGTATTGTGTAAAATGATTCCACCAAATCCGCCGACAAAATTTTCTTTTTGGGGTACCGAAACATCGTATACTTCTTTTGCTTCTTTGATTTCTTCGATTTCTTTTATTGAATCGCAGAATGTACAATTTAATAATGAGGCAAGACGAAGAATATCTTTGTGCCGGTTGGCATCAAGATGCTCTTTGATCAATTCTATGTAGGTTTGAAATAAATTCGTGCTCATCCTTTCCTGATTTCGGGTGTAGTTTGTGATTTCTATCCCTTGTTGTTTTAGCATAGAATATTTTTTTCCTGAAAGATTGTAAAGAGATTGGACGAGGTCGCTTGAGAGCGGAACAATATCAATGGCGGTATAGCTGCTTGCTTTAGAATTGATATAATATTCAATATCTTTGAATTTGCGGTGCTCGAAATTAGCTGATACCTGATCTAGAAATAATTTGAGATTTGGCATGCTTCTAATAAAAATGCGATAATATTGCTTTCCTTTAATCGATCTTTCAGCCAGTGAATGAAGTATCCCCAGCCTGGTTAAAATATATGAAAGTCCAATTTGCAATTTTAAACTGGCAGTGGATAGTTCAATTTCTTTCTGTGCAAAAGATCCATCTCCTAGGTAAAATCCCTTTAAAAATGCAGCCGCTGCCTGGTCGTTTGATTTTAAGATGATTTCCGGGAGTTGCTTGTTTGCTGAAATTCCTCCGGCACCGATTAATTTAATAAAATCAACCAGCACTTTACTGTTTATTAGTATGCAGGCTGTTTTATTTTTCTGTTTTGAAAGTTGTGGTTTGCAATTAAAAAGCTTTTTGGCCAGAAAACTGAAACGATCAAGCAGGATTTTTTCTGAATTGGTAAAGACCAGAGTTGTTTTTGCTCTCAGATTTCCTTCTGCAATAAATAAACCAAGAAATTCTGCCAGCTCTTCAGTTACATGGTCAGGAAAGGAGATTAAATGCCCTCTTCTGTTTCCACGGACCTGTTTAATTTTTGGTAGCGGCTGCTTTGCTTCTTTAAAGATCATTTTTGCAACTTTTACAGACGGAAGGTTTTGCTTTGAAATCAATACCTGAATAAGACTGTTTGATATGCCTAAATTATCGGTATTTTTTTCTGATCTCAAAGTTTTTAGAATTGAAGATAACTTTTCCCTGATAGTTGGATCAAATATTCTACAATCATCAAGTTGGGAAATATTAACGGGCTGATTTTTGTTGTTTGTTTTAATTTTTCTGACAGACAGTAAAAAATCTCCTGGCATAAGATTTTTTGCTTCTGTCTCTACTATTTTTCCGGAGTCAGTTACTTTAAACAATTTGTGAATAGGAGTGACTTCAATTTTTCGTCCGGTCCTAGTCTTAATTTTTATTGTTGAATCTGTCATTCCCTTGTAGATAGAGTTAGATCTAGAATTTTCAATTTTGATTTCATTCATTGAGAAAAGTTCTAATGGATTATTTGTATGAATGATGGTTTCTAAACCATTTAATTGAGTATTGCCATTTTTCATGCAGAGATGAAAAAGATCTTTCATGCTTTTTATCGAACCGTCTTGTAAGATTACGGGGGTTTCTCCTGTTACGCATTTCCCAGCCCCGAACGGACCAGGAACTGCGGCGGTCCCGCCTAATCCGATCGGAAAGAGGGTGTCAATTATTCTCTGTCCGGTTACTAATTGTTGCGAAACTGATTCCTTTTTATCCAGCATATTACGCTGGCGGATTGAGCGTTTCTGGATCATATTTACTTTCATGCCGCCAATGGTTGCGATCGTATCCTCGATCGAAAACTTACCACTTCTTATTTCCTCAATTCTCCCTTCTATCCCCTTAGGAACCATGATCTTATGAACTACCAGGGGAGTTTCTTGGACCGTCCCCAGGATGTCTCCAAAGACAACTTTGTCTCCAACCTTTTTAACTGCCTTAAAATCCCATTTTTTCTTCCGGTCCAATTTACTGACTTTGATCCCGCGGCTGATAAAGGCGCCGCTTTTTTGCATAATCAGGTCGAGTGGTCGTTGGATCCCGTCATAAATTGCAGATAGTAATCCTGGTCCTAATTCGACAGAAAGGGGAGCATTAGTAGAGGTAACCTGGTCTCCTACTTTTAATCCACCGGTCTCTTCGTAGACCTGGATCGAAGCATGGATTCCTTTTAGTTCAATTATTTCGCCGATTAATTTTAATGGTCCAACCTCCACCATATCGCCGTTCTTTCCACCAGCAAGTTCAGCTATTACTAATGGTCCGGCTACTTTGATTATTTTTCCCATACTATTAAATCCCCTGAAATTTCTTTCAAAAAGTAACGATATATATATAGTAAAGGATAAAATCCTTTTTGTACAGAGGAGGAATGTTCAAGAAACATGAGCGGATTTTTTACAAGAGCAGGAAATATAACCGATGGAGCGTTTAGGAGCGCCAGGCGTTGGACAGTCCAAAAACTGCGGCCGACATTAGACCAGAACAAAACCATTTCTAAATTCTCAAGTAATTTTAGCGGCATATTAACAAACCAGACAAAAGCAGCAATAGATAATCTTTCAAACCCTGAAATTAATCCTCTATCTCAAGATCACCTTGGAGCATTCAAAAAACTGGGTAAGGTTTTGAATCGGGGATTGATTGATGGCAGGAATTATACAGAAGCAGTTAAAGAAGAAGATTTTAAACAACCCAAGTTGACAAAGAGATATTTTAGAAAAATTGCAACCTTAGCAAGAGACTTGATTCAAACAGATGATGTCCAGCCCATTCTAAAACATAGTGATGAAGGGTGTTTTTTTCAACTGACAACTAAGTTTGATAGACAATTATTAGATCAAGACATAGCTGCATTAAACAGGCGGCCAACCAGAAAATATGGGATAATCTATTATAATTTAAAAGCAGAAACAAATGGACACCGTAATGGCGGAGCTTATAGAGGGGCTCCGATTCAAGATAATTTGGATAGAACCGGAAGGCCTGCCCCTGCTCAAGGAATTGTCCCAGTCCAGATTGCGGATAATGTAACTATGGATATGGTAAGTATCCCTGTGCCTTCTGAAGAAGCGGTAAGCCAGAGGCCCGATCTAGGATATCTAAGTAGAATTAAGAAACTTTTTAGAATGGGCAAGTATGAGGTGATTAATAAAGAGTTTAAAGTTGCATTGAAAGATGGCTTATATTCAGAATCGCATAAAGATTGCTGGAGCGACGAAGGTTGGCAAATGAAAGAGTCAGAAGGATGGGCTGAGCCTAAGCATTGGAATAATTCAAGATTTAATGGAGATAAACATCCGGTGGTAGGCGTCAGCTATTATGAAGCAGAAGCATTTTGCAATTGGCTGAGCAAAAAGACCGGTAGGAAGTTTAGGCTTGCCAGTGAGGCTGAATGGGAGTATGTGGCCAGAGGGGTTGACGGTAAAAAATATCCATGGGGAGAAGATTTTGATGCTGCCAAATGCACCTCCAGCGCTGGAGCTGAAAAGCCAAATGGCACTAAACCGGTAGATACTCATGAAGATGTAGAAAGTCCTTTTGGAGTTAAAGACCTGGCAGGTAATGTATGGGAATGGTTATTGGATCACTTCATTCGTGGCGGCGCCTGGTACAACAATGAACCGGACAACCTGCGCTCGGCTTGTCGCGGCGGCGACGAGCCGGTCATTCGGTACGACGGCTATGGCTTCCGGCTCGTCGAGGACTTGAATTAAATTACCCTTTTCCCTTTTAAATTTTTACCCTCTGAATAAAGATTATATGCTTGGATTTGGGGTATAATAAGAGTTAGCAAATGAAGTCACGAAACATACTCAATCTTTTCTCACAAATTTTAAACAAAGCAGACTACCAGGCAATGTCAGAAGGAAAGAAATACTTTTCATATGGAGCTGTTGAAAATCTCATTATTAGTCCCAGAAAAATAACTGCTGAAGTAGCCGGCCAATACGGTTACAATGTGGTTTTGTCAGTCCGGGACGATGGTGTAAAAAACGCCTCCTGCTCCTGTCCGTCATACCGGCATCCCTGCAAGCACATTGTTGCTACCCTCCTTGCGGCACACAAATATACTCACCAGCATCCATCTGTATTTGCAAAGTTTAAAACACAAAACAGGGAATATCTGCAGTTAATTGATATTAAGGGTGAATGCGTACGTTTGAAAGTCATGGCTGGCCGTTTAAAAGATAAGCTAAAAGATATAAGTCATACTGAAAAAGCAAAAGATAAAATTCTGGCCCTAACTGGAGAAATAAAACTAGAAGACGATTATTTTCTTGTGAAAAAGAGGAGATTTGCTGCTCTTCTTGAAGAGAGGCAGGATAATGACTATATAAGTTATTTTAAAGATATTCTTTTGCCAGACAGAAAATCACTTTCGATTGATTATCCAATGGATGAAGCTAAGCCAGCGTTGCGCCTAAGACAGGATGGAGCAGATTTAATCCTGGAGTTGAAATATAAGGGAAAATATTATCCGTTGGGAGCAGAGAATTTTATCAGCCATACAGTCTCCAATCAGGAGGACCGGCAGCCTGAAATCATGGATTATGATGAATTTGATCACGACCGTTTTGATTATGAACCTGACTTTGACAATGATTATGATTACGAAAACTCATCCAAAGTTGAGTCGGCAACTTTTGACAGCATTTACTTTACCGGACGAGAACTGGTAGCACTGGGACACTCTGATTTGATATTGCAATTTTCTAAGGTCAAAAAGGGTAGCTCTGCTCACAGTATGCTGGTCAATTATGCGGTTGAAACTTTAATGAAGAATTATCAATTTGAAGGTTTCGGCAGCTTTCCCGCTCCGCCACTAAAAGTTAAAAAACCAGATGTTAGAATAAAACTGAATGAAATACAGGCCAGGCGCAATTGGATTATTCTAAATGTAAAAGTTGAGTATATTTACGATAATCAGGTGGTCTTTCCCGGAAACCCGGCCAGGTTTTTGTCATATGATAACGATTACTTTCTGCGGGATAGAGAATATGAAGAGAAAGTGCTTGAGAAGATTTTCGGCAAAACCGGAAGATATTCAGGTCCGCTTGAATCTGAAAGGGCATTAGAATTTTTAATGGAAAAACTGCCAAAACTGCCGCCGGATTGGAAAATTGAAAAGGATCTCAACTATTATGATTTTGAAACTGACCAGGATATTGAATTCAAGCTCAAACCGCGGGATGATGGTGATTGGTTTAGTGCTTCATTCAAGGTTCCAAAGAAAATCAGGAAGGTTTTTAGTAAAAAGCTGATCCAGAACATTCTGCGTAAAAAACCGAAATATATTAATGTGGGCGGCAAATGGATGGCCTGTTCTGGAAATTTAATAAACTCAATCTCGATGGCTTACTTTATTGGTCCGCATGTTTTGCAGAGTGGATTTGAAAAAATATCTCCTTTTCAGGTGATGGGACTCTGGCACTACCTGCAACAAAATAAAAAGTTTAAAGCGCCGGAGAAAGTAATTCAATCAATTGACAAACTAAGATCATTTAAAGAAATAAAGATGCCGGCTTTTCATAACAAGCTTGATAAAATCCTGAGACCTTATCAAAAGGAAGGAGTTGCCTGGTTGGAATTTTTACATGACCACAATATCTCAGGAATCCTCTGCGATGATATGGGATTAGGCAAGACACTTCAGACCCTGGCTTTTTTATATCATCTAAAGCAGAAAAAGCAACTGAAACAATGTCTGATTGTGGTTCCGACTTCGGCAGTTGGATCCTGGCTCATGGAGATTGAAAAGTTTCTGCCTGACTTTAAGGTTGCGGTTATCGAAGGAACTAATCGGGAAAAAATCTATAAGGATTGGTCTGACAATGAACTTTATATTACCAGCTATACAATCTTTTCAAAAGATGTAGAGAAAATCAACAAGAAGAAGATTAACTATTTGATTCTGGATGAGGCCCAATTTATAAAAAATGCCAATACTAAGCGGGCCAGGGCTCTTTTTGCAGTAAAAAGTGAACGCCGTCTGGCAATGACCGGAACACCCTTAGAAAATCGATTATCAGATTTATGGTCAGCTTTTCATTTTATCATGCCTGGATATATGGGATCGCTGGAGTATTTTAGGGACACCTATCAGAATCCGATTGAAAAGAGAGGGGAAAGTAAATTATTGCTGCAGCTTCGAGATCGGATCAGGCCCTTTCTTCTGCGCAGGTTAAAAGAAGAGGTAGAAAAGGAACTTCCACCCAAGACCGAAATTCCAATATTCTGTGAATTAACTGAGGATCAGAAAAAAGTTTATCTGCATACTTTAAGTTTAGTCAGACAGGAGGTTTTTGCTAACATCAAAGAGAAAGGACTTAAGCAGTCTTATATTCATATTTTTGCAGCCCTAACCAAGTTAAGACAGATTTGTAACCATCCATCGTTGATCCTTGATAAGCCTGATCCAAAATTGTTATCAGGTAAATTCGAAACCTTCAAAGAGCACCTGTTGGAGGTATTAGCAGAGAATCACTATGTTCTGGTTTTCAGCCAGTTTACCTCTATGTTAGCCTATATCCGCAAATGGCTGGAAAAAGAGGGGATTAAATATCTTTACCTGGATGGCGCCACAAAAAAAAGGGCTGAACTGGTAAAGGAATTTGGCAAGGCAAAGTATCCAGTGTTTTTGATAAGCCTTAAAGCCGGAGGGACTGCTTTAACTTTGACTCAGGCTGATTATGTAATGCATTTTGATCCTTGGTGGAATCCGGCGGTTGAAAATCAGGCCACTGACCGGGCCCACCGGATCGGGCAGAATAAGCACGTGTTTGTGTATAAATTCTACACCAAAGGTACAATTGAGGAAAAGATTCTTCATCTGCAAAAGAAAAAGCAGAAGATGTTTAATGACATTATGGATGGCTCTCTGAGTAAGGCATTCCAGCTTAGCCAGACTGATGTTGAAGAAATTCTTACGCCTAATTTTTAGACCGGCTTCGGCTTTCGATTTGTTAATAACCTGCTAACTAAAGCCCGGTTTTGGTTAGTATGCCTGCTTCAGGTGGGTTCGAAATTTTCTAATCTGATAGTTCGTTCTTTTCTCGCTTCTCTTTCAGATATTCTGGTTCCACCATAACAAACTCCACCCAGGGATCCTTCGATAATTTGCTTTTGTCATTTTTGCTTTTTTGTAATTACATCTTCGTAAAGGGAATCTGGACAGAGGTCGATGCCGTTTGGCCAGCAAAGAGTGTGAGTTTGAGGATCAATTGTAACTTTGTTAAACTCTTTTAGATTTTTCCAGCTAGAGAAAACCCCGCTCCCAACAAGATCTGATAAATCTAAAACATCTTCGATGCCGTCTTCGAATTTAATCTTTACTTTATATTTTTCTATGATTTTTACGTTTGTAATTTTATGCATAGTCGTTTCCTATTTTAGTGGTTCGATTTTTCTTGGAGGTTTATGTTCTTCTGCTTGCTTCCAGGCTTCTATAAGTTCTTTTTGGTGAAGTGATGCCCATTCAACAACTAGAGCTAGCGTTTTAGGTGATAATTTGCCAGAAATTATTGATAGGTTTTCTATAGATATTTGAGCTTCATTATCGCCATAAATTGCATGAAAATGAGGAGGACGATGTTCTCGAAAATAAATATAAATAGAAATTCCGAAAAATTCTGAAATCTTAGGCATATCTAAATTATATCAGATTTTCTTGTAAGAGAGAAAAATATTTTAAATTAATCTATATTAACCTCTCCACCAAGAGCGTTTTTGATCAGCCGGTCAATTTTATCCTGCATCAGGCCGCTCGACCCGCGATTGTCAGGTATTATCATAATATTTATTTTATCGTTCGTTAAGAATTTATCCAGCTCAGAAATTTCCATAGCTAGTGCTTCGGTGATAAAGGTTAGGCTATAAGTGTTTTGGTTAAATATTTTTTCTAGTGCAGCAACTACTTCGACTTCGTTTGAACATTCAAAACAATCCAGGCCTTGCAGGCGCATCATCTTGGCGAGTACTTTGGGGCCGATGAAGGCAATCTTGTTCATTATTTTTTAACTCTCTGCTTGATTTGTTCCGAAGGGACAAAATTCTCCTTACATTCTAAAATGAGTCCGATCTTATGAATCTCGGCTTCTTTTTGAAAAAGAAAAGCAACCAGAGGTTCGTTCCCGTCAGTTTTGTATTTTGCTTTGCCGAGTAAGCTTTTTGAAAGCAGGTAAGGAGCGTTTTCTGTTGCTGCGACTTCTTTGAGATAAATTAAATATTGCTGATCAACGTAGTCAAACATTTTTAGAAAGTCATTGATATGCTGAGCTGAAGCGATTGTATTTGTTAGCCGTTTTGGAAGCCATCCGTTCTCTTTCATTATATGTTCTTTTAATAAACTCGGATCGATATTGCCGTAGGGTAAAAGGGGAGGATTTTCGATATTCTTTTTTTTAGCTTTTATTAAAAGCTTAATATTCTCGTAATCATACTTTTCCCAAATCACATCAATTATTTTATTGTTGGGTGCAAGTGTTTGAGAAAGATATTTTAGTTCTTTCAGCGCAATCTCGAGCATCAATTCGTAATCAAACGGTTTGTTTAGTTTTGAAAGGAGCGGGGCATAATCGGTTTCGTTTAAAATGTTAAAAGCCTGCTGAAAACTCTCAGCATCGGCCATGCGGAGCAACTTATTTTCATCGAGCATTCTCGATTCTATTGAGCGAATTCTGCCTATAGTATACTTATCGGTTGGCATTACATGGCACTCTTTTTCAAAATATATTATGAATTAAATCTTGTGTTTTCCAAATTTTTATTTTTGTTTGTTTGTCAAAATGAGTATCATTTGTCCAAATTCCATCATTATTTCTTGATAAAGCCAACGCAATGAATGGCACATCATTTTTATCAATATTTCCTATTATTTTATCTGCTTCGGGGATGAAGGGAATGATTTTATCTGACGGAACAATTTTAATTTGTTCCAGCATAAGGCTTAATAATAGTTTGATTGACGATTCTTTTAATCCACTTTTTTCAATCAATAGCGGTAGATGCTTCTGAATTTCTTCTAATGCAAATTCTGGCAGTAAATACTCCAAACCAGGAGAAAGAAGCATTGCTCGGGTTACGCCATCTTTTAAAAGAGCAGAAATAATAATGTTAGTATCCAGAATTAGCTGCATTATTTGTATTTAGAAATTAATCCTTCTTTTATTTTTTGTCCTATCTCTAATGCATCTTTATCAGAAAGTGAGCTGGTTGAGGCGAGTTTATCTGCTAGGTCCAATTTTTTTGCGTACTCCCAAATAAAGTCTTGTGCTAGTTCTTCCCATTTAACTTCTTTATGCTGATCCATTATTTCTTTGATTTCATCTGCAAGAGTAATACTTATTTTTACCATTATAATTTCCTCCTATCCAAAAATTACCTGAAATTTCATGAAATGAAAATAGTAACGATATATATAATAGTAAAGGATAAAGTCCACAAAGTAAAGTGGCAGGAGAAGAAAAATGAGTTTAATAAAAGTGGTGAGTCCGAGGCAGGGAAACATTGCGGCCAGTTTTGATCTTATTGTTTGGAGCTAAAGGCGGATAAGTTTGTTCTCATCCAGCATCCTGGCTTCTAATGACCGGATTCTGCCGATTATGTATTTATCGGTTGGCATTGGTTAATCATAACAGAAAAAAATTGCCTGTTGACAAGGTATACAACTGTATACTATAATTAAAAATTAACAATTAAAAATTAAAAAAGGGGAGGGAGCAAATGCTTAATAAAAAACAGGGAGAGATTTTGGAGTTTATTAAGAGTTACATTGGAGAAAAGGGATTTCCGCCGTCGATTAGGGAGATCTGCAAAAAGTTTGGGTTTGCTTCGCCCCGAGCCGGGCAGAAATATTTAGAAGCATTAGAAGAAGAGGGGGTTATTGCGCGTGAAAACAAACCGCGTGGGATTAAGGTCCATTCGCTTTTGAATATCAACAGAACTATAACTCTGCCGATGCTCGGGTTTATCGCTGCCGGCGCTCCAATTGATGTGGTTGAACAGCAAGAAGAGATCGATGTCCCGTCAACTTTAGTCGGACGCCGCCCCTGTTATGTTCTACAAGTAAAAGGGGACTCTATGATCGAAGACCATATTCTTAATGGTGATTTTATTGTAGTTGAAAAGGCTGAAACGGCTGATGATGGCGAAGTGGTGGTGGCGCTTTTGAACAACCAGTCTGCGACGCTTAAAAGATTTTACAAAGAAAAGAATCGGATCCGTTTGCAACCGGCAAACTCAGAACATAAACCGATCTATGTCAAAGATTTAGCAGTGCAGGGAAAGGTGCGCGGACTCTTTAGGCGATTCTAGGCCATGCAGTCAATCAATCAAATTATACCAGCCGGAATAGTTTTCCGGGGAGGGAGAGTTTTCCCCCGCTGGTTCGTTTGGGAAGGACGGAAGTATAATATTCTCGAGATTAATTACACCTGGGAAGACCACGAGGGGATCGAAAAACTATTTTGCTTTTCAGTAACAGATGGGGTAAACTCTTATGAGCTCTCTTTTAACATCAAAAGGATGATATGGAAACTGGAAAAACTATATTAATTGGAACATCTGGTTATTCTTTTCCTGATTGGAAGGGAGAGGTTTATCCTAAAAAAATAAAGTCGGGTGAGATGCTCGATTATTATGAGCAAGAACTTGGGTTTACTGCTTGTGAGATAAACTACACTTATTACCGCCAACCGAGTCCTTATATAATGTACAACCTGGCCAAAAAGGTTGATGAGCGTTTCGAATTTACCGTCAAAGCTAATCGCGAGATGACTCATGATATTTGGCAGGATAAGAAAAGATCAAAACTCAAAAGTAACAGCAAAGTTTTTAAAGAATATCTAAAAGGGATTGAGCCATTAGCAGCTAGCCGCAAGTTGGGAGCTGTGTTGTTGCAGTTTCCATCTTTCTTTTTCCCCAACGAACAGAACTTTGAATATGTTGATAAGTGTAAAAAAAGGTTAAAAGGACTTCCGCTAGTGATTGAATTCCGCAACAAGGGGTGGCTTAAAGCAAAAACTTTTGATTATCTCAAAAAAGAAAAAGTTGGAATTTGTGTGGTGGACGAACCGCAACTGCCACGACTTTTACCTTATCAGCCGGAAGCAACTTCTGAGATTGGTTACTTCCGCTTTCACGGTAGAAACAAAGAATGGTATTCAGCCGGTGCGCACGATCGCTACAATTATCTTTATTCTAAAAAAGAGTTAGAAGAATTTTTACCAGGGATAAAAGAGGTTCAGCGGAAAACCAAAAAGACCTATCTTTTTTTCAACAACTGTTTTATGGGTCAATCTGTTAAGAATGCAGTGCAGATTAGACAAATGCTAGGAATTAAATTCCAGAAGAGATCTCCTAAACTATTTTAGATAGGAACCGCGAATTCATTCGCAGGTTCCGAACAAGCTATGCAAAGATCTATCCTCTTGGTTGACATGAACGCGTTCTTTGCTTCCGTTGAACAGGCGGTTAATCCGTCTTTGCGCGGAAAGCCGATTGCTGTTGGTGGCGGGGTGAAGAAGCGCTCAGTAGTTGCTGCCGCTTCGTACGAAGCCAAAGTGCGTGGAATTAAAACCGCCATGTCCTCCCGGGAAGCTAAAAAGATCTGTCCAGAACTGATCATGGTAATCGGTGATATGACCAAGTATATCTATACTTCAACAGAAATTGTTAAAATATTTAATGACTACACTGATCTGGTCGAAGTTTTTTCAATTGACGAAGCTTTTCTGGATGTGACCAAGACCAAGGATCGCTTTGGCGGGGAGCTCCAAATTGCGCGTGAGATCAAACGCCGGATTCGTGAAAGATTTCACATCACCTGTACTATTGGGATTGGCCCAAATAAATTGATGGCTAAGCTGGCCTGTGAATTACAGAAACCGGATGGTTTAGTTGTTATTTCAGAAGAAGATATCCCTGCCCGGATCCAGCATATTCCAGTGGGAGACCTTTGTGGGATTGGAAGAAAATATGAAAGATATTTAGGAAATATGGGGATCAGGACATTTGGGGATCTGAACAAATACCCAAGAGAAAAGTTAGTTAAACGTTTTGGAGCTTTTGCCGGTGAACATCTTTATTATATGGGGCAGGGTTGGGATAACTCAGAAGTACTTCCGAATGATTTCAAAGAAGTAGCCAGATCAATGGGGCACTCTTATACTCTGCCTAAAAACAGCACTGACCATAATGAAGTCAAAAGTTATCTGCTGCGGCTTTCAGAACAGGTCGGACGGCGGCTGCGAAAACATAATTACAAAGGGAATGTTGTCCATCTTTATATCCGCTACGGCGACTTCTCCGGCTTTGGGCAACAAAAACGTCTGCCTGATTACCTGAATGATGGCTATGATATTTACTTAGCAGCAGAAAAGATATTGGAACGAGAGATGGGAGGTGAGAGATGGGAGATGAGAGATGGGATCAGGCTGGTTGGGGTAAGTTTGTCGGGTTTAATTCATAATATGGATCAGATCAGCATTTTTGATAAAGAGGAGCGTAAAAAGAAAATCTTGAAAGCAGTTGATGAGGTTAATAACCGCTACGGTGAATTCACTATCGAACGGATGGCGATCATGAACACGGTCTTGCACGGCAAGGTCGGAATGGTATCTCAGCAAATGTATAAGCCGCAAAGTATGCTATAATATTTTTTTGCTATGAAATTTTACTATTCACCAAAATATGAAATAGATATCGGCCAGCATGTTTTTCCAATCATTAAATACCGGTTAGTGCATGATCGGTTAATAAGAGAAAAGGTTGCCAGGCCAGAGGATTTTATCGATCCGGGAGAAGCAACAGATGGGGATTTGTTATTGGTTCACACTCCAGAATATTTAAGCAAGCTTGAAAATGGGACTTTTTCTGCCGAAGAAATTTCCAGGATGGAAATTCCGTATAACAAAGGGATGGTGGGACCAGGGAAAATATTTGCAAATGGCAGCATCCAGGCATTCAAATATGCACTTAAAAATGGGGTGGGGGTGCATATTGGCGGGGGATTTCATCATGCTTATCCTGATCATGGAGAAGGCTTTTGTCTGATCAATGATATCGGAATTGGGATCCGTAAAATACAGCAAGAAAAGTCAGCAAAAAAAGTATTGGTAGTTGATTGTGATGTCCATCAGGGGAATGGAACAGCTGCTATATTTAAGGATGATCCAAATGTTTTTACATTTTCCATCCATCAGGAACATAATTACCCACAAAAAAAAGAGAAGAGTACCTATGATATATCAGTTGCAGATGCGATTGGAGATAATGATTATTTATACAATTTAAGAGACAACCTCCCTAAAATGCTGGAAGAGTTTAAACCGGATTTAATAATTTTTGTTGCCGGGGCAGATGTCTACCAGTTTGACCAGTTAGGAGGATTGGATTTAACGATTAGTGGATTAAGAAAACGGGATGAATATGTTTTCAGGGAAGCAAAAAAACATGCTATTCCAATAGCCACAGTTTATGGTGGCGGCTACGCGCAAAAAGTTGAAGATACAGTTACTATTCATGTGAATACGATAAAGGCTGCGCTTGGATTGTGAGCGAAAAATAGTGGGTTGTATTTGCATACAGAACTTGGTCGATAAAATAAGCGTAGTCAAAAGAAAAACCAGCTCGAGATAGGCCAATTCCAAAGGTTAGATTTGTCGCATAGCCATTGTTGATGCCAATCGGAATGCTCTCAAACCCTCCCCGAACCGCTAAACCTTGATTGTGTACATATTCTCCCCCTCCTCTTAATTGCGGAGAGGTGTCAGCAGGATAGATAATATCCAGTAGCACCGAAAAATCTTCTTTCGGCTTATAATTTAGTCCGAACTTGAGGTTTAACAATAAATCTTCTTTGGTTCCATTATTCCAGGTGAGATGGGAGATGGGAGATGGGAGCAGATTTTGGGCAACCAGGCCAATTTCTAAATCTTCCCTAATCTGATGATGAACTCCAAGATCAAGATCATATCCACTGGCTTCACCGCTTGCTCCCATGGAACGATTAAAAAGTTTAAAGGTTCCACCAATTGCGGTTTTTTCGTTTATTATTTTTGAATTAGTCAAAGCAATGACCGAGTTAGAATAATTAAAAGAACTTGCTTCGATAATACGGTTATTACTGTCTCTGGTTGTAGTCTTAATATCAGAAACAGAAGAAGTTAAGTAGCTAATCCCAATATTTCCAAATCTAGTCGGTGCAGCTCCACTAAACAGATTGTAATTAACATCTTCGGCAATTTTGGTTTGCATGGTGGTTAAACTTTTGTTTTTAATTGCTGCAGCGTTAGCCGGATTGGCAACGATTGCTTCTAATTTTCCTGCTGCGGCTACTCCAGTCCGGCCCATCGCGATTGACCTGGCACCGCCGCCTAAGCTCAAGGGATCAATAGCGTTTGCAAACACAGGCTGATGAAAGCAAACTATCAACGAATATATAACGAATAAACGAATATTCATTTTAGCACCGCGATTTTGCATTTTCCTATCACTTTCCCATCTGCAACAATCCGTAAAAGATAGATATCATTAGGGCAGAGGTGTCCAAAGTCAGAGTAGCCGTTCCAGTTAATAGTATTGTATCCGGCCCGACCGCCACTGGTGCCAGCCGGATAATTTCTTTTCCAGACCATTTGTCCTAAAGTGTTAAAAATATAAATCATTATGTTAGTATCTCGATTAAGTTGATATCCGATCTCGGTCGGTCCGTTATTTGGATTAAAGGGATTCGGATAATTCAAGACTGCACCAACAATTCCGTCACTGCTGGCGACATTAAAAGAAATAGTAGTTGCTGAAAAGTTTCCGCCGGTATCACGGGCGTAAATTCTAAACGTATGAGCCCCGTTGGTGAAGTTGCTGGCTGGTTGGTAGGTAAGGATGCCGGATGCAGCAGTATAGCTTGAGTTTCCACTCAATGCAGAAAATGCAGTTATTGTTCCGTCAACTTCGACTGAGCTGGTAGCAGTATCAACGCCATCCGGGTCAGTGATGTTTGCGGTTATGGCTACATCGTTATTTACATAATCACCTGATTGGATTGCTGCTCCGTCAAATAATAAGCTGGTGATGGTTGGACTCCCGACTTCGGCAGTGGTGTAAGAAGCTGAACTGGCAAAAAAACCGAGCTGAGTAGAGTAGGCTGAATTTGATGCTGTTCCGATAGCGTTTAAACCGAAAGCTGTCCAGGATGAAGTTCCTCCCGATATGACTGTTTCTGGGCTAGACTTGTAACTGATGCCAGCAGATTGGCCTGTGAATGCATTAACTTCCAACGACCAAATCCCAACGACCATACAAACAACAAGTCCAAATGCCCAAATCCTAAACATAATTAGATTATATCATGATAATAAATGTAGTATAATCAATATATAGGGGAGGATAATTAAAATGGTTAGAAGAATACTATTTATAATATTAGGCTTAATAATAATTTGTTCTGCTGCGGGGGCTGTCCCACAGTATATTAACTATCAAGGAATTTTACGGGATTCAAATGGTGATGCGCAGACCGGGACTTTTTCGATGACCTTTAAGATTTATGCTGCTGAGACTGGTGGAACCGCTGTTTATGACTCTGGCGCAACCTCGGTTTCGGTCTCCAACGGATTATACAATGTCCAATTAGGAACAGTTGACTCAACTGTTTTTACCGGCGCTGATCGGTGGTTAGAAGTTACAGTTGCTGGTGATACGCTTTCGCCGCGTTTAAAGATTAATTCGGTTGCTTATGCAATTACTGCTTCTAATGTTGAGGATGACGCAATAACATCTGCTAAGATTCTTGATGGGACTATTGCTGGTGGTGATTTGGCGGGTGGGATTGATATTACTACGACGGGGGATGTTTCTGTTGGCGGATTGACTACTAGTGGTACATTAAATATAAGTGGAGTAGTGGGGACAGGGACCATTGTTGTTAATGATGGTGCGGCAACTGTAACAAATACAAATTTAACCGCGAATAGTATTATTTTACTTTCAGTTGGACATGCAGCAGCTACAGCTAATTTTGTTGAAAGTAATGGTGGCATAAGGGTTTCTGGTATTAATGTTGGTGCAAACCAATTTACAGTAAGTACGATGAATGGTTCAGGTCCTGATGGAAATCTTCCTTTTAGCTACATAATTATTAATTAAATATTTATTATCTTTATTGACTGCAATATTTTAAATATGTAATGTCAGAACTGCTATCTGCTGATCCGGCAAGGTCACCAATTTTAAGATGATTTTCTCCAGAAAGTGAAGGAAAATCTTCTGATTTAGTTCTAATTAATTTACCTGTTCCATCAAGTGCTTTCTTTCCATCAACATAAACAGTAAAATTTTTACCTTTGCCTTCAATTTGGTAAGTATGTTCAAGTGTGGTTGTAATAGTGGTATTATCTACTTTCAAAGTTGGATTTAAATTATCATAAAATACAATTATCTTTCCTTTTAGTATGCGCAACCTTAGGTATGTGGTACCATCTGCAATTTCAATCGCAAGACTACTGGCAGTAGGAAAACTAGAACTTTCATCGCCATTTAATTTTAATTTTGCTTCAGCAAACCAACCTATTGAATTACTTAAACTCGTGCTTAATATTTTAAAATCTTGGGCATTTTTTCCGGTTGGGTTTGCATCAGAAGCCATGGTATTTATTTTTAATCCACTAAAAGCTGTAATCCACGAACAAATTGGACCTGTATCTGGATTAATGGTATCTCCAGGCATATCAGGAATTTGTTCTGCACTTTGATCTGCTACTTGACCATCTGCATCGGGGCCAGTTTCATTTGGTTTTTGAGCATCTGTTATATCTGGTCTAGTCTCGGATGTAAAATAATCTAGTCTCGGTTTATCTGGTTTTGGTTGACTGTCATTAGGTTTTTGGTCCGGTCCTTTTACATCTTTTTGTGGCCCACCATCAGTTGTTTCTGGATCAAAAATGTTGTAAGCGAATTTTGCACATCCCCAGGGAATAAGCTTTGGTATTATCGTAACACCTTCTATAAAACCGTTTATAAAGTTAGAAGCAGTGGTTTGCTTCTTTTTACCAAAATTTGTTGATACGACTTGCGTAGTAGTTGGTTTTGATTTTACTTTACTGGTTGCTGTAACATCTCCCATCTTTGTTCCTCCTTTACTTTAAAGTAATTGCCTTATCAAAAATAAATTCATAACCTGATCCGCTCAATCTTGCTTTCCAGGTTCCAGGATTTCCT
>JBHPMS010000070.1:0-2534 GCA_042563095.1 Candidatus Margulisiibacteriota bacterium
TTGCCAACAAATTTGGCTTAAACAGCCGCTTTGAACTTTTTCAAGCTATTGCAATCCTAAAAGAAGCTCTCCCTCGGTTTTTAGACGAAGTTAAAACATCTTTATTTAATTCAACAATCCTGGTTTATAATCCTCCATCAGAAAAAGTGGTGAAGGAGCTGGATGCCTGTCCGACCATTAAGTATGCGTTAAATGATCCGACTAAAGTGGTTCTGCTGGAACAGTTGAAAGTAGATTCGCCCTATAATACCTATAAATACCGCGGTCTTCCTCCGGGACCGATTTGTAATCCCGGACTTGATTCAATTCGAGCGGCGATTTATCCGGCTGATACCGACTATCTCTACTTTGTTGCCAAAAATGATGGAAGTCATGTTTTTTCGAAAACCCTCGCTCAGCACAACCGCGCTAAGTGGAAAGTTAATCGCTAATTTATTCCCACTCGATAGTCGAGGGGGGCTTGGAGGAGATATCGTAGACAACGCGGTTCACTTCCGGACATTCATTAATAATCCGATTCGAAATCTTTTCTAGTATGTCATAGGGAATCCGGGCCCAATCAGCAGTCATCGCATCGGTTGAAGTTACTGCCCGTACAGCTATAGTATTTAAATAAGTTCGCTTATCACCCATAACACCAACTGTCCTGATCGGAAGCAGTACCCCGAAAGACTGCCACAGTTTTTTGTATAAGCCCGCTTTCTTTATCTCAGTAACAATTATATCGTCAACCTCTTGTAAAATCTTTACCCTTTCTGGTGTAACTTCACCAATAATCCTGATCGCTAAACCTGGGCCGGGGAACGGCTGGCGTGAAATTATATCTTCCGGAACGCCCAGTTCTCTGCCTAAGGCTCTGACTTCATCCTTGAAAAGTTTCCGGAGAGGTTCGATTATCTTAAAAGAAATATCTTTGGGAAGTCCTCCGACATTGTGGTGGGTTTTAATTGTATGAGCGGTGGTAACTGATCTGCCGGGGACAGCTGACTCAATCACATCCGGATACAAAGTTCCCTGGGCCAAAAATGGGATGTGTCCGATCTTTTTTGCTTCTTCTTCAAAAACTCGGATAAACTCGTTCCCAATCAGAATTCTTTTCTTTTCCGGATCAGCTATCCCGTTTAATTTATCATAAAAGCGCTTTGCAGCATCAATATGGATTAGATGTATCTTAAAATGTTTGGCAAAGAGTTCTTTAATCTTTTTTGCCTCATTCTTTCTCATAAATCCCTGGTCAATAAACATACAGGTCAGCTGGTTGCCGACGGCCTTATGGACCAGTGCAGCGACAGTTGAGGAATCAACTCCACCGGAGAGAGCGCAGAGGATTTTTTCTTTACCGATCTGCTCCTTAATCTCAGCACTTGCTGCTTCGGCATAATGTTTGGTGGTCCAGGTCGGTTTAATATCACAGACTACATAGAGGAAGTTTTTAATGATTTCGGTTCCGAGCGGGGTATGGACAACTTCTGGATGAAACTGGACTCCGTAGAGCTTTTTTTCATCAGAACCGATTGCGGCATGTTTGGTGTTTTTGGTATGGGCAATAGTTTTAAATCCGGTCGGAAGTTTAGAAACCGAATCGCCGTGGCTCATCCAGCAACTGGTGGTCTCAGGAATTCCGGCAAAAATATTTTCAGGGTCATCTATGCTTAGTTCGGTTTTACCGTATTCCCTTTTACTGGAGTGTTTTACTGCGCCGCCAAACTTTTTTGCCATCAATTGGGTTCCATAGCATATCCCAAAAATTGGAACGTCCAGTGTCCAAATTCCAACGTCAGGTTTCGGTGCTTTCTTTTCGTAAACCGAAGATGGTCCGCCAGATAGGATTATTCCTTTAACCTTTCTTTGTTTTAATTCTTCAGCTGATGTATCGTGAGGTAATATTTCGCAGTAAACATTGGCTTCACGTACTCGCCTGGCAATCAACATCGAGTACTGTGCACCAAAATCGAGGATTACAAGTAAATCATGCTCAGAGCTCATTTATACATGCCAAGTTGCTGGGCTTTTTGATAGACTTTTCCTTCGGTGGCATTAGAGGGGGCAATTACAACATCAACATGCTGCATCTCTTTAATGTTTGAAGCCCCGAGTGTTCCCATCGAAGTTCTTAAGGCGCCGATTAAATTCATCGAGCCGTCATCAAACTTAGCCGGTCCAAATAATATTTCTTTTAAACTTCCAAGTGTTCCAACCTGGATTCTTGATCCTCTTGGAAGAGTAGCATTTGGTGTGGCCATTCCCCAATGGAAACCATTGCCGGGGGCTTCTTTAGCCTTGGCAATAGGGGAGCCAATCATCACTGCATCTGCTCCGCAGGCAATTGCTTTGCAAATGTCACCTCCAACAACCATACCACCATCTGCAATAATTGGCACATAAATCCCATTTTCCTTTAAGTAAGAATCCCTGGCCGCAGCACAATCCGCAATCGCCGTAGCCATCGGCATCCCAATCCCTAAAACACCACGAGAGGTACAGGCGGCCCCTGGCCCGACTCCAACCAGAACCCCGGCTACTCCGGTTTGCAT
>JBHPMS010000071.1:0-2485 GCA_042563095.1 Candidatus Margulisiibacteriota bacterium
TAAGGCAGGAATTAAATGTTCAGCGATTGACCGGGCGGTTAGGAGTATAATAAAGAAGGCCGGTTATGGTAAATATTTTATCCATGCAACCGGACATGGGATCGGACGAAATACTCATGAACTGCTACGTATCTCTGAGAAAAGCCGGGGGGTATTAGAAGCGGGAATGGTGATTACGATTGAACCGGGGATTTATTTAAAAAAGAGCTGGGGGATGAGGATTGAAGATATGGTCCTGGTCACCAGGCGTGGATGTAAAGTTCTAACTAGAGTGCCAAAAAAATTAACAATTAAAAATTAAAAATGTCAAAAATTGTAGCAATAATTGCCGCGGGGGGATCGGGAAACCGGATGGGGAAACCGAAGCAGCTTCTTCCAATCAATGGAAAACCGATGCTTGAATGGACCATCTCCGCCTTTAAAAAGGTTAATAACATTGATGAAATAATTGTAGCTACAATTGAGGATAACTTTAAGTTTGTTGAAAAGCTGGGATGTTATACTGCAGCAGCCGGACAGGAACGTCAGGATTCGATCAGGAATGCTTTAGATCAGATTTCTGATGATACCGAAATAGTTTTGGTCCATGATGGGGCCAGACCGCTGGTTACGCCAAAAATAATCCGGCGCTCAATCTCGGAATGTAAAAAATCGGAAGCAGTGGTGGTTGGCGTTCCGGTAAAAGACACCATCAAGGTAGTTAATAATGAATGGGAGATTGTTGACACCCTTGACCGCGGAGTGTTGTGGGCTGCCCAGACTCCGCAAGTATTTAAATATGAAACATTAAAACAAGCCTACACAAAGGCAACCATCAAGGCAACCGATGATTCACGTTTGGTAGAAAATCTTGGTGTGCACGTTCAAATGATTTTAGGCTCGTATGAAAATATTAAAGTAACCACACCTGAAGACTTAATAATTGCCGAGGAGTTATTAAAGGGGAGAATTAAAAATTAAAAATTAAATAATTAAAAACAATGTTGTTAATTGTTATTTTTTAATTGTTAATGAAATAATATGATCAAACCAACTAAAGCAGAATTTATTGAGCTTGCAAAAAAAGGAAATCTAATCCCGGTCTACAAAACAATTGAGATGGGGGATGAGACTCCGCTTACTGCGTTTAAGAAGATTGAGTCTGATTATGCATTTCTTTTAGAATCGATTGAGGGGGGTGAAAAGATTGCCCGCTACTCCTTTATCGGTTCAAATCCGCAATTTGTATTCCGCTCCGGAGCGGATAAAGATAATCCTTTTCATGAACTTAAACGCTTTATGCGCCAGTACCGGGTGGTTAATGTCCCGGGGCTTCCGCGTTTTCACGGCGGTATGGTAGGTTATATCGGCTATGACAGTATCCGTTATATTGAACCGAGAATTCCTTGCAAAAACAAAGATGAGTTGAATGTGCCGGAGATGCTTTTTATGCTGACCGATACTCTAATCGCATTTGACCATGTCCAGAAAAAAATAATCCTGGTCTCAAATGCACAGGTAGAAGATAAAGCTCACACAGCTTACGAGCAGGCGGTGCAAGCTATTCATGATTTAGAAGAGAAGTTGAGAAAAGAGGTCCAGTTGCGAGAACTTAAAAGTGCTGAAAAAGAATTATATATATCTTCTAACTTTTCCAAAGAAAAATATAAAGAGGTAGTAGAGAGAGCGAAAGAATATATTAAAACTGGTGAAATTATTCAGGTGGTTCCATCGCAACGTTTTGAAGCTCCTTTCCACCGCAACGGACTTGATGCCTATCGTGTGCTTAGAGAGATAAATCCCTCTCCTTATATGTATTACCTGAAAATGGATGATATGAGTTTGGTTGGGTCATCTCCGGAGGTAATGGTGCGCTTAGAAGAGGGGGAATGCACGATCCGGCCAATTGCCGGAACAAGACCAAGAGGGAAAGATTGGGTTGAAGATAATAGGCTGGAAGCAGAGCTTTTAGCCTCAGAAAAAGAAATTGCAGAGCATATTATGCTGGTTGACCTGGCTCGTAATGATTTAGGCAGGGTTTGTGATTATGGATCAGTCGAAGTTTCTGACTTCAAAATAATTGAGCGCTACTCTCACGTTATGCATATAGTATCTAATGTACGGGGAAAAATAAAAAAAGGTAAAGATTGTTTTGATCTAATTAAAGCCTCGTTTCCGGCCGGAACAGTATCTGGTGCACCCAAAGTTCGTGCGATGGAGATTATTGATGAACTGGAAAACTCCAGACGCGGCCCTTATGCCGGCTGTGTCTGTTATTTCGGTTTTTCCGGAGAACTTGATTCGGCTATTACCATCAGAACCATTCTATTAAAAGATAAAAAGGCTTACGTACAGGCCGGCGGTGGGATTGTAGCTGATTCGGATCCGGAAGAGGAATATCTTGAAACTTGCAATAAAGCCAGAGCGCTCTTAACTGCTCTCGAACGGTTGAAAAGTTAATGCTGCGGTAAATAAGACAATTGGAACAAAGTGTAAAATAATACGG
>JBHPMS010000072.1:0-2338 GCA_042563095.1 Candidatus Margulisiibacteriota bacterium
AACTTAAGTTCACTGAAATCCGACCCCGTTTCTAACGATAATAAGATGAAAGGGAGGAAAAGATGAGAAAGATATTTAGCTTGCCGGTAAAATTAATTTTAATTCCGCTATTGCTCCTTCAGCTTTTTTCTCTTGAATGTTTGGCGGAGGTTGCGGCATCGGCAGTTGGATCCTCTCAGAAAAGTTCCACTCAAAAATTGTCGGCAGTGGAGAGAGTCAAACGATTAGTAGATTATCAAAGGGAAGAACAGATAAAAAAGGGAACCGTTGGAACATTGCTTGGGACAGTAGGTTTAGTGGTTGGAATACCTATGCTTCGTGGGTATGGTGCATTGGGGGGTATACTTTTTTTAGGTGCCGGAGTCGCTTTGCTTTATGGGGGAGTATGGAATTTATTTTTTTCACTAAATACTGTTGAAACCGATTACAATAGAATAATTAATGTAGAATTTGTAGAACGTGAAAAAATGGCAGCTGAATATCTTAAGGAAAAAACACTTGAGTCTGAAGAAAACCAGCAAGATCATCTTAATAATTTATTTGGTTTGCTGCCAAGGCCTGAAACGAGAGAAAGAAAAGAATACCAAAAATATGTAGAGGGGCTGAGTGTTAAATAATTATGATGAAATTCGTAAAAATAATTTCTTTATG
This sequence comes from Candidatus Margulisiibacteriota bacterium, assembly GCA_042563095.1. Taxonomy (GTDB): domain Bacteria; phylum Margulisbacteria; class WOR-1; order XYC2-FULL-46-14; family XYC2-FULL-46-14; genus JBHPMS01. The sequence goes on from JBHPMS010000072.1 coordinate 652, forward strand.
CTTGTTTGCAGTAATCATTATCTCATCAGTAGCTTATGCGATTAGTTATAATGATATAGAGTATGCTAAGAATTATCTAATAATTCTTGTTCATGGGATAGGTGATGATAAAGACTGTTTTAATAATGTAAAAGCCTATTTAGAAAATAATGGGTTAAGCAATTATGTATATGCCTATCAATTTTCTGATAAATTTTTAAGGATTGAAAATGAAGGGCACGAGTTTGGTAACAGGAATTACTATAATCCCGCACCAGGAATGGGTGGCAAATGTTGGTTAGAAAAAGCAAAAGAAGAATTTAGCCGAAAGAAGCCCGGATTTAATACCCCGAATAAATTTATAGTCATTGCTCATTCCATGGGTGGATTAGCAGTAAGATCATATATTTATGGAAAAGGCGAGTTGGGAGAAAGGTTATATCGTAATGATATTGAAAAGGTTCTTTTTATAGATACACCACATAAAGGGAGCGGAGCTGCTACATATATTAAAAACACACAAGAACTATTTCCCCATTTTGCAAGTGTAAGCGCGGGGAGTCTCAGTTTAACATTCTTTTATACTTTAGCTGGGAATGATAATTTGAGCCGATTTTATGCCACACTATTCGGATATACTTTTGTGAGTCAAACAATAAATTCAAGCTTCCGTTCCGCCTTGAATCGATATAAAACACCAGCTCTTTTGGACATGATTCCGAATAGCGACTTTTTGCGCAGTTTAAATCAATATAAACTAGGTAATTTTGATCCGATAAAATACCGTGTACTTGGTACAGCAGGGATTCCAACGCCACTGAATATTGACAAGGTTGGTACTTTTTCGTTGGGAATAAATCCAATCGCCCTAATGATGGCAAGCACAGGGAATATTTTGAGCAATCCCAAATTGGACACTTTTGAGGGAAGATTTACTGGTGCATATTTCACAATGGCATCAGGATATCCAATTTTTGAGAATGGAGATCTGACAATAGATATTGATAGTCAAATGGGATATGGCATTAAGGAACTATCAGAAGCAAAACGATTTATTTATAAATTTAGGTGTCCCTCTATTGCATTACTTGAAAATTCATTATTTAGCGGTCTTGACTACGTATTCGATTTTCTGCCACCACCGGCAAAAGCTGCAGCTTACATAGCCCTAGGATTATCTGTTGTTAATTATGTGGCAGTAGAGGATAACGCAGACAGTATTGAATATGTTATGGGACATATAACTTCTAAAGATAAAGTTGTTTTAGGGGGAAATCCAAATCTTTTAGATCAAATGCTTTTCGAAGAATCCCAGCCGGCTGGAAGCACTACTGCACAAGCGGTACAGCAAATACCTTTAGTATTATCTTCTAACCAAACAATTGAAGCTGGTAAAGTTAAAACTCTATCTTCTTATCACATTGTCAGCTCCGAAGCGATGGCAGAAGCTCCGACCAGTTACCTTTTAGGAACGCCGATTGTAGTTGAAGGTAAAGAAAAGAAAATAGAATCCTTCACCGTAAAAGAACCACCCACTCGGATCGAAGGAGTTCTGCGCGACTTTATGCCTCTTAAAATGCAATACTTCCAATATTCAGAAAACTTTGCAGTCTGGAAGGATATAAAGATTCTTAATGAATGGGGCCACTTTAGAATTGATAATCTTAAGCTGGCCGAAGGACAGAACATCATAGCTTTCCGTGCCAAA
>JBHPMS010000073.1:0-2322 GCA_042563095.1 Candidatus Margulisiibacteriota bacterium
GTTGAGAGGGTATTTTTCAATAATATTCTGGAAGGTTTGGAAGATTAACTTTGATTTTGGGCAGAGTATTTTTTTCCAAAAAAGAAGATAGGCCGCAATGTTATGCCACGGTTCTTCATAAAGGTGGATCAAATCCGGTTGGATTTGTTTTAAATAAGACGGGAGCTTTGGGTAAATTGCAATTAGGGGATCTTTTGGTCCAATTGTTTTTCCAATGATAACCTTGTATTTAGCATTTTCTGGAATATAAGCCTTTGTTTCTTTACTTCCCTCTGTCCAGCTTTCTGGAGTTAACAGGGTAATGTCCAGGTCGTCATTCTCAGCCAGAGACTCTATATATTTCTGGTATGATTTAACCACCCCGGCGTGCCAGATGAAGAGAATTTTCTTTCTAGTCATTTCCCCTGTCCAATAGTTGTATGTAATGAGGGAAAAAGGGATTGATAAACTGGTAGCTAGCTTTTTCAATTTTTGTAATCAATCCCTTTTGCTCAAGCTCATTTAATGCCAGATAAATTTGAGATTTATCAATATCTGGGAAATTTGATTTTGAATAGATAGAAATGCCATTCAATCCCAGAAATTTCAGCACCCTTTTTTGAAGAGGCGCTTTTGATAAGCTGGCCCAGTCTTTATCAATTTCTCCTTTGATATACATAAACGCCCTTTCGAATCCTTCATTGACTTCTTTTTCCTCTACAGAGTTTGTCTGGCCGGCAGCGACATTATATACTGATTGCGCCAGAATTTTGGTGTAATGGGGATGGAAATTAGTTTTGGCGGCCAGTTTTTCGGCAATTTCTTTTGAAATCTTTATTTTTGCCTTCTTATAATTCCTAATAAGATAATCGACAAGATCTTTGCTCTCAAGGGGCCCTAAACCAATTACTTTTGCGAATCCGTAAAATGCCTCTGCTTTTCCGGTAAAGAGTTTTTTTATTAAGGTTTCCTGGCTGCCAGTGAAAATATATGTGGTTAAGTCCTGTTTCTGAAATTTTGCCCGCATTTTCTTAAGAAGATTTCCATTCCAGTTTACCAATTCACCGAACTCGTCAATGGCAATTATAATTTTCTTCTTTTTACGTCTGGCAAAGATTTCCGGGAAATCAAGAGCTTCGTTTAGCAGCTTGTTCACATTGCAATTCGGATCACCCAGGGAAAGAATAAACTCATGTTCTTTCCAGAGGCATTTAAATTCAGAGTTTTGAAGGAATCCGCTCAGGTTATTTTTAAGTGATTTAATTAGTAAGCTGGCCTTATTTGTTTCGTTTTTAATACACCTTCGATTATGCCTTCTGCTAATTCAAAAAGGCTGGATTTTTCAAAAAGATCAATATATACTGTAAAAAATCCTTTTTTTCTTAATTTTCGGAGGGTTTCAAGGACTACTGATGACTTTCCCAGCCTTCTAGGGGAGGCCAGAACCACACTTTGACCGCCAGATAAATCAAAAAGAATATCCTTTATAGTGGTTTTACGGTCGATTAATTGAGATCCTTTAGCCGGTTTGCCAAATGAGAAAAATTGTTTCATTGGCGACTCCTTTTTTAAAGTGTATGCTCAGAATGATAATAAGTATATATAAGTACATAGTATATACAAATACATATACTTGTCAAGAGTGCTGCTTAAGATAGAGGGGATATATTCTGATGTCAAAAAGGTTATTTTCTTATTATCCAGTAAACCCCGCACCATGACCACAGGGCATTGCACCCTGTGGCATGGGAAAAAGGATCTTACCCTGCGGCAAGACCGCAGGGCATTGGTGCGGGGTAAATATCTTTTGTTTCTAATTTTAATTTATTTTCTACAACAAACTTTTTAACATCATGGGCAACACCTTTCCAGGCTCCCTTAAAATCGTCGCTAAACATTATGCCTCCATCTCTTAATAATTGGTAATAGCTTTTGACATCAGTATGGACATCTTCTCCCGGCTCGTCTTAAAGAAGCTCCAGAACCTTGCTTAATTGGGTTTGTTTTGTAAGAAATTTATTTATAAAAATACAATAAAATATCTTGGAATGTATTCTCAGCAGTAATCGGGATAGATGATGTATCTATTTGATATTCAAATCCATTCTTTTCAAAAATATGAAGAAATTCACTTAAACTTGATCTATGACCACTTATTTTATGATGATATTCTATGGCACATTTATTGACTTTTATTAATTGATTATTTGCATTTAAGTCTTGAATAACAACTCTTTCTGAACCTTCAATATCCATTTTAATAAAATCAATATGTTGAAATTTCTTATCATTGATGAAAGAAGATAAAGAAACACAATCAACAGTTATTATATCTTTTGGCAT
>JBHPMS010000074.1:0-2297 GCA_042563095.1 Candidatus Margulisiibacteriota bacterium
AATTCTTTTACAGAACCGATTATTGTTATGCTGGCAATACCATTTGGCTTGATCGGAGTAGTCATAGCTTTTGCTATTCACCGTGAGCCAATCAGCTTTTTGGGCTTAATTGGAATATTAGGTTTAGCCGGAGTGGTTGTCAATAACTCTCTGGTTATGCTCAGGTTTTTAAATAAAAAAGAGGAATCACTCTGTGAAATTGGAGAAATGCTAAAAATTGAGCATGTGGCTGATGCAGCGATGCTCCGTTTTAGGCCAATTGTATTAACAACTATTACAACTGTAGCCGGGCTTTTACCATCGTTATACGGTTTATTCGGCGGAAGAGTCGATTTCCTCTTCCCACTACTTTTGGCCTTATGCTGGGGCCTGGTCTTTTCCAGCTTTATAACACTCTTTCTAATCCCAACCTTCTATCTGATCGAGCGGGAGGTTGGCTGCTGGATTGGTGCCAAGTTTTTAAAGCGGTGAGGGCATGGACTAAAATCGATCGGGATGTTGTAGCCAGTCATTAATGAGGTGCCAGACCTGATATTTAGCGGATCGCCCAAAGATAATATCTCCGTGGCCACACTTGGGGATGTCTTTTAGCGTTGAGTAGCTAAGGTTTTCATATGCTAACCTTACATTTTCAGGGGGAGCAAGATGGTCGTGCATCCCGCGCAATATCAAAAAAGGTACGCGGATAGAACTCATTTTTTCAAGATAATCTATTGATCCGTCAAAACTGGTAAATTTTCTTTCTCTCCGCCACTTTAGAAAATGGTGTTTTAATCCAATTGGTATCGGCTCTGCTGCATTTTTAAAATAGGCTGCCACTGCATTGCCAGAGGTGTTGTCCGGATTGTAAAAGTAACGGCTGATGTTGTTCAGTACCGGGAGCTGGTGTGTTTTTGACAGGGCGCTGCCAAGGAGAGCCAGGTTGCGCCCGGCAATGTTTATCAGGTTATGGTTTTCATTGAATTGGAGCATTTTTATAATATTATTAACCAGATCAAGCAGGAGAATCATATTCTGATCAAAAATAACCGGGCTTGATATTGTAACTGCAGCTTTAATTAAATCTCGATATTCCGGAAATTGTCCCAATAATGCATAAATGAGCATCCCTCCCATGCTATGCCCCAGCCAAAAAATATTAGCATGTGGTAATCCTTCTTCTTTTCTGATATCAAGGATAGTTTTTATAAGTGTGATGGCTTCATCTTTCACTAGATCGTCAAAATTTAACTTATCTGGAATCTTGTATTCAATCTTTGAATAGATGCTGGTTTTATAATGACGTGCGGCTAATCTGGTAAAGATTCGTGCCGCGATACTCAAATGTGCCAGGTAGACATCAAAACCTTCGGCGGCCAGCAGATTGGCAAAGGATTGGAGATGCTTCAGATCATAAACACCGGTTGCTTCTATGTTAGGAATTCTGAATATATTGCTATCGCATCCTAGACCATGAACCATTAACAGGGCTGGTAGTTCGTGTTTTAAATAGTTGGTAGAAAAGATCCTTCTTATACAGAGTTCAGATGATTCTGGAGTGAGCGGAAAGTAAATGCTTGATTCAAGATAATGTGGAGCGACGCCCGGGCCGGAGTCAATTTTCCTGGTCTGGTTTGGTAGATATACAACTTTATTTTTGCCGAAGAAAGGAACTCTCATATATTTTTATCAATATCCTTCATCCATAAATTTCAGGCCTTTTTGTGGAGATCAAAAATAAATTGGAGATTTTAAAAATAGTGTGAAATATTTCAGAAATGCACCCGATAAAATACTAGTGGAGGAGATAATAATGGAAGGCACAAAACCAGAGTCAGCTCAAAAAGAAGCGTTGAAAGAGTTTAGGTGTAAATTTTGTAAAAGGCTGCTAGCTAAAGTTGGAGAAGCCAAACGGATCGAGATCAAATGCCCCAAATGTAAAACGATGAATCTGTTTACTGATGACGAGATCTTTATTATCCAGATTGATGAAGCTTACATTGGACGGCAGATCGCCAAAGGGAAAGTAAACTACAGCAACAATTTAGTTAGGAACTAAAATCCGCCAAAGCGGGTTAAAGGTGGATAGAATTCCCGAGTACGTTTAGTCCGGCTTCAAAGATTGCCTCACTTACAGTTGGATGTGCATAAATTCCTTTAAGCAGTTGATCAACGCTCAGCTTGTTTGCCATTGCCAATGTTGCGGTACCGATCAAGGTTCCAGCTTCTGCCCCAATAATGTGTACTCCCAAAATTTTGTTACTTTCTTTTGCTGCAATAATTTTAACAAAACCTTCAATCTCTCCTGTAGCATTCGT
>JBHPMS010000075.1:0-2233 GCA_042563095.1 Candidatus Margulisiibacteriota bacterium
GCATTTTTTATTTCGTTTGTTTTTATTAATAGTGGACATACGCTTAGTCTATATTCAAATGATAAACAGTGGAAAGAAATCATAGATAAAGAAAGAGAAAAAATAAGAAAAAGTCATTATCTTTATTTGGAAAGTGGTGAAGCCATATTATTTCCTAATAAATTTGAGAGTGAAAATAAAATGGACTTAAAATTCACATACGCCGGATTATTGGCTGGTGTAGCTATTAATTATAGCTTGGCACCTATCAAATCTCTTGGGGAAATAATACTATCACCATTTATATATATTCCGGGTGGCATTGCTGGCGCGTTATTTGGTAATTTTTTTGATAGACAAATTTATAATGATATCGGAACAGCATGGATAACAGACAAGTCAACCTTGCAACACAAAAACTCAATATATTTATTAGATAATAAAAACACTTACAAAAACAGGCACAATTCCAGAACAACTGGCTCGATAGCAAAGGGAGAATTTAGGCGCATTTTAAAAAAAGCAAAAAACGGATCATATTTGTATAAAGTTAAAATAGAAGACAGGGCAATATTTTATGAGTCAAAGAATTAGGAAACTAATAATATATCTAATACCAAAGATTCTTTTTGGGATTTTACTATTTATCTATATATTTACATCCTCAAGTAATGCAATTGTCCAGCTTAATCAAGAAGAATCTTCGCCAAATTATTTGATATTATTGGTTCATGGAATCATATCAAACAAAGAAGCTTTTGAAAGTCAAAATGGATTAAAGAAATTTCTTGAGAATGATTTAGGGCTTGAAGGGTATGTTTATTCATATGATTTCCTGGACAATAGGGGCTCAAACATTTTAGCTGCACACCAGTTAGGAGATCCGTCAAACAAGTATTATTGGATTGGACAAGCAAAAAGTGATTTTAAAAAATGGTACGCAAAAGAGTATTTAGGTGGAGAAGGCCATTCTGAATCTATCCCTGCAGAAGCAATTCCTGAAAAAGTAATCTTAATATGCCACAGTATGGGTGGGCTGGCGGCTCGTAAATATATAACGTCGGATTATTATCAAAATGATGTATTTAGAATTATAACATTAGATACTCCTCATCTTGGTTCTGATGCCATTCCTTACTTAAAAAGGTTTTGGGGTTTGGAAAATCTTGGGAAAGCAACCTTAACAACAAATGTTGATGACTTTCTCAAAGGACAAGTCAATAAAATAAAGGATAAAATATCTGCCAATTTAAGGGAAAAGACAAAAAAATCCTTTTTATCAAATTTAGGTTTTATTTTGAATATCCCAACACTGAATGATATCTATAAGGATTCAGCAGATTGGGTGATTGCATATGAATCACCAAATATTAATGGAGGCATTGCAGAGATAGGAGATAAAAAAAGAATAATCCCAGGATATCTATCAGTATTACTAGAATTAGTAAAGTATTTTATTTTCAGTGGTGAAGGCTATGATCAATTAGATCCCGATGGCGAGTTCATTAACACTTTAAAAAAAGCAGACATAAAATCTGGGAATGATCACATAAGCTTCAGAGTTGTGTCTGCCCTAGGGGCTCCAACTTTTCATAAAGATTTAGTCAATAGATATTATTTATCAACTCCCTATATGAACCAACAATTAATTCATTTCTTTCCAGAATATAATAATCTAACCAGTGAGACCGAAAAATATTGGGGATTTCTATTCTCAACGTTGCTGCCAGGCAGTATGTGCTTAAAAGACGGAAGTATTGCTGTTGCAAAAGATAGCTCAAAAGGAGAAGGAATAGAATTATTTAGAAAATATAATACAAAATCATATGATTTCTTTTTTCATAGTAAACCATTTGATACTACTATGGATATTGTCGAAGGTACCTATTATGCTTGCATAGCAGCATATACAGCATCATCGATGTTTGGTGTAGGCACTGCTAATGATAAAATCTTTATGATACCAACCATGCAATTAACATTTTTTGCTATATCATCAGCATGTCTTGATTTTTTCATGGAGGATTTAAATGATTCTGTTTTAAAAGCTCATTTTGTGATACCAACTGCTGTTACACTCAGAAAAGATGGAAAACCATCAATCATTGAGCAAACCCTTGATGATATCCCTTGCCTTGGCGGAATACTTACTCCATCTTCAACCATAAAAAAGACCATCTCCGCCCAATCCCTCTCCACCCCCACCGCCTCCTTCAACGACTACGACCAACCATTTGTTTTGTTATCAAACCTT
>JBHPMS010000076.1:0-2111 GCA_042563095.1 Candidatus Margulisiibacteriota bacterium
CAACAGCTTTATGGACTCGGGTTTCATCGATTTTATCGTACATATGCACCAGGACGTTTCTAAAACGTGCCATATCAGATAGGATTTTTGCAAAATCCTCCGGAATAATAAACTTATTTCCTAAAATCTCAAAAGATTCTGCATAATCTTCCGGTTGGCCCAAACTCAAGCTGGAGATAATATGGTTAGCAATATCAATACAGCACTGGATGGCTGTTTCAAGACGTCTCTCGGCTAAATCCTGGAGTTTCCCATCTTTTAAAAATTCTTCAAGCGTGTGACCTTGCAGCTCTTTTATTTCATTAATGAAGTTTTCTAAAGCCAGAAGCTTTCGGTCTAATAGGTTATGATCGAGCACCGTATTCTCCTCTATCTATTCTGTTGTTCATGTCGCGAAAGAACATTTTATACATCGGTTTTAAATCAAAATACTTACATCTGGCCCGGGATTCAAATTCTACCCTTCTGTTTTCATCTGCAGAATATAATACTTTTCCATGTTTTATAACCTGAAAGGCAAAAAAGGGAGAGGAATTATTTAAAATGCGCAAATCAATATTGAGTTTTGTAGGTTTTTCGATCTTGCCGGCAAGATTTACGTCTCTGCCGTAAGGAGTTGGGGGTGATTTTTTTTCATCAAGTAATACTGCAATATCGGTATCGCTGTTTTTTCTGGCTTTGCCTTTGGCTTGAGAGCCGTATATATAAGCCAGAATTACATCTTTCTGGTTTTTTATTATTGATTTAATTTTTTCAATTTCTTTTTCAGTCATGCTTTGATTATAAGCCATGCTGTATTTATTATCAAGCTCTCCGCTCCGTTCCGGATGTTTATGAGGTGGGGAGAGGGGAGGGGAAGTAGGGATAGTGCTTCCTGATATATTTATCTACTTATTTATCGAATTAGAAATAATGATTCCAATACTACGATTACTAAATTCTTCTAACAAACGACTAAAATCATCCTTTTCATATCCTGGATAGTTCCTTTTAATTGTCTCAAGAACAGCGAAAGATCTTTCTTTAAAATCTACGTCATATGAAGGATCTGCCATTGCACCAAGTTCCAATCTTTCTAATGTAACTGTATTAATAACAATTTCTTTTACTATTTCACTACGCATTTCCTCAGCTATTTCAGGTGGGCGTTTTGACAAAGCTTCATACCCAAGGTTATACTTATAAAACCTTATAAATGCCTCTGCTTTTTCAATTATTTCTTCCCGAGTTGGTCGTCTTATGGGATTCTCTGGTTGCTTGATAGCTTCACTCTGTTCAACTGGTGCTGGCATTGTGACCTCTTTAGGTGGTGCTGGTATTTTAACTTCGATGTGTTGAATTAAGGCCGGCTTTTTTTCACCTGCAAGACACCTTTCAATTATTGAAGTAACTTGTTCTAATGTTAGAATACTCCCAACGCTTTGATCTTTAGGAGGCCCTCCGGCTACGTCTCGACCACCCCAACTATTGGATGGATCCAGTGGGGAAAGTCCTCTTTTAACTCTTTCTTGATTTTCTGCCTCTCTAAACTTCTCCCAGAGCTTAGTTAGATCCTTATCATTTGTCCTTGGATTTTTTCCAATAGGATTATAATTAAATCTTCCTTCGCCCAGATCAGTTCGATAGACAGCCACTTTACAATCACTAACTTGATAAACTGCTTGAGGAGGCAATGCTTCATCAAGCACAACAACATTATCAGTAACTCTTTTAATTAAATTTTCTTCTACCGCTCTTTTTGCTGCAGATTTTAAATTATTAAGTTCTGTTTCATATAAATCTTTGAACTGTTCTATATTAATTAACATACGTGGCATAGCTTCCATAATCTCATTAAATAGTTCTTGATTTTGTTCAGGAGTCAGCATAAAGAAAGGCTTTTCAAATTTATTCTTTCCAAAGCGCATTGCGTCAATTGTCAAAGCTATCTTCATCGCTTGATCGCTTACTTTATCAAAATAATCCCCATACCTAGATGCTTCAGCAAGAAGTTTTTTATCAGATTCAATTAAATTAAATCCTAATTTCTTACTCATCGCAGCAAAAGTTGCGCAGACGTTGTCAGCATCAATTGCCTGATCAGCAATAACTGTATAATTACCTTTAAAAAG
>JBHPMS010000077.1:0-2092 GCA_042563095.1 Candidatus Margulisiibacteriota bacterium
CAACAAGCAAAAGCAGTATGCCGATCAACATTGGTTTGTTCTTTTTACTTAAAACAATTAACGTAATAAACATAGGAACAAATGCTATCCAGGCCCCTCTGGATAATGTAAATAAAAATGCTAATGACGCAAATAAATTCAACACTAAAATTGACAATCTTTCCCCAAACTTCTCTGATCTTAAGAATATCCCGATAGAAACGGCCATCATTAGCAATAAATATCCGGCTAAAGTGTTTGCCTCTCCGCTCATCCCCTCAAAGGGAGCGGTTATACGCATAACCCCCATCATCCTTTGTGCAATTCCATAAACCGAGACAATAAAACAAACAAAGAGCATATATGTCACAAAACGCTTGATTTGTTTTATGTCACGCAAATTATTAGCTACCATAAAAAAGAGGAGGAAATATTCGAAATATTTAAGGATATAGAAAAAACTATGTTTTAGTTTAACAAATCCCCCCAGGTATCCGAAATAAGTAGCAACCATTGTAATAACAATATAAATTGTAATCGGAATATTTAAAGCAGACGACTTTAACAGCCCCAATTCTTTATTAAGTGACATCTTGGCCATCCATCCCAAAAAGACCATAATTAAAAAGAGGTCATCAATTCTGATAACAACTGAACGCCCAGGAACTCCCCCAACATTGATCTCTGGAGATAAAAGCATCGAAAAGATTAAAATGATCAAGGCCAGGTCAGTATTGACCAGGGCAATTACAAAAATAATCAGGCCAAAGATAATTGCCATAAGATGAAAAGGCGGGAGGTTTGAAAAGCTTAACAGAAAAAGAAAGAGTAAAAATAATGAAAAAAGGATAAATTCAACGCTTGCTCTACCGTTTTTCACGGTTTACCCTTCATCCGCCCCTTCTTCTTCCGGTTTACTCTTGCCCTTACCCTTCTCTTTATCTTCTCCATAATAGTAGCCGTATTTATAAGCGTACTTGTATGGATAGATTGCCGCTTCTTCTGTTTGTGGGGCAATATGGTTAAGAACCAGTCCAACCACATTGGCTCCAGAAGATTGGAGTTGGTTTTTTGCCCTCAACAGTGCTGCTCGGGCAGTCCGGCCGATCTCATAACAGACTGCCACTGAGTCAACGTAAGGTGCAAGCAAGCTCGCATCTGTTACCGGCAAAACCGGGGGTGAATCAAAAAGAATATAGTCAAAACGAGCACGCAGCTCTTCAACCAACTTAACCATTTTTCTAGAACTTAACATCTCGGCTGGATTCAGCGGCAGCCTGCCACACGGAAGAATCCATAAATTTCCAAACGAGGGAGATTTAATAATTTCCTCATAGCTCATCTCACCAAGCATGATATCAGAAATACTGCGGATTGCTTTATCAAGCTTAACTGAACCATTCAAGACTTCGCTTAAACCCGGGTCCCGCCTCATTCCAAAAGTTTTTGCAATAACCGGTCTCCGCAAATCTGATGAAACCAAAATTACTTTTTCCCCCTTCTGTGCAATGGTCAGGGCAAGAGTAAACCGGAAGAAGAAGGGGCGGATGAAGGGTCAGGGCCAGGTTAATTAAAACCGTTGTTTTTCCTTCTCTTGGCTCAGCCGAGGTAAACATAATTGCCTTATTATTCTTGCTCAATTTCATATTTGTCCGCAGATTTCTGTAAGATTCTGAAATCGGCGATTTTGGAAGGTGGTGCACAATTAATCTGGTGTAAGCATCTTCTTCGATGGTTGTTTTATCACGATGGAAAATGCGGTTAAAGGTTCTTACAATCATATGTTGTCTCGCCCGGGAGGGAATTATTATTGAAGGGATTACCGCCAGAACCGGTAATTTTACTACGTTTTCAACATCTTCTATTGTTCCGATTGATGTATCAAGTGTCTCTGCTAAAAATGAGAAAACGACTCCCAGAATAAGCCCCATCATCGCCCCTACAAAACCTCCCGCCTGATACGGTTTCTTTTTTGGGGCCGGCATAACTGCCGGATCTAAGATTGAAATATCCCCTGCTTTTTGCGCTTCGGTAATACGAGCTTCTTCTAACTTTTCTTTAAGCATCGTATAAATTCTGCGGTCAACCTCAATCCCCCGGATAAACGCAGCAT
>JBHPMS010000078.1:0-2076 GCA_042563095.1 Candidatus Margulisiibacteriota bacterium
AGGCAAGGCTCATATACCCGATATAATAGATGATTACCTGAAATTTTTCAATAAGTCGACCGATAAAAATTTGACAGAATGTATTATATTCTGCTAACCTAGGAGTCATTATGGCTAAAAAGAAAAAACATTTGGTGATTGTAGAAAGTCCGGCTAAAGCGCGGACACTCGAAAAGTTTTTAGGCCCCGGTTACAAAGTTGCTGCCTGTGGAGGACATATTAGGGATCTTCCTGCCTCACGGATTGGCGTAGATGTTGATAATAACTTTGCTCCCACCTATGTAACGATCAAAGGCAAGAGTAAAATAATAAAAAATTTAGAAAAGCTGGCCAAGGCTTCTGATACAATTTTTCTGGCTCCCGATCCGGATCGTGAAGGAGAAGCAATTGCCTGGCATCTGAGCCATCTTATAGATAGCGCAGCTAAAACAAAAAGAATTGAGTTTAATGAAATCACCAGGGAGGCCGTGCAGCGCGCAGTAAAGAATCCGAGAAAAATTGATATGAACCGGGTTGATGCCCAGCAAGGCAGAAGGATCCTGGATCGCCTGGTCGGTTATAAGCTTTCTCCACTGCTTTGGAAAAAAGTGCGCAAAGGCCTCTCTGCCGGAAGGGTACAATCAATCTCGGTAAAACTTATCTGTGAAAGGGAAAAGGAGATCAACGATTTTACACCGGAAGAGTATTGGTCGATCAGTGCCAGGCTGCAAAAGGAAGATGTTGCAGCGTCTTTTTGGTCAAAACTCTCAACTAAAGAGATAATCCCAAATAAAACTGCAGCAGATATAATTTTTGAAGTTTGTAAGAACAGCCCTTTCAAAGTAAAAAAGATTACAAAAAAAGAGCAAAAGAGAAATCCGGCTCCACCCTTTATCACTTCAACCCTGCAACAAGAAGCTTCCCGCCGGCTCGGTTTTTCTCCCCGCAAAACTATGACTATTGCCCAACAATTATATGAAGGGATTGAGTTATCAGGAGAAGGTTCGGTCGGTTTGATAACTTATATGCGCACTGATTCAGTCAGGATTGCAAACAGCGCGTTGGCCGATGTCCGAAAATATATTGAAGACAACTTTGGAAAACCGTATCTACCCGAAAAACCACGTCATTATAAAACCAAAAAGTCGGCCCAGGACGCCCACGAAGCAATCCGCCCAACCAGAGCCCCGCGTGATCCAGAAACGATTAAAACATCATTAAATAGTGACCAACTAAAATTGTATAGCTTAATTTGGAAGCGTTTTATCGCCTGCCAAATGGCCTCTGCCATAATGGATAAAACTTCTATCAATATCTCTGCTGATAAGCATATTTTTAAAGCTTCTGGATCAATTATAAAATTTAATGGTTTCATCACGCTCTACACCGAAGCGCAAGAAGACAAAGAAGGCAAAGTCGCAACCCAAGAACAAGAAGCAATTTTACCCGAGTTAACAGAAGGAGAAACATTAAAACTGGAAGAACTTTTACCTAAACAACATTTTACCGAACCTCCTCCCCGCTTTAACGAAGCCAGTTTAATCAGAGAGTTAGAGCAAAAAGGGATTGGACGCCCCTCTACCTATGCTCCAATTATCGCTACCATTGAAGACCGCGGCTATATCAGGAGAGAAGGGAGAGTTTTCTTTCCTACCGAGCTGGGGACCACCACTAACGGTCTGCTGGTGCAACACTTTCCAAAAATCATGGATGTTCAGTTTACCGCCCAGCTCGAAGATGAATTAGATGCTGTTGTCGCCGGAAAAATGAAATACGAGCAAACCTTAAAGGAATTTTATGAGCCGTTTGCAGCCAATCTTTCAAAAGCTTACATAGATATGAAGAGTGTAAAAAAAGAGATCCCCACTGATGAGATTTGCCCCACCTGTGGAAAAAATTTATTAATCCGTTCTGGCCGTTATGGTGATTTCTATGCTTGCTCTGGTTTTCCGGATTGTCGCTTCACCAAGCCTTTGATTAAAAAAAGTGGGATAAAGTGCCCAAAATGCAGTGGCGACATCTTGGAAAGAAGGAGTCGGCGTGGTAAAATATTCTACGGTTGCAGCAACTATCCAAAGTGTAAAGAAGCCTATTGGT
>JBHPMS010000008.1:0-41526 GCA_042563095.1 Candidatus Margulisiibacteriota bacterium
TCATAATGTACTCCGATCGGAGCAGTATAGTGTTTAACATCGCTCAAAACCGGAGATCCTGCGGCATAAGAATCGGTAGTTGCCAGTACTCCGTCTGCTTTTTTAACCCAAATTTTAGAATATTGGGCCATGATATTGTTAAAAAACGATTTTATAAATCCGGGGATTGGAATACCAATAAATTTATCAAACATCAAGATATCACAGTGAAAAGTAACCATTACCGGTGCATCAATCTTACCCGCTACCGCTCTGACAAAGGACGCCGCCGGCGCATGACAGTGGACTAAGTCATAGCCTTCACACATTTTTTTGTTAAATGCCATCGTTAAAGGCAGATAGGCAACATCAATTGCAGGGAGGCGGATTACTTTAAACCCATTCATCATCTCTTCTGCCAGAGCTTTTTTGGAAATTGGTACATTATTAGTAATAACTGTTACCTCATGCCCCTTTTTAACTAACTCTGTCGACAAATCTTTAACGTACTTCTCGGTTCCCCCGGTGTGGGGATAAAAATACGGGGTCAATTGCAAAATTTTCATCTTATAGCCTCCAATTTAATACTTCTTTTTGACCAGAGACGTTTTGAATATAGATCCAAAATTTTATAGCGGTCAAAACCGATTGTAAATGATGGTAACATATACGGCCAGCGCATGCAACTAATGCAAACTGACTCTTTCCCCTGTTTGCCACCTTGATTATAAAAGCAAGGTGCAACCGTTTTGCCTGAAGGGAGCATTGTTACAACGCTCTCCCTGGCACGGCATCTGGGAAAAGCAATGCTATTCCCCCGACTGGCAATAAATTGGAGCAGCGCCAGGTTAACAAATACATTTTTACGGCGGCCAAAATAGCGCATATAATCGATTGAATCTGGATTAAAGCCCTGGGTTCCTGCAAAATCATAAACCGGATTTAAGATAACATTAACCGAAAACTTATCGCAAAATTCTACAATTTCTGGGAGATAAAGGATGCTGTCACGAGTTACAGTATAAAACATGACAATATTTTCTTTCAGATGCGTGGCCTTTTCAATACTTCTTATAATATTATTAAAAAGCGACCGGCCCCTGCTGCGGTTATGCTGTTCAGGATAAGGATAATCGATCGAAAAATAAAAGGTGTTCACCAGATTTTTGATCTCTTTTGCCCGCTCTGGATAATGGTAGCAGTTTGTAAAAAGTGAAATTTTGAAGCCTAGCTCTTTTGCAATCTTTAATACTTGTGGCAGTTCATCGTAAAGCAGAGGCTCTCCCCCGGTTATCCTCAACTCCTCCACCCCTTTCCGCCTTAACGCCTTTAAGCCTTTTTCATGTTCCATGGCTGTAATTTCAGGGGCATCCTGATATTCTGACCGGTGCCATATATCACAAAACTCACAGGTAGCGTTGCACTTTAGAGTAATATAAAATTGGCAGATTTTAGGATTCATTCTTACACTATCAGTTTTTCAATTTCAGATAAAACCTTAAATAAGTCCTTTTTTTCTGAATCAATTACCTTATCATCTTTATGTAAATGATCGGGGGAAGATTTCAAATTCTTATAATGAGGGGCGTTATCCCAACGTGCAATTACACTTGGATTGCTTTTTTGCCAATGATATCGATACTTTGGCCTTTTTATCTCTTTACCTGATATTTCAACAAATTCAGAAATGTGCAAATTGGATCCATCCACCAGATTAATAAGGCCAGAAAAATAACCAACATTTATGTCAATCTCTTCAAAATCTAAATGGAAGTTAATGATTAAAGGCGTATCCGCACAAAAAGCCAGAATCCTTTTGTAGTAATCCTTAATTTCCACTGATCGAAATACCTTTAAGGATATTATATTTATGTAGCCAAATCTTTAAACCCTGTTTTGCAGCAAACCAGTCAAAATATTGCTGTCCGTCTCCCAGCTCACCAGCTTCGAATTTTTTAAAAAATTCATCAGACTTAAGCTTGTATTTTTTCTCATATTTTTCACAGCTAGTCCTGTACTGTTTAACTTTATATTCTGCAAACGAAGCCTTTTCAGTAAAAATCGATTCGATTGTCTCTGAAACTTCTTTTGGATCGTATTCTTTATCTAATTTAATAATTACATTCATGGTTATCCACCGCCTTATAATTATATTTTAACATATTGAAGTGGGAAGTGGTAAAATAAGTAGGTCGTAGTTGAATTAGAGATCTATTAAGTGGTAATATAAAATCAGTTTGTCTAAAGAAAGGAGGACTAATGATGAAGGTCATACTTAGTTTATTTATTCTTGCTAGAAACAGAAACCTTCGAGAATAAATTTGTGGATTTGGGAGAAAATTTGAAATCCTCTCAGTTTACGCCTCTTTAAATTTCGGCAAGAATATTCCGGCTAATCCCATAAGTAAAACTCCGGCGCCTAACAAAGCTAAAGAAAATTGTATACTAACCAAATCTGCTAAGTAACCAAAGATCACAACCGGAAAAGTAAAAGCAGAATTAATGACCATATTTTGTACCCCGAAAACCCGCCCCCTAATTTGTCTCGGAATACGGTGCTGAAGAATGGTCTGGATCGATGAAGTTATAAATATGTTTCCAACGCCTAAAACCACAATCAAAAGTAGGGCCGAGACCAAATCTTTTACTAATGACATCCCGATTAAGGCTAAGCCCGAAAAGATGAAACTCAAGATTACAATGGGTCCCTTCTTCAGGTAGTGCGTCAGCTTCTCTAAAACACCCATCCCCAAAATCATCCCAAAACCGACCACCAGAATAAGATAGCCAAAGTTTTTCTCCCCAATATGTAAAACATCCTTCGCATAACCAATTGCCAAAACCGAAAGTATTGCAATAGCTGAGGCAGCTACAAAGAGCTTTAAAAGAGAATATCTGACCACATCATTTCTGCGGATAAATTCAAATCCCATTTTTAGCTCATCCATTACAGGCTTCTCTTTATTCTTCTGCAGCGGCTCTTTAAATTTGAGCGGGATCAAAAATATTGCCATGGCAGAGATAAAATAGAGTGCAGCAGATATGATAAAAGTATTTTTATTCCCAAAGAAGTTCACTAAAGGTGCACCCAAACCAAAACCGACTACTGATGACGCCATCCAGGTTACCATAAAGAGTGAATTGGCAACGATCAAATATTTTTTGTCAATCAGTTCGGGTATGGTAGATGTTTCAGCCGGGGCAAAAAATTGGGTCGCCGTATAAATTAGAAAACTAATTAAGAAAATTAATAGCAGTGACTTGGATGCAGCCGGAATTATCAACAAAATCAATAATCCGCGCACAATATTAGTAACTAACAGAATCCCTTTTCGGTCTAATTTATCAACATAAACTCCGGCCAGTGACGCAAATAGAACCGAAGGTACTCCAAAAGCAATAAGCGGAATCGATACTCCCAGATTACTCTGGGTCAAATTATAGGCCACAATCATCAAGATATAAACAAAAACTCGGTCAGCTGTTTGGCTGGTTACCTGGGCTAACCAGAGCAGCAAAAATCGGACGTTTGATAATACAGCTATAAAACCGTGCTGGTTATCATTTTTTTCCATAACTTAATATCCTTATCCAGATGCTCAGAGATTATCTCTTCCGGCAGCTGGTCAGCCCTAAAAACGCCCTCTGCTTTAAGTAAATTAATTTCAAAAAACCGCACAACATAATCAAGTGCGGCCCCATCTTTCATCTTTTTTAGAGATAAAAGCAGCAATTTAAAAAGCTTCGGATTACGCTGCCGCTGCATTGTCGCAGCCTGAATAATTTTTATAAAATAAAATCCGAGATTGAGCTGAGTGTGGTCTTCACGGATCGACTGAAAAGATTCACGCAGCTCCATCTGGCTCAAAATATCCAGGTTGCGCCCCTTCGCTAAAAGCAGCTCTCCATAAGAAAACGTTTCTAACCTCCCTCCAAAACGGGAGGTCGGCCTTTTAGCCCCTTTTGCAATAACAGAAATCTTACCATGTTCCTTTGTAAAAACAGTCACCAGTTTTCCCGATTCTTCAAATGGGCAGCTGCCTAATATTATTCCTTCTGTTTTGTAGAGAGCCATAATATATTTTATCATATATTTCGACACGACTGTCGACATGCGCTACATTTTTTTCATCTTTTAAGCAATAGATCGAGAAATATAATTGCTATAAGGAGATTATGAAAAACAATAAAAACAAAGTACTAATAATCGAAGATGACGAGGGGATGCAATATACATTAAAAACAATTCTGAAGAAAAACTACTCGATTGAAGTTGCAGCAAATGGACAGATCGGGATCGAAAAAGTAAAAAAAGAAAATATCTCAATTGTGTTACTTGATTTACGGCTTCCAGATATGGATGGCCTAGAAATCTTAACTAAAATAAAAGCTTTTGACAATCAGATTCCAGTAGTCATTGTTTCTGCATCAATTGATATTAAGTCAGCGGTGGAGTGTATGAAACTATCTGCTTTTGACTATGTTACCAAACCATTTGAGGTCGAAGAGCTGCTGGCAGTAGTGAAGAAGGCCAACAACTTATCTAATCTATTGAGAGAAAATCGCTATTTAAAAGAGACTTTAAAAGAAACCGAAAAATATTCAGATTTAATCGGCAACTCACCCCAAATAATAGAGTTGAGAAAACTGATTAAATCAGTTGCCAAAACCCCCAGCACCATTCTTATAACCGGCGAATCAGGAACCGGTAAAGAGATTGTAGCTAAAGAAATTAGACGTCACTCTGACCGGTCTAACCGGCCGTTTGTAGCTATAAACTGTGCTGCGATCCCAGAAAATCTGCTCGAATCAGAACTCTTTGGATACGAAAGGGGAGCTTTTACCGGAGCGCTGGAGAGAAGGATCGGAAAATTTGAGCTGGCTAATAACGGGACTCTTTTTTTGGACGAAATTGGTTGTATGCATAAGGCGATGCAATCAAAACTGCTACGTGTATTTGAAGACCGCCAGATTACCCGTCTGGGTGGATCAGATCCGATCGATATCAATGTAAGAATTATTGCAGCGACCAATATCGATTTTGAGGAAGAGCTCTTGACCGGAAGTTTTAGAGAAGACCTGTACTACCGCCTAAATGTTATCCCCATTAACCTTTCCCCGCTGAGGGACAGAAAAGATGATATTCCACTCTTTATCAACTATTTTATTGAAAAATACAACCGGGTGCTTAATAAAAAAGTGGACGCCATTTCTAAAGAAGCAACCAAACGGTTGTTAGATTATTTCTTTCCGGGTAACGTTAGGGAATTGCAAAATCTAATCGAGCGGGCCGTGGTACTCTGCCAGGGAGATACTATTACAATTGAACACCTCTGGGGAATTGGTAACGGTATAAGAACAGAAAAGATCGGTTTTTTAGAAGATGCCTGCAAAGAATATGAGAAAAAATATATTCAACATGCTTTGCATAAAACCCGTGGCAATAAAACTCAAGCGGCAAAAATTTTGGGCGTTGCACGTTCTACCCTTAAAGCCCGGATCGATGCACTTACAATAGAGCTTTAATCTCCTGGATTTTTTTTAAGGCAGCCTTTTCTCCAGCTTCTATTATTATCTTCGACTTGTGGTAATCAGCATGCCAGATATCCATCGGGATCTCCGGCTCAATGCAAATATCTGCTGCAGCTCTTGCATCCGCAGTTAACTTTTTTATCGCTAGATCTAACGCGCGCCCCAAAACCTGAATTGGATTTTTAGTATCTTTTTTAAGCGGACGGTCCGAAATAACATCCACTGCAATTGTAATAGAGGCTTTCATCCTAATAAGTTCAGCTACCGGTAAATTATCTGCTCCTCCCCCGTCAATTAAACTCATCCCATTGATTTTTTTAGGATTAAATATACCAGGGAAGGCCGAACTTGCTGCTACTGCTGGTGCCACTTTACCTGATTTTAAGACCACCGTCTTCCCGCTCTTAATGTCTTGAGCAATAACTGCAATCGGGATATCCGCATCTTTAAAATATACTTTCCCTAATACATCTTCTATAAACTCCTGTACTGTGTTATTGGTGAATGGATTGATCTGATCGATTGATACCCGCAGCAAATTAAAATCTCTGGTAAAAACCTCTTCGATATAATCTGGATCAAGGCCAAAGGCAAAGAGGGATCCAACCATCGCTCCACCGGAGGTTGCAGCAATCATTTTAATCGGAATTTTTTCTCTTTTAAAGACTTTGAGGATCCCAATGTGTGCCAGGCTGCGGGCCACCCCACCGCTTAACGCTAAGCCAACCTTTTTTTTGCCGGACCAGGGGAGCTTTATCATCAGATATTTACAACACGCGCACCAAAGATCCCATCAATCTGATTTATCTTTTCTAAAAGCTCTTCCGAAACCTGGCTATCAACATCAATCACCATTACTGCCTTCTCTCCGATTTGTTTACGCCCCACATCCATTGCTGCAATGTTGATCTTATTGTCACCCAAAAGCTTTCCAATCTTCCCGATCATTCCTGGCCGGTCAATATTACCCA
The DNA here is from genome assembly GCA_042563095.1 of Candidatus Margulisiibacteriota bacterium. GTDB lineage: Bacteria > Margulisbacteria > WOR-1 > XYC2-FULL-46-14 > XYC2-FULL-46-14 > JBHPMS01. Next base: position 6,483 of record JBHPMS010000008.1, read on the forward strand.
ACACCAGAAGATAACCATCCGGGTGGACATCAACAGAAAAACCATCCAAAAGGACTAATTTTTGATCCCCCATCCCAAAAACTGTCCCGCCCACCTCACGCTCCCCTTTTGCTGATTTTACTTTTACTTTAACTAAACTGGCATAGTCTTTAATCTCTTTCGATTTTGATTCCAACACCTTGATCTTGCGTTCTTTTGCAACAATTGGAGCATTTACAAAGTTTACGGTAGGGCCTAAAAGCGGTTCGAGCAATCCTTTTAAAACCGCAGCAGTTAATGGTGCAACTTCAGATTCTGCTACTTCACCGGAATAATTAATTTCAACGGTCTCAACCGCTCCGTCAACCAGTTGGGCAGAAATTTTTCCTAATTTCTGAGACAGATCGATAAATGGTTGCACTTTTTTTAACACTTCTGGCTTAAAAGATGGAATATTGACCGCAGAGCGGGCCATCCCACCTTTTAATACTTCTATGATCTGCTCAACTACGTCTACCGCAACGTTAACCTGTGCTTCTTCGGTTGAAGCTCCCAGATGCGGGGTGACAATTGCATTATCAAGTTCAAACAAAGGTGATGATTCACACGGTTCTTTTTCAAAAACGTCAATTGCAGCTGCCGCAACCTGCCCGGCCTTTAATGCTTCAGACAAATCCTTTTCATTTACAATTCCACCCCGGGCAACGTTTAGTATTCTAACTCCCTTTTTCATTTTTGCAATTGAAGCTTTGTTGATTAAGTTGAGAGTATCCTTGTTTTTGGGAAGATGCAAAGTGATAAAGTCAGCCCGCTTGAATAATCCATCCAGATCAGAAAGTTCAATCCCAAGCGACTTTGCATACTCTTCTGAGATAAATGGATCATATCCGACTACTTTCATCCCCAGGCCGATCGCACACGAAGCTACGTGGCGCCCAATTTTACCCAAACCGATAACACCCAACGTTTTATTAAAAACCTCAACCCCTTTAAAAGATTTTTTATCCCATTTTCCGGTTTTTAGTTTGGCACAGGCCTGCGGGATGTTACGCGCCATCGACATTAACATCGCAACTGAATGTTCTGCTGCAGCAATAGTATTCCCCTCCGGAGAGTTAACAACGATCACTCCCTTTTTGGTCGCCATTGGGATATCAACGTTATCCACCCCCACCCCGGCCCGTCCGACAATTTTTAATTTTTTGGCAGCTTCCAGAATTTTGGGAGTTACTTTAGTGGCAGAACGGATAACCAGGCCATCGTAGTCGCCGATAATTTTACACAGCTCATCTTCTTTTAAGCCGGTTTTCATCTCCGCCTCAATCCCGGCGTCTTTTAACATTTTCAACCCGACTTCGGCAATTTTATCTGATGCAAGTACTTTCATTTTATTTGCTCCTCTTATTCTTAAATTATACTAAAAAAAGATTAAAGATAAAAGAGAAAAGATTAAAGCCACAGATCAAAACTAAAAACCATAATTTAACTTAATCTTTAATCTTTCAGTTGTAGTTTTAATGTTTTCTGTTTTATCTTGTTGGTGGAATTGATCCGATATACTTATCCGCAGTCTGGTCAACGTATTGAGCGACCATTAGCTCAAAAGGTAGCAAATTACCGGTATGTCCATCTTGGAGCGATTTATAGTAAGCTTTTCGCTTATCAGTTTCACATTCAAAGACTGCGATCGGATAACCGTATTTCATTAAGATTAAGTTCATCAACAACCTGGCCGTTCGGCCATTACCATCTATAAAAGGATGGATATCTACTAGCTTAAAATGTGATTGCGCAGCAAAACGGACCGGATGAAGCTTCTTTTTTTCCTGCTGTTCAACCATCCATTTAGAAAACTCCAACATCATTCCTTCAACTGCTTGGGGCAATGGTGGTTTATGCGGAGAGCCAGAGATAAAAACTTCTACATCACGCAATCTTCCAGCATACTTATTATTAATACCTTCCAGAATAAGCTTGTGAATTTCTAAAATATCCCTTTGAGTTATCGGTTCAACCTTTTTCAGCAGTTCATTGAGAAAATCAATTGCATTTTTATGGTTTGTTACTTCCAAATGCTCCCGCATACTTTTTCCAGAAATAGTTAATCCTTCTTTTAAGATTAAAGAAGTTTCCTGCAAAGTCATTGTATTCCCTTCTATCGCGTTGCTATTGTAGGTCCATTCTACTGTGAAATACTCAGAAAGCTTATCAACGATAATTTTCGGCAGCGGCCTGGCCTGATCAATTTTTTCCTTCTTTTGGTCGATTTGTTTTAAAAGTTGTTGTAGTTTGTTATCTTCTGGCATAGTTATTGATGATTATAGCAGAAAAGAGTAAAGATAAAAGAGAAAAAATAGAAGCCACAACTAAAATCTTAAAAATGAAATTTAATTCCCTCTTTTAATTTTTATCTGTGGTTTTTATGTTTTATCTTTTCTCTTTTATCTTACTTAATCTGCTCTAACGCCGCTTTAACTCCAGTGCCGATTTCTATCTTCGCTCCCATCTGTGAGAAGAGGAGTTCTAGCGCGCCAATGGTGGCAACCAGTTCAAGTTTATCAACGTATCCAAGATGGCCAATCCGGAAAAGTTTTCCTTTCAAGTCTCCCTGACCAGGAGCTAATTCGACCCCAAAACGATTGCGCATTTCAGAGCGAACCTTTTCAGCATCAATCCCCTCCGGCGGGAAGATGGCGGTAACAGCACATGATGCGCCGGCATCATCAGCTAATAGTTTTAATCCCAGTGCCTTACAGGCGGAACGGATGATTTCTCTATTTTGAGCATGGCGTTTAAAGATATTTTCCATCCCTTCTTCTTTTAGTATTTTTATTGCTTCGTGCATCCCAAAAATTATTGACTCAGGTGGTGTAGTATAGGTTTGCCCCTTGTCTGCAAACTTTTTCTGGTTCTTAATATCCCAGTAATGCTTAGGGAGTTGCGCTTTTTCATAATATTCCCACGCTTTCTTTGACATAGAGACCGAAGCGATCCCGGGCGGGACCATGAAAGCTTTCTGTGAACCAGCAATCACTACATCCAATCCCCATTCATCAGTTTTCAAAGGAGCAGTTAAAAGACCAGAAACAGAATCAACAATTATTAAAGCTCCGTGCGATTTTACGACTTTAGCTAATGCTTCTATATCATTCAAAACTCCGGTAGAGGTTTCATTGTGCTGCATAAGAACTGCTTTAATTTCTTTATCTTTATCAGCCTTAAGCTTTTGCTCTAATTCTTTTGGATCAGCAGCTTTGCCCCGTTCAACCTTCATGTCAATCACATCAACACCGTACGCTTTTAAGATTTTAATAAAGCGCTCACCAAAGTTACCAATGTTTACAACTAAAACAGTATCCCCTGCTGATAAAGTATTGACTACTGCCGTCTCCATCCCACCGGTCCCAGAAGAAGGATAAACCATTACATCATTTTTAGTCTGGTAGGCCCATTTTAGGCCTTCGATTACTTCTCCCAAGATTTTAGAAAATCCGGGGCCACGATGCCCGATCATTTCATGGTTCATCGCTGATAGAATTCTGGTTGGAATCGGGGTAGGACCTGGAATCATCAGAAATTGTTTTAATGGTGCCATATCTAATCCTCCTCTATAAAGATTTTTATCTCTTAGTATACTGGAATGACTTCCGAGCGCGTTTGTAACCGGCTTTTTTCCGCTCTTTTTCCCGCGGATCCCGTCGTAAGAGGTCTAATTTTCTCAAGGTCGAACGATATTCTGGATTATATTCAATTAGTGCTCGCGCCACTCCCATCCTGATCGCATCAGATTGGGCTGGCACTCCACCACCGAATAACTCAGCGCTGAGGTCCATTGGAGGAGCAGAAACTGCTTGAAAAGGCTTCTCAATAACGGTTAACAACAGCGGTCGATTACAAAAATATACTTCGGCTGTTTTCTTGTTTACAATCCGCTTACCTGATCCAGGAGTAAGCCATACTTTAGCAACTGCAGTTTTTCTTCTGCCGGTGCCATAATATTTATTTTCCGGTTGTTGTATCACTTTTTTCTTCGGTTTTTCTACAGCAGATTTTTTGACGCGCGGCTTTGTCACTCGGACTTTTTTTGGCTTTTTTTCATCACTCATGCTTTAATTAACTCCTCTGATAAATTATGATTTTCATCAACAAAAACCTTCATGTTTTTTATGATCATTCTGCCCAATCTACCCTTCGGAAGCATTCCCGCCACCGCCTGACGAACAACTTTCTTTGGATCACGTTTGATCATATCTTCAAAAACAATAACTTTCATCCCGTGCGGATAACCAGAGTGTTTAAAATAGGTTTTCGCTTTTTCTTTTTTACCGCTCAGCTTAACCAGGCTGGCATTAATAACAACCAAATTATCACCGCAATCCATATGCGGTGTAAAAGTTACTTTATTTTTTCCCCGCAATATATTTGCAGCTTTTACCGCCAAACGCCCCAGGATTGCTCCTTTGGCATCGATCAAATAACTAACTTTTTTGACCTCTTTCGCTTTAATCGAAAACGTCGCATTTCTTTTCATTTATAAATTACCTCACTTAACCTTAATCCATGCCCCGGCACAGTTTTCCCAATTCTTACTTTACCCGGAGTCTTTAAATTCTTCTTAATCACTGACAATTTAACCTTACCCTTTCCCACTTCTATCATGGCACCAACCAGATGCCTCACCATCTTGTATAAAAATCCATTTCCCACAAACTCAAGCTCTATTAATCTCCCTAATTTATACTTTTTAGTTCTAACAGAAATCGTATAAATTGTTTTAACCGGATTTCTCTTAGCCGCCTCTGACGCAAACGCGGTAAAGTTGTGTTTTCCTGTAAACGCCATCGCCGCACGCTTTAACTTTTTCAGATCAATCCCCGGCCTAATCCGATAGGTAAATGGAACCAAAAAATATGGAACCAGGTCTCCTTCAAAAATAGAATAGATATATCTTTTTGCTTTGGCTGAAAATCTGGCGTGAAAAGCTTCTGCAACTGCTTTTGATTTTATAATCCGAATATCGGTTGGCAGATAAGCGTTAAGTCCTGCTTTTATTCTCATTAATGGCAGCTTACTTTCTGTTTTAAAGTTAACTACCTGCCCCTCTGCATGGACTCCCGCGTCAGTCCGTCCAGCACCAGTTACACCTATTTTTTTACCGGTCAATTTAAATAGCGCTTTTTCAATTTCCGCTTGCACTGTTGGCAGCCCGGGCTGCCGGCAATATCCATGGTAATTTCTACCATCGTACATAATCTCAAGTACGAGATTACGCATTATTCTAAACTAATTCAAGTAACGCCATTTCAGCCCCATCCCCTTTCCGCTTTTTACCCAATTTTATTATCCGGGTAAACCCGCCTGGACGTCCTTCGTATTTTACTCCCAATTCAATTGCTTTTTTTACCAAGCTGCGATCTCCTCTAAACTTAGCAGCAATTTTTCTTTTAACCGCCAAAGTGTTATACTTGGCACTTGCAATTATTCTTTCCGCCAAACGCCGAACCTCTTTTGCTCTTGTTTTGGTAATTTTAATCTTACCGTATTTAAAAAGTGCGGAAACCTGAGACATCAACATACTCATCCGGTTGGTCGTTTTTCTGCCCAGTTTTCGATATTTTAACTTGTGCCTCATTAAGCTTCCTCTTCTTCACCTTTTAGTGACAATTTATATTCATTAAGTTTTGCACGCACTTCTTTTAGCGATTTAAGGCCAAAGTTTTGGAACTTCATCAGATCAACACCGCTATAACCTAGCAAATCACCAACTTTATTAACATTGGCTTTTTTTAGACAATTGAGCGAACGCGCAGTTAGTTCGAGATCTTCCAGGCTCATCTCGTAAACGTGCGAGTCAACTTCGATTTTCTTCTCTTCAGCTTCGCCAAAAAGTTCGGTCGGCTGGCCCAGGTGTACAAACATATCTATGTGCTTTGAAAGAATTTTTGCGCTCTCCCTGACCGCTTCATCCGGCTTAATCGCACCATTAGTCCAGACGTGCAAAACTAAACGATCATGGTTAATTTCTTGACCAACCCGGACTTCATCCACCACCACGTTAACTTTTAGCACAGGTGTAAAAATAGAATCAATCGGGATTGCTCCCACCGGTAAGCTCGATTTTTTATTGCCCTCGCTGGTTACAAAACCCCGTCCCCGCTCAACAATCATTTCCATATCAATCTTTCCACCCGAATCGAGTGTAGCAATAACCTTGTCTTTGTTGATGATCTCAATTTCCGAGTCATGTTCAATATCAGCAACGGTTAATTGCCCCTTCTTTTTGCTGACCAGGGTAATAACTTTAGGTGTGTCAGAATATGATTTGATTACAACCTGCTTCAGGTTTAAAATCAATTGCAGCAAATCTTCTAACACTCCCGGGATGGTCGAAAATTCGTGGCTGATCCCATCAATTTTTATTGAAGAAATTGCCGCTCCTGGCAGAGATGACAATAACACTCTCCTGAGTGAATTCCCGAGTGTAGCTCCATAACCACGCTCAAGCGGTTCAACTATAAACCGACCATATGCTGGTGCCTCTTCTTCGTACCTTACCCACGGTTTCTCTCCTAATCTTATCATCTTTTCTCCTCCTATCTTGAATAGTACTCGACAATCAGTGATTGTTCGATCATCTTTTCGATATCATCCGGGGTTGGAAGATGCACCACCTTCCCCTTAGGTTCTTCTCCCTCATGCACCAACCAGGCTGGCGGAGTGTAATCCGCCAATTTTTCTTTGATTACCTTAAGCAACCCGGGATTAATAATAATCTCATGTTTCTCTTTTACCTGGAAAGACGGGATATTAACCTTGCGGTTATTAACCTTAATATGTCCGTGACGAACAACCTGTCGAGCCTGCGAACGAGAAGCTGCAAAACCAAGCCGATAAACAACATTATCAAGCCTTCGCTCTAATAGTTCCATCAGCTTTTCACCGGTTGAACCTTTCATCTTTGCAGCTTTATCAAAATAACTTTCAAACTGTCTTTCGCTTAAGCCATAGATCCTTCTGGCCTTCTGTTTTTCACGCAGACGTTTTCCGTATTCGGTCATTTTTACCGGTTTGGCACCATGCTGACCGGGTGGATATTTTCTTTTCTCAACTGAACAGTGTGCAGACAAACAACGATCACCCTTTAAGAAAAGCTTTTCGCCTTCACGCCTACAATTTTTGCACTTAGCTTTTGTTCTGCCCATCAGACTCTCCTCCGCTTTTTCGGCCTGCAACCATTATGCGGAATTGGTGTTACATCCTTGATTGAGTTTATTTCAAGCCCGGCTCCTTGTAACGCACGAATCGCAGTTTCACGCCCAGACCCGGGCCCTTTTACAAAAACATCGACTTCACGCAAACCAACTTCAATTGCTTGCCTGGCTGCTCCCTCTGCTGCCAGCTGTGCAGCAAACGGAGTTCCTTTTTTGGTCCCCTTAAAACCGACCGCTCCGGATGATGATTTTACAATAATATTCCCATTCTGATCAGTCAAACTTATTATCGTATTATTAAAGGTTGCCTTGATATGTGCAGTCCCGCGCGATACTCCTCTTAGTTTTTTCTTTTTTACAACTTTTGTTTCAGCCATTATTATGTTTTACACTCCTTGCCCCGAGTCTATCGAGGGGCTCTTTTTTAAGTTTTCCCTTCTTCCTTCTTCTTACCGCTGCCAACCGTTTTACGTTTTCCGCGCCTGGTTCTGGCGTTTGTTTTGGTCCTTTGCCCCCGCGACGGCAAATTTTTACGATGCCTGGCTCCGCGATACGAGCCTGAATCAATTAGACGTTTTATGTTTAAGTGAACTTCTTTCCTTAGATCACCCTCGACCATGATCCCTTTGATCGCTTCACGTAATTCTACTACCTGTTTTTCGGTCAAATCTTTTGTTTTTATAGAATAATCGATACCAACTTGATCAAGCAAACGACGGCTCATTGCCGAACCAATTCCATAGATATAAGTTAATGCAATCTCGATCCTCTTTTTTAGCGGCAGATCAACACCTGCGATTCTTGCCATATTTAAATTATCCTCCTAATTTATCCTTGTCTCTGTTTATGTTTTGGATTAGTACAAATTACCCGTACCCGTCCTTCCCGGCGGATTATTTTGCACTTAGCACAAATTTTTCTAACCGATGACCTTACTTTCATTATTTCATCCTATAAGTTATCCGACCTCTTGTTAAATCATAGGGGGAAATTTCTAACCTTACTTTATCCCCCGGCAAAATCCTGATAAAATGCTTCCGGATCTTTCCAGAAACATGGGCCAGAATCAACTGGCCGGTTTCAAGCTTTACCCTGAATTGTGCATTAGGCAGTGCTTCTGCCACAATTCCTTCTAACTCAATTACATCTTTCGATTTATTCATTTGTTAATATCTCCGCTTTCCCCTCTGTTATCAAAACCGTATGTTCAAAATGTGCTGATGGAGAACGATCCTTAGTAACAATGGTCCACCCATCTGCAAGCGTCTCAATCTCATACCCACCGATGTTTAACATCGGTTCTATCGCAAAAACCATTCCCGGCTTTAGCTGTATCCCCTCACCCTGATTCCCATAATTTGGAATAAGTGGATCCTCATGCAACTCTCTGCCAACCCCGTGCCCAAAGAGGTCTCTTACTACCGAAAAACCAGCTTTTTTAGCTGAGCTCTCAATCGCCCAACCGATATCGCCCAGATTATTACCAGCCTTTGCCTGCTTAATTGCAGACCTGAGAGCCGCTTTGGTTGCGATAAGCAGTTTTTTTTTCTTCTTGCTTATTTCACCAACTGCAAAAGTTACTGCCATATCAGCGTAATAGCCTCTGACAATCGCTCCAATATCTATTCCGACAATATCTCCAGGTTCCAGATCGCATCTCCCCGGAATTCCATGTACAATCTCTTCGTTAACCGAGATACAAGTCGTATGCCGATAATCCCGGTAGCCTCGAAAGGCCGGAATAGCTTTCTTTTTAAGCAGAAGTTCTTCTGCCCGCTTATCGATCTCAGCCGTATTTATCCCTGGCTTGATCAGCAGTTTGATTTCAGAAAAAATCTCTGCCAGAATCTTACCGGCGATCCTAATACTTTTGATATCAGCTTCACTTTTTATCGGAATCATTCAATGTGCAAGGCTTTATTAAGCCGGATCGAAACAGCTTCTATCTCTCCTTCTCCGGAGATATATTGAATCTTATTTATATGGGTATAATGATCTACCAGCGGCTGGGTATTGGTCATATAAACCTGGTAACGATTTTTTATAACTTCTGGCTTATCATCTTCGCGTTGATAGATCTTTCCTCCACATTTATCACAAATACCTGCAGCCATTGGTCGTTTATTTGATAAATTATATACTTCGCGGCAGCCCCGACAGCTTAAACGTTGTGAGTTGCGTTCAATCACTGCGTCCATTGCAATGTCAATGTATAAAACGGTGTAATCCAGGCCGTCCAACAGCTCATCCAGTGCATTAGCCTGTTCCTGTGAACGTGGAAAACCATCCAAAATAAAGCCTTTATCACAATCCTTACGGCTTAATCTTGCTTGAACCAACTCGATTGTAATTTCATCCGGGACCAGCATCCCATTTTTCATCAGGCTCTCAATCTTATTCCCGGTTTCGGTTTTGGCCGCAACCGCTTCGCGCAACATATCACCAACTGCAATGTGCGGCAGTTTTAATTTTTCGGCCAACCGCACAGCCTGCGTACCTTTACCTGATCCCGGAGGACCGAGTAAAATTATATTCATGCCAAAAGCCCCTCGTACTGCCTGGTAACCAGGTGAGTTTCTACTTGCCTTACTAAATCAAGTGCCACACCAACCACAATTAAAAGTGCTGTGCTGCCCAGCCCCTGGAAAGAAGTTATTTTTGTTATCCCTTCTACAATACTCGGGATCAGCGCTACCGATGCTAAGAAAAACGCGCCTACAAATGTCAACCGGCTAATTGTAAATTCCAAAAATTCTGCGGTCGGCTTGCCCGGCCTGATTCCCAGGATAAAACCACCGTATTTTTTTATATTATTTGCTAATTCTTCTGGATTAAAAGTGATAGCCGTATAAAAATAGGTAAAGAAAAATATTAATAAGAAATAGGCGATCATGTAAAAACCGCCACCCGGAGCCAAAAACGAAGCGATCTTTTGCATAATCGGGTGAGGAATAAATTGCGCAATGGTAGCTGGAAAGAGTAACACCGAAGATGCAAAGATGATCGGAATTACTCCACCCTGGTTGATCCTGAGAGGAATAAATGTATTTCCTCCTCCCATCATCTTTCTACCAACCACTCTCTTCGCATATTGAACCGGGATTTTACGCTGTCCTTCCTGGATATAGACAATTGCAACAATTAATGCAATAAACGATAACACCAAAAACATGACTCCAATAATGCTTGCTCCGCCCTGAACCAGAGTTATAGTTTTGGTAATATTTGAGGGAATCCGTGCAATGATACCAACAAATATTATCAGCGATGCCCCATTGCCCAGGCCACGTTCTGTAATTAATTCACCCAACCACATAACTAATGCCGATCCGGCAGTCAAAGATATAACTGTTAAGAAAAGAAATAAACCAAAAGGCATCTCATCGCTTACAACATTTCTCATCCAAAATGCCATTCCGGTTGATTGGAAGGTTGCCAGAGTAATTGCTAAGTACCTGGTATATTGTGAAATCTGTTTTCTGCCCGACTCCCCTTCTTTTGAAAGAGCCTCTAGCTGTGGAATAACCACAGTTAAAAGCTGCATCATGATTGAGGCGTTAATAAAGGGGATAATGCCCATGGCAAAAATAGAGAAACGCATCAACGCACCGCCGGTAAACATATCCAGAAAACCCATCAGGTTTCCTTTAGAAAATAGTGCTGCCAATTTAACAGAATCAACTCCAGCGACTGGAATGTGCGAACCCAGACGAAAAATAACAATCATCGCAAAAGAGAAAAGTACCTTTTTTTTAAGGTCGGGGATATTTAGAAATGCACGGATAAAGTTCAGCATACGACCGCTTCACCACCCGCTTTTTCGATCTTACTCTTTGCTGATTTTGAAAAAGCTGCAGCGTATATGGTGAGTGGTTTTTTTAGCTCGCCCACTCCCAAGATTTTAACCGTTTCTTCAAATTTTACTTCGCCAGTTACATCGTTTAAGTTTTTTAAATTTATTACTTTAAATTCTTTTTTGAAAAGAATATTTTTAAAACCGCGTTTTTTAGGTAAACGCCGGTAAAGCGGGGTTTGCCCTCCCTCGAAAAAAGCTCCTTTGGTTCCGCCCGACCGGCTCTTTTGTCCCTTGTTCCCTCTGCCGCCAGTTTTTCCCGTTCCCGAACCTGATCCCCGGCCAATTCTTTTTGGATTTTTCTTTTTATTCTTTTGATTCGAAAGGTCAAGCATCTATTTGCTCCTGAACAAATTTGATATCCAGCACTTTACCGCGCAACTTTTCTACCTGCGCCCGGTCTTTTAAAAGTTTTAATCCTTCAACCGTTGCTTTGGCCATATTAACCGCATTAGATGATCCAACCGATTTTGCCACCGCGTCGTGTACACCCGCTAATTCCAATACAATCCGAGTAGCTCCTCCAGCAATTACCCCGTGCCCGGCTGGGGCTGGACGGATAACAATCTTGGCGGCCCCCAGTCTGCCCTTTACCATATGTGGAATCGTTCCACCGATAAGCGGAACCTTAATAATGTTCTTTTTGGCAGCTTCCATCGCTTTTCTGATAGAAGCAACTACTTCTCCAGCTTTACCTAATCCTATTCCAACCCTGCCTTTTTTATCCCCTACCACAGCTAATACGCGAAAGCCCATTCTCTTTCCACCTGAGACTACTTTACAAACTCTCCTGACCTGGACTACTCGTTCTTCAAATTCTTTTGGTCCCTGGTTTCTTGCCATTAGAAATTTAATCCTCCTTCGCGTGCAGCCTGGGCCAGTGCTGCAATCCTACCGTGGTATTGAATCTTACCCCGGTCAAATACCACTTTAGTTACCCCTGCAGCTTTTGCAGCCTTTGCAATCTCAGCCCCAACTTTTTTAGCAGCTTCTTTGTTCGATTTTATTTTGAGATCCAATTTAAGGGTTGATGCCGCAGCCAACGTTTTTCCAGAATAATCCTCAATAACCTGCGCATAGATATGCCGGTTTGCTTTATAAACTGATAGTCTAGGCCGTTCTGGTGTTCCGATAATTTTTCGTTTTCGTTTTCCCATCTCTTATACTGCTCCCTTTGCAGCCTTTCCAGCTTTTCTCCTAATCTGCTGTCCGTTGTAATGGACCCCTTTTCCTTTGTACGGTTCGACCGGACGACAATATTTAATATCTTGAGCAATTTGTCCAACCAGCTGTCGATCAGCTCCGGTCACTTTTATTTTATTCGTCCCCTCAACTATAAAATCGATCCCCTTTGGTGCATCAATTTCGATCGGGTGAGAATAACCTAACTGCAATACTAATTTATTTCCCTGTTTTTGCGCACGGTATCCAACCCCAACCATATTCAACTGCTTCTCAAATCCTTCGGCTACCCCTTTGACCATGTTAAAGATCAATGAGCGATAGAGCCCATGTTTTGCCCTGACTTCTGCATTTTCTTTGGTCCGCTTAACCAGAATCACATCTTTCTCCATTTCAATCTTTATAAATGGAGAATCAATGGCCTGCTCAAGATTGCCTTTAGGCCCTTTTGCAGTCACTTTATCTTTATCAATTTTCACCTGAACACCCTTCGGAACTTCGATCGGTGCTCTACCTGCTCTTGACATCTTTGCTCCTTTTTACCAAACGTTTAACAACACTTCGCCGCCCAACTTTTTGGCACGGGCGGTTTTGTCTGTAACTAAACCATTAGAGGTTGAAATAATAGCTGTTCCAAATCCACCGTTAAGCCTGAATATTTCGTTATATTTTTTGTAAATCCTGCAACCTGGCCGGCTAACGCGTTTGATCTGGTTGATACAATAATGCTTGATCTTGCCGTATTCATCCAAACCGTATTTTAAACGCAAGCGTAAGATTTTTTTGTTTCCTCTGGTTAAAACCTCACAGCTCTTAATGTAGCCCTCTTCTTGTAAAATTCTGGCAATGCTACTTTTAACCTTTGATGACGGAATATCTACAATATCTTTGCGCCGCAAGAGCGCCTGCTTGATCTGAACAATCAAATCAGCTATCGGATCGGTCATTACCATACTTTTTTACTCCTGTCTTTACCAGCTGGCCTTACGCACGCCTGGTAATTGCCCGTCATGGGCTAACTTTCTAAAACAAATTCGGCAGACTCCAAACTTTCTAAGATAACTGCGAGCCCGGCCGCAAATATTACAGCGGCTTTTTCTTCTAACCTCAAATTTTGGCCCTTTCCGCTTTCTCTCTAACCAAGCTTTTTTTGCCATGCTTCTCCTCTATTTAATAAATGGAATTCCAAACTTACTTAATAAAAACCGTGCTTCTTTATCTGTTTTGGCAGTTGTAACAAGTGTAATATTCATTCCACGAGTTTTATCTACCCGGTCATAATCAATTTCCGGAAAAATCATCTGCTCTTTTATTCCAAACGAATAATTACCTCTACCATCAAAGGATTTTGGTTTTAATCCCCTAAAATCCCTCACCCGTGGCAGGCAAATATTAATCAATTTATTCAAAAAACGATACATCCTTTCTCCGCGCAGTGTGACCATCCCGCCAATCGGATCATTCTTTTTTAATTTGAAGTTAGCGATCGCCTTTTTGGCATATTTTGCCGCTGCTGCCTGTCCGGTAATCTGTTTAATCTCTTCCAGTGCAACTTCGGTCGCTTTTTTGTTTGAGGTCCCCTCCGCCACACCACAACTAACTGTTACCTTAACCATCTTTGGGACCGCCATTACATTGGTGTAGCCAAATTCTTTGATCAACTCCGGCACGATCTCTTTAGTATATTTTACCTTCATTGAAATATTTTTCATCTATTACACCTTATCAATTATCTCGTTACACTTTCTGCAAAATCTTAAATTACTATCATCTTGCTGCTTTTTTCCAACCCGGGCCGGCTTATTACAGCGCGGGCAGATTAGCATAAGCTTAGCAACTTTAATCGGATTGGGGCGGTCAACGATCCCACCCTGAAAAGTCTGGGTAGGGCGTGCATGTTTTTTTACCATGTTTATCCCTTCAACAATGGCCGTCCCCTTCTTAATAAAGACCTTCATGATTTTTCCCTTTTTACCGCTGTCTTTCCCGGACAAAACTAATACTTTATCATCCTTTTTAAGCTTCATTACACAACCTCAGGCGCCAAAGAAATTATTTTCATAAAATTCTTATCGCGCAGCTCACGGCAGACCGGGCCAAAAACACGGCTGCCGCGTGGATTCCCTTCTTTATCGATAACTACACAGGCGTTGTCTGCAAAACGGACATATGATCCATCTTCACGCCTTAAATTTTTTACACAACGGACAATAACTGCCCGTACTTTTTCGGCATTTTTAACTATCCCGCGCGGTGCAGCAACTTTTACCACTCCCACAATAATATCTCCGACACCAGCATAACGGCGATGCGAGGCACCCAGGATCCGGATGCATAAAAGCTGTTTGGCACCCGAATTATCTGCTACGTTTAATCGTGTTTCCACCTGAATCATGCTGTTACCCCAGGTGTATCTTTAACCGGTTCTTTATGCAAACGACCGGGGTGGACCTTTTCGATTACTTTATCGTGTCCTCTGATCTCTTTTATCTTCCAGCGTTTATCTTTTGAAGTCGGACGGGTTTCTTCAATAATAACTTTATTTCCAACCTTGCACTTATTTTCCGGGTCGTGCGCCTTAAATTTTTTATAGCTTTTTACAACTTTATTAAAAAGCGGGTGGCGAAATACCCTTGCAACCCTTACAACTGCGGTCTTATCCATTTTATCGCTCACCACAATCCCATCTCTTTTTTTTATTAACCTTTTTTTACTTTCCATTCTTCTGCTCCCGGCAAATTGTTAAGATCCGTGCAATATCTCTTTTAACCTGCCGCTTCTCAAGTGGATTTTTAAGCTCCCCTTTTGCTTTACCAAAGCGGAGGTCCTTTTGCTTTTTGTGTAATTTTTCCAGCTCTTTGTCCAGGTCAGCCTGGTTCATTTTTCTAATTTCTGCTGCCTTCATACTCTCTTAACCATCCTGCATTTAAGTGGCAACTTAAACATAACCAGCCTAAATCCTTCTTCTGCATCTTTTTGTGAAACGCCTGCAATTTCATAAATTATCTGGCCAGTCCTTACCGGTAAAAGGTAATCCACCGGAGCGCCCTTCCCGCCCCCCATCCTGGTTTCAGCGGCTCGTTCAGTATAAGGCTTATCAGCACAACCTCTCATCCAAATCTTTCCACCCCTTTTTACAAAGTGTGCCAAAGCCTTTCTGCCTGCTTCAATCTGTTTAGTTTTTAGGTAACCGGTCTCAAGTGATTGCAAACCGAATTCACCAAAAAATACACTATTGCCACGGGTTGCTTTCCCGCGAACTCTTCGGCGTTGCGACTTTCTAAACTTTTGTTTTTTCGGTATTAGTGTCAACTTTCTTTACTCCTACCTCATTCTTTTTTTCCAGAGCCTGTTCTCTTTTCAAAGCCTCCTGGCCAGGGATTAAATCTCCAGAATAAATCCAAACTTTTACTCCAATCTTTCCATAAATTGTCATCGCTTCACAAAAACCATAACTTACTTTTGCTCTGAGTGTGTGCAACGGTACCCGTCCCATCCGGTACCACTCACGCCGTGCAATTTCTGCTCCACCCAAACGTCCACCACATTTAATTTTGATCCCCTTGGCCCGGGCACGCAACACTTTTGAAATTGCCTGTTTCATCGCCCTTCTAAAAGAAACCCTCCGCTCAAGCTGGTTGGCAACATTCTCTGCCACCAATTGAGGGTGAACCTCTGCATTTTTTTCTTCGTGAATATTTACCTGTATTTGTTTCCCGATTTCTTTAATCAATGCATCCCGCACCACCGCAATATCTTTTCCACCCCGCCCAATTACTAATCCAGGACGTGCAGTAAAAAGATCTACCTCAATCTGGTTCGCCCTGCGTGAAACCTTTATCCGTGATACTCCGGCCCTGTAGAGATGGTTTTTCAGATACTTCCTGATTATTAAATCTTCCATCAACAATTTAGAATATTCTTCGCCTTCGGCATACCAGGTTGTATCCCACTCTTCCGTTATTCCCAGCCGCAAACCTCTTGGATTTACTTTTTGACCCATTTATCCCTCCACTGTAATATTTATATGTGAGATCCTTTTATTTATCCGACCAGCCCGACCGCGCGATTTTGCCCTGAACCTCTTTAACATCCCCGCTGAATCGACACTGATCTCTACAATCTTTAAATTGTTCGGATCAAGCTGGTGGTTATTTTTTGCATTAGAAACCGCCGATAAGACAATTTTATGAACAATCTCACCACCACGGTGAGGAATTGTTTTTAAAAGTGCCATTGAGCTATTACAATCCTTTCCTCTAACCAGATTAACAGTTCTTCTTAATTTGGTCGGTGAAATCCTTACATATTTAAATTTTGCTTTAACCTTCTTCATATTTATGCTGTTTTCTCCGCTGCTTTTTGAGTTGGGGCGCTATGGCCACGGTAGGTACGGGTATGGCTAAATTCCCCTAATTTGTGACCGACCATATTTTCATTAATGTAAATCGGTATATGCTTTCTCCCGTTATGGACCGCAATAGTTAAACCAACCATATCTGGAATAATAGTTGACCGGCGTGACCAGGTTTTGATGATCTTTTCCAACTTTCCACTTTTAGCTTTCTCGATCTTTTGCAAAAGATGGCCATCAACAAAAGGACCTTTTTTTAATGATCTACCCATTATTAAACTGGCCTCCTCGCTAATATAAACCGGTCCGATGGACGTTTTCCACGGCGGGTTTTATAACCAAGTGTTTTCCAGCCCCATGGAGAACGTGGAGCCATTGAGGTTCCAGCCTTTCCTTCTCCCCCGCCATGCGGATGATCGCATGGATTCATAGCCGCTCCCCTGACGTGAGGGCGCCTGCCTAAATATCTCTTTTTACCTGCTTTCCCCAGGCGGATATTTTTTGCTTCTACATTACCAACCTGTCCGATCGTCGCCCGACAATCCAGATGGATCATGCGCTGCTCGCCGGATGGCATTCGCACAATTGCATAACCGCCCTCTTTTGCCAGCAGCATAATTCCACAGCCAGCCCCGCGCGCTAACTGGCCACCGCGCCCCTGCTGCAATTCTACGTTGTGTATAGTAGTACCGGCCGGAATCGCTTTTAACGGTAAACAGTTGCCGATTTCTATATCAGCATTTTCACCGGACATAACTATGCTTCCAACCCCTAAGCCGATTGGAGCAATAATGTACCTTTTTTCTTTATCTGCATATTCCAATAGTGCAATGCGTGCGTTTCGATTAGGATCGTACTCGATTGCTTTGACCTCTGCCTTGAGATCATCCTTTTTCCGTTTAAAATCGATGATACGGTACATCTTTTTATTCCCGCCGCCGCGATGGCGCATTGAGATCCGGCCAGAAGAATCACGCCCTGATTTTTTCTTTAATACAGTGAGTAGTTTTTTTTCAGGTGTTGATTTTGTAATGTCCTCATAATTATCAACGATCTGAAAACGCTGCCCCGGGGTTCTTGGGTTTTTTTGTTTCAGTGCCATTTATACTCTAAGCTCCTCTATTGCCTGACCATCAGCCAATGTTACATATGCTTTGCGGTAAGAAGAAGTTTTTCCTTTAACATAACCGAGCCGACGTTCCTTCCCTCTTACTTTCAGGGTGTTTACTGACAAGACTTTTACCTTATACAGCTGCTCAATTGCTTTTCCAATTTCAATCTTGTTTGCATCAGCATTTACCTTAAAGACATACTGGTTATGTGCTCCCGCTGCAAATCCCTTTTCAGTTACAATCGGTGCAACAATTATATTTTCTTTCACGCTAACACCTCATCCAGTACCGGAATTGCATCTTTTGTGACCAACAACCATTCACAATTTAATAAATCGTAAATATTTACTGCCTTTGCATTTAATGATTTAAATTTGCTAATATTTCTTCCCGCTAACGTAGTCGCAGCGCTTCCTTCTGGTAACAACAGCAAGATTTTTTGCCCGGCAACCTCGAGTGCTTTTAATATTTTTACCATTTCTTTTGTTTTCGGTTTTTCAATGTTTAACTCATCAATAATTATTATCCGATCAGAACTAAAACGATCAGAAATTACCGCACGTAAAGCTGCTCTAACCATTTTCTTTGGAATTGGAAAAGAATGGTCTCTCGGCTTTGGGCCAAAGATTACTCCACCGCCATTCCACAAAGGTGAACGGATACTACCGGCCCTGGCTCGACCGGTCCCTTTCTGCTTCCATGGTTTCTTCCCGCCACCACGCACCTCTCCACGCTTTTTAGTAGAGTGGGTCCCGGCTCTTTGCCCGGATCGATAGGCACGCAAAACGTGGTGAACTAAGGCCGGTGAATATTTTGCCTCAAACAGCTTTTCACTCGCTTCAATCCCTCCAGCTTCTGCCCCCTTCTTATCAAATACCTTTAACTTAACCATTTTTACTTATCGCTAAGATCCCATTCTTTGGACCTACCACTGCTCCTTTTATTAAAATCAAATGTTTCTCTTTATCGATTTTTACAATCTCTTTTATTTCAGTAACTGTTGCACCGCCCATGCGACCCGCCATCTTAAGTCCTTTAAAAACCCGGCTCGGTGTAGTACCCGCACCGATTGATCCGGGAAGCCGGTGTGATTTTGATCCATGCGACATCGGTCCGCGGGCAAAGTTCCAACGTTTAACTGTTCCGGCAAAACCTTTTCCGACCGAGATCCCAGAAATTGTAATCTGTTCCCCTGCATTAAAGATCTCAACCGTTATCTTCTGCCCCCGGATAACACCATCAACAGAATCAGCTCTAAATTCCATTAAATGTTTCGGCTGGAACTCGAGCTCTTTATTATGTCCCGCTTGCGGTTTGTTAGGTTTTTTCTCTGTCATAAACCCAAGCTGCAAAGCAGTATAACCATCCTTCTCTTTGGTTTTAATCTGAGCAACCAAACAGGGTCCAGCCTCGATCACCGTAACCGGGACAACTCGTCCCTCGCTGTCAAAGATCTGGGTCATTCCAATTTTTTTACCAATTAATCCATTCATTTATTTCAACTTAATTTCAATATCAACGCCCGCCGGTAAATCCAGCTGCATCAATGCGTCAACAGTCTCTTTTGGCGGATCGAGAATATCGATTAACCGCTTATGTGTCCGTAATTCAAAATGCTCGCGTGATTTTTTATCAACGTGCGGCGAGCGCAACACACAAAACATCTCTTTTGAAGTAGGGAGGGGGATCGGACCAGAAACGTAAGCTCCCACCCGCTTGGCTGTATCAACAATCTTTACCGCGGATTGGTCAAGGATCCGGTGGTCGTAACTTTTCAATGTAATCCTAATTTTTGATCTTTTGGTCATATTATTTTCCCTGCGCTTTCGCCACAATTTCTTCAGAAATATTTTTCGGTATCTCTGCGTATTCGCAAAATTCCATGGAGTAGTTTCCCCGACCTTGGGTGCGGGAGCGCAATTCCGTGGCGTAACCGAACATGCTGGCAAGCGGGACTTTCGCCTTAATAGTTTGGATGCCCTGGTGGGCTTCCATCCCTTCTATTCTACCACGTTTACTGTTCAAATTTCCAATCACATCTCCCATATATTGCTCCGGAACAACTACCTCAACTTTCATAACCGGTTCAAGTAAAACCGGTTCAGCTCTATGAAAAGCATTTTTAAATGCCATCGAACCAGCAATTTTAAATGCTATTTCTGATGAGTCAACTTCGTGGTACGAACCATCGGTTAAGATTGCACGCATATCTATAACTGGATAACCTGCCAATACTCCGGTTGCCATAGCCTCTTTGATTCCGTTTTCAACCGGTGAAATATATTCGCGTGGAATAGCTCCTCCAACAATCTCATTTACAAACTCAAATCCTTTACCCTGTTCAAGTTTCTCAATTGTTAAACAAACGTGACCATACTGACCACGGCCACCAGTTTGACGGATAAATTTCCCTTCGGCATCGGCCGATCCCTTGATTGTTTCTTTATAAGCCACTTGTGGGTTACCAACATTAGCTTCTACTTTAAATTCTCTGAGTAAGCGGTCAACAATGATTTCTAAATGCAACTCTCCCATTCCAGAAATAATAGTCTGCCCGGTTTCTGGATCGGATTTTATTCTAAATGTAGGATCTTCTTCCGCCAGCTTTGAAAGCGAGATTCCAAGTTTTTCCTGGTCAGCTTTGGTTTTAGGTTCAATCGCCACAAAAATAACCGGTTCAGGAAAAGTTATCCTCTCCAGAATTACCTGCCGGTCTTCATCACAAAGCGTATCCCCCGTGCTGGTAAATTTGAGCCCAACTGCAGCGGCAATATCACCAGCATATACTTCTTTTACTTCTTCTCGTTTGTTTGAGTGCATTTGCAGCACCCGCCCAATCCGCTCCTTCTTTTCTTTTGAAACATTCTGGAGATATGATCCACTGGTTAGTACTCCAGAATAAACCCTAAAAAATGTTAGGCGTCCAACGTAAGGATCCGTCGCAATTTTAAACGCTAACGCCGAAAAGGGTTCCGCATCATCTGCATTTCTAACTTCATCATCTCCGGTTTTTGGATTAATTCCGGATACCGGTGGGACATCACTTGGTGATGGAAGATAGTCACAAATGTAGTCTAACATCGGTTGAATCCCTTTATTTTTAAATGCAGAACCGCCACAGACTGGAATAATTTTAGCACCAACTGTTGCTTTGCGGATCCCCTTGCTAATTTCTTCGATAGTTAGTTTTTCGCCACTCAAATATTTTTCGAGCATCTTATCATCTGCTTCTGCCGCTGCTTCTACTAATTTTTCCCGGCACTCTTCTGCTTTCTGTTTTAGATCATCCGGAATATCCGTGATTTTATACTTTTGTCCCAGTTCATCTTCGTAAATTACCGCTTTCATAGTTAAAAGATCAACTATGCCACTGAAATTTTCTTCTGCACCGATTGGTAGCTGCAATAAAACTGTATTTACCAGCATGCGCTCTTTGATTTGGTCTGCCACCCTAAAAAAATCCGCTCCGGTCCGGTCCATTTTATTAATAAAAACCATCCGTGGAACTTTATATTTATCCGCCTGCCTCCAAACTGTCTCTGACTGTGGCTGAACCCCACCAACTGCGCAAAAAACTAAAACCACCCCATCCAAAACCCGCATCGATCGTTCAACTTCAACCGTAAAATCAACGTGTCCAGGAGTATCAATTATATTTATCCGACAATCCTTCCAGGTAGTAGTAGTGGCAGCCGAAGTAATGGTTATTCCCCGCTCCCGCTCCTGTTCCATCCAGTCCATGGTCGCAGTCCCATCATGCACATCACCAATTTTATGGAGTTTGCCGGAGTAGAATAAAACTCTCTCCGTTGTTGTAGTTTTTCCAGCATCAATGTGAGCTGCAAAACCTAAATTTCTATACTTGTCTATTGTGTGTGTTCTGCCCAACTTTTATTACCACCTAAAATGTGCAAAGGCTTTGTTTGCCTCAGCCGTTTTGTGTGAATCCTCTCTTGTTTTAACTGCGCCACCAGTATTATTAAATGCGTCAACCAATTCATACGAAAGCTTTTCGATCATACCCCTGCCCGACCGCTTAAGTGCAGCTTTTTTTAACCATCCCATTGCTAGAGAAATTCCCCTTACTCTTTTTACTTCTACCGGAACCTGATAAGTTGCACCGCCAACACGCCTTGCTTTTACTTCCATTATCGGAACAACATTTCGCAGAGCTTGTTCAAAAATTTCCATCGGTTCTTTTTTCAAAACCTCGGCTGCTTTTTTTAACGAATTATAAACAATCCTTTCTGCTAGACTTTTTTTACCACAACTCATAATTTTATTAATAAAGCGCTGGACCGCTTCACTACCATAAACTGAATCTTTCCCAACTTTATTCCTTTTTATTTTTCCGGATCTTGTCATTTTTCCTCCTACCCTTTTGGTCTTTTTGCTCCATAGAGTGAGCGGCTTTGCCTTCTTCCTTCTACTCCGGTAGTATCGAGCGTCCCACGCACAATGTGATACCTTACTCCGGGTAAATCTTTAACTCTGCCTCCACGTACCAATACCACTGAGTGCTCTTGTAAATTGTGCCCCACCCCTGGAATATAAGCACTAACTTCCATTCCGGTGGTCAAGCGTACCCGGGCAACCTTTCTGAGTGCTGAGTTCGGCTTTTTTGGTGTGGTTGTATAAACCCTAACACAGACTCCCCGCTTTAATGGATTATTATTTAGTGCCGGGGACTTGCTTTTTGAAGCCTTATCCTTTCTTCCTTTTTTAATCAACTGATTCTTGGTTGGCATTATATTTTTTCTCCTATTGTCGGCGCTACATCGATATTTCGATAGAGCGCAAATCCGGTGCCAGCCGGGATTAAACGACCAATAATAACGTTCTCTTTTAGTCCGTACATCTCATCTTCGCGCCCTTTAATTGCTGCCTCAGTTAAAATACGGGCGGTTTCTTGAAATGAAGCTGCAGAGATAAAACTATCGGTAGAGAGTGAAGCTTTGGTTATTCCAAGCAATACATCTTCACCTTCCGCATTCTCTTTTTTAACTTTTTCGTTTATTCTCTCAAGGGCCAAATCATCTATCAATTCACCAGGTAACAAAGTTGTATCTCCTGGTATAGTTATCCGAATTTTTTTAGTCATCTGCCTTACAATTACTTCAATGTGTTTGTCGTTAATAGTTACACCTTGTGAACGGTAGATCTTTTGGATCTCGTCAACCAGATGTTTTTGTACTGCAACAGATCCCTGGATGCGTAAGACGTCATGCGGATTAACCGGTCCCTCAGTTAATGCAGATCCCGCATGGACCCGGTCGCCGCTGGTGACTTTTAATCTTACTTCATAAGGAGCAGTATATTCTTTGGTCTCTTTTGCACCTTTAATAGAGATGATTCTTGAAATTTCTTTATCAGACACATTAATTTCTCCATCAATTTCTGAAAGAATTGCCGGATTTGAAGGACGCCGCGCTTCAAAAAGTTCTTCAACTTTCGGTAGACCCTGGATAATGTCCCTGGTCTTACTGGGGTCGCGGCGGATACTCTCAACTTTTGCCAGCATCTCGTACGCAGAAGTATTTTCACTATCATCAGCGTAGAGTCGTGATCCTGCAATTACCATGTAAGACTCGCCCGGAACCACCACAATCATCCGATCAGTTACTTTTAAGACCGTACCGGTAGTGCGTCCGGTCACACTCCCGGCTAATTCATCCCCTGCATTAACATGGTCACCTGCTTTAACAAAAATCTTAGCTCCTTTTGCAACCGGATATTCCTTCTGTAATTTTGGATTATAAACCAACATCGTTCCATCTTTTTGGGCAATTGTTTCGCTAATGTTTCTATTATGGACTTCACGCTTTCTGTTTAACGGATCAATCCCAAAGAATTTAACTTTACCAGAAGTGGTTGAAATAACATACTCGTAGGTTGGATCGTATTCTGCTAAAACATCTCCCGCTTCTACCGTTGCTCCCTCTTTTACCTTTAAGATAGCTCCCACCGGTAAGAGGTAATTTTCTTGTTTATTCTTGATTTTAAGTATCAGGTCACCTGAGCGTGTGATCATCTGAGCAGATTGGCCGCCATCATCTTGAACCTTTTTAATTTCAACACCCTCACCAAATTTTACTTTACCGGGATGCCTGGTTTTAATATTAACCCTTGCACCTTTATGCAAAGCAACTCCACCAATATGAAATGTTCTCATGGTAAGCTGAGTACCCGGTTCACCGATACTCTGCGCTGCAATAATTCCAACAGCTTCACCCATATTAACCCCCTTCTGGGTGGCCAGATCTTTTCCGTAACATTTTCCACAGATTCCACGCCTGGTTTCACAGGTTAGCGCTGAGCGTACAATTACCTTTTCAATCCCCGCTTCTTTAATCTCTTTTGCAATCTCTTCGGATATCTCTGCACCAGCCTTTGCAATTACTTTTGAAGAAAGGGGGTCGGCTATATTACTGACCGGAATCCGGTTTACCAAACGTTGATCAATCGAGATTACTTCATCATAGCCTTCTCTTACCGGAGTCAAAGCTACTCCTCTTTTGGTTTTGCAATCTTCTTCTACCACCATCACATCTTGCGCAACGTCAACCAAACGTCTGGTTAAATACCCGGAATCAGCAGTTCTTAGTGCGGTATCAACTAAACCTTTACGCGCTCCATATGAAGAGATAAAATATTCGGTAACATTTAGTCCTTCTTTAAAGTTGGTTTTGATCGGGATATCAATAATATTTCCGGATGGATCGGCCATTAATCCACGGATACCGGCTAACTGTCTGACCTGTTGCACGTTTCCGCGCGCTCCAGAAAAAGCCATCATGTTAACCGAATTTAGCGGATCAAATCCCTTTAACATCGCACTGGTAACATCCTCGGTAACCGAACTCCAAACGTCCAAACCTCTGATAAATTTTTCCTTCTCAGAAATTATTCCCTGCTTGCATTGCTTTTCTAAATCATCAATCTTAGTTTCAGCCTCTTTGACAATTTGGTGCTTCTCCGTTGGAACTTTGATATCTTCAATGGCAATTGATACCCCTGCAATAGTTGCATATTTGAAACCGAGACGTTTAATCTCATCTGCCACCGCAGCAGTGGCGGCAGCTCCAAATTCTTCGTTACATTTGAGGATTAATTTTTCAATTCCTTTTTTATTTAATACTGCGTTGATGTAATCAATTTTCCCATCAGGAACAGATTTTTTAATTGCTTTATCAATTGTATGGTTAAGTTTGATCCGCCCAACTGTGGTCTCAATAAATTCATTATTGCGCCACACTTTAATTTTGCAATGCAGGTGGATCTTATCTAAATCATGTGCTATCATCGCTTCCCAATCATTTGAAAAGGTCATTCCGGTCCCTAACTTTTGCCGCTCATCCATTACAGTCATAAAGTAGGTTCCCAGTACCATATCCTGAGTTGGGGTAATAACCGGCCGCCCCGAAGCGGGAGATAAAATATTGTTAGAAGCTAACATTAATAAATTAGATTCAACCTGAGATTCGGTTAGAAGCGGCACGTGAACTGCCATCTGGTCACCATCGAAGTCTGCGTTAAAAGCAGAACAGACCAACGGATGGATCTGAATTGCTTTACCTTCTACTAAGACCGGCTCAAATGCCTGGATTCCGAGACGATGTAAAGTTGGTGCGCGGTTTAAGAGAACCGGGTGTCCCTTAATAACTTCTTCTAAAATATCCCAGACAATAATTTCTTCACGATCGATCTGGCGTTTAGCTGATTTAACATTTTGGGCATACCCTTTATCTACTAGTTTTCTGATGACCATCGGTTTGAACAATTCTAAAGCCATCTTCTTGGGCAATCCACATTGGTTCAATTTTAGAGTTGGACCCACTACGATAACTGAACGGCCAGAGTAGTCTACCCGTTTACCTAGCAGGTTTTGACGGAAACGGCCCTGCTTCCCTTCTATTATATCGGTCAAAGATCTGAGTGGACGTCCGTTGGATCCAACCACTGACCTTTTTCTTCTCCGGTTATCAATTAGAACATCAACTGCTTCTTGCAGCATTCGCTTTTCATTGCGCACGATCATATCAGGCGCGCCCATGTTAATCATCTTCTTTAAACGGTTGTTCCTATTTAACACCCTGCGATAAAGATCGTTTAAATCAGAGGTTGCAAATCTTCCACCCTCTAATTGAACCATTGGTCTTAAATCAGGAGGAATTACTGGAACCACATCCATAATCATCCATTCAGGACGGTTACTAGAGTTATGAAATGCTTCTGCAATCCTTAAGCGTTTTATTATTTTCATCCGCTTTTGCCCTTCGGCACTCTTTAATTCCCGGCGTAACTTTTGGACCAATGCACCAGAATCAATCCGGCTCAGCAATTCCCTAATCCCTTTGGCACCACTTTCAGCTTTAAAATCATCCCCAAATTTTTCTAATGCCTCGGCATAATCTTCTTCACGCAGAACTTTTCCCACCGGCAAACTCTTTTCTAGTGTATCCGTTGTCTCGGTTACAATGTAAGCATCGTAATATACTACTTCTTCAAGTTGACGTCCCGGGATGTTTAATAGTAATCCCATATATCCAGGTACGGAGCGTAAGAACCAGATATGTGCAACTGGAATAGCCAGTTTAATATGGCCCATCCTTTCGCGCCTAACGCGTGAGGTGGTTACCTCTACTCCACAACGCTCACAAACAATCCCCCGATAACGGACCCGTTTATATTTCCCACAGTGACACTCCCAATCTTTAACCGGTCCAAATATCTTTTCGCAGAAAAGCCCGCGCCGCTCTGGCTTAAAGGTGCGGTAGTTAATCGTTTCTGGTTTTTCAACCTCACCAAATGACCAGGTCAAAATTTCTGATGGCGAAGCCAGGCTAATCTTTAACTTCTCAAAATTCATCTCTTCAATCTTAGGAGCTAATGGACCCATTTATTCACCTCTTACTTCTGAATCCCTTGCCAGAAGTTTTTTTTCTGCGATTTTCATCCAGACTAACTTCTTTACCCTGTCCGGTAACAACTTTTACGTTAAGCGCTAAACTGCGCAATTCTTTTACCAATACTTTAAATGATTCAGGCACTCCCGGTTTTTCCATCGCTTTACCTTTGATAATCGATTCATAAACCTTACTTCGTCCTACCACATCGTCTGATTTTACAGTTAATAATTCTTGCAGGGTATGGGCTGCCCCATAAGCTTCGAGTGCCCAAACTTCCATCTCACCAAAACGCTGCCCTCCAAATTGTGCTTTTCCGCCTAAAGGCTGTTGGGTAATCAGAGAATATGGTCCGGTTGAGCGGGCATGCATCTTATCATCTACTAAGTGGATTAGTTTTAACAAATAACTATAGCCGACTGCAATTTTTCTCTCAAAATATTCACCGGTCCGGCCGTCTATTAGATCAACTTTACCGCTGCCGTCACACCACGGTAAATCTAATCGTTCTAATTGCCTTTTAAGAAAGTCTTCGCTTGACTCCCCACCACTTATTTCATCAAAGGGCGGGATCTCGTAATGAATGCCGAGTTCTTTTGCCGCAAATCCAAGTAGTAGTTCAAAGATCTGACCAATATTCATACGAGAAGGTACACCGAGCGGATTAAGGACAATATCCACTGTGCGTCCATCCGGCAAATATGGCATATCCTCTTCTTTAATAATTTTTGATACTACACCCTTGTTTCCGTGTCGGCCGGCCAGCTTATCGCCAATACTCAGTTTTCTGATTTGTCCAACATAAACCCTGATTAACTCATGAACGCCAGGAGAAAGCTCATCCCCTTTGGAACGAGTAAAGGTACGAACATTTATTATCTTTCCGCCTTCACCTGGAGGAACTTTTAAAGAGGTATCGCGCATATCGCGTGCTTTATCTCCAAAAATTGCCCTTAATAGTTTTTCTTCAGCCGGCAGTTCGGTTTCACCTTTTGGTGTAACTTTTCCGACCAGGACCTCTCCTGGTTTTACCTCGGTTCCTGGCCTTATTACTCCTCGCTCATCCAGATTTCTCAATGCTTCTTCAGAAACATTTGGTATTTCACGAGTAATTTCTTCCATGCCAAGCTTGGTGGAGCGAACCTCTACCTCATAACGTTCAACGTGGACGGAGGTAAAAGTATCATTTTTTACTAACTTTTCTGATACTAAAATAGCATCTTCATAGTTGTAACCTTCCCACGGCATCATCGCAACACAAATATTTTTACCAAGTGCTAACTCACAAAAATCAGTGGCTGATCCATCCGCAATCGTATCACCTTTTTTGATATGCTGACCAACTTTTACCCGCGGGCGTTCATGGATCAGGGTATTTTGGTTGCTGCGCGAAAATTTAATTAAATCGTAAGTTTCTTTTTTAGATCCATAGGTAACAACTACTTCTTCTGCTGTTGCCTTTGAAACTATCCCGTTTGCCGGTGCCAAAATTACACTGCGAGAATCCTCTGCCACTTTCCTTTCTAATCCGGTACCAACATAGGGAGCCTCTGGCACCAAAAGCGGAACTGACTGGCGCTGCATATTAGCACCCATTAGTGCACGGTTAGCGTCGTCATGTTCCAGAAATGGAATCATCGCAGTTGATACACCAACCACTTGCTCAGGAACAATACTGATATAATCAACATCTTTGGTTTTAGCGAACATAAATTTTCGTTTATAACGGACTGGAACCTTTTTCTCAATAATCTCGTTGTTCTTGTTTTTTCTTACATCACATGACGCAATGCGATAAAGATCCTCAATATCAGCGGTTAGGTATTCGACTTTTTTCCCAACCTTACCGTTAGTTACTTTATAATAAGGAGTTTCGATAAAACCAAATTCATTTATTTTTGCATGAGTTGCCAATGACGCAATTAGACCAGCATTCGGCCCTTCCGGAGTCTCAATCGGGCAGACTCTGCCATAGTGACTCGGATGGATATCACGCACTTCAAAACCGGCACGGTCTCGATTTAAACCACCCGGCCCAAGCGCAGACAACCTTCTTTTATGAGTTAATTCTGCTAACGGATTAGTTTGGTCCATAAATTGCGACAGCTGAGAGGATCCAAAAAATTCTTTAATCACTGCCGCCATCGGACGGACGTTAATTAATGATTGAGGAACAATATTGGTACCAGCTCGGGTTAACATCTGTTCTTTGATTAAGCGCTCGATCCGGGTTAAGCCAATGCGGAAACTTCTGGTCAGCAGTTCGCCAACCGAACGGATCCGGCGATTCCCAAGGTGATCAATATCATCAGTTAAACCTTCACCCTCGTGCAATTTGATCAAATACTTAACAATTCCTAAGACATCCTGTTTAGTTAAGACATTTTCTCCCTCTTCAACCTTGATCCCAAGCTTGCGGTTCATCTTGTAACGCCCTACTCGCGAAAGGTCGTAACGGCGCGATGAAAAAAATAAATTATTAAGATAAAGGCGAGCCCCTTCATAGGTAGCTGGATCACCCGGGCGCATCTTTTTGTAGATTTCAATTAAGGCATCTTCGCGAGAAACAATTGGATTTTCCTTTAAAGTTCTTTTCCTAAACTCACCCTCAATCAGTGAATCCAGAATTTCTTTTTCAGTAGATCCAATTGCGCTTAAAAAAGTAGTAATCCCAATCTTTCTGGTCTTGTTGATACGGGCATGCACTGCCAGATGAGCATCAGTTTCAACTTCTAACCACGCTCCTCGGTCTGGAATGATTGTAGCATAGTAGAGAGAACGGTTTAATTTTTCAACTCGTTTACTTTCTTTAAAATAAACACCCGGTGAACGAGTCAACTGACTGACAATTACTCGTTCTGCTCCGTTAATTATAAACGTACCTCGATTGGTCATCAGCGGTAAGTCGCAGAGGAAAACCTCTTGCATTTTTACCTCTTTGCTCTCTTTGCTGACTAACTTTACCTCAACGTTAACCGGACAGGCAAAAGTTAACTCACGGATTGAGCACTCCCTGGCCGAGTATTTTGGTTTAGCAAAGGTATGTTTACCGGTAAAGTAGAGAGCATACTTGCCATCATAACTTTCAACCGGTGAGACCGACTTTAGTTCTTCTCTTAAACCAATTTTTTTAAACCATTCAAAAGAATTCAGCTGAATCTCTAAAAAATCGGGAGGATCCAGGTGGCTGCGATTGATTGGATTCGGGTACAAATTATTTCTTTGTTTCATAATTATTTAATCTCTACTTTTGCTCCTTCAGCTTCTAACTTTTTCTTGGCTTCTTCAGCCTCTTCTTTTTTTACCTTTTCTTTTACCGCTTTTGGTGCAGAATCAACCATTTCTTTAGCTTCTTTCAATCCCAGCCCGGTAAGTTCGCGAACGACCTTAAGAACCTGGATTTTTTTAGCTCCAGCACCGGTCAGGATAACATCAAACTCATCCTGAGCTTCTTCTGCTTCACCGGCTGCGGCTCCACCAGCAACTGCCATTACTGGAGCTGCGGCAGATACACCAAATTTTTCTTCTAATTGTTTTACTAAATCAGCCAATTCCAAAACCGTCAAACTTCCAACCTGTGTGATAATTTCTTCAATCTTTGCTGCCATTTCTATTCACCCCCCTTATTTGCTTTAATAGCATTCAACGCATAGACCAACTTTCGCATACTTCCAGCCAACACATTTACAAAACCGTAAATTGGAGAATTCATACTTGCCAGCATCTTTGCAAGCAGCTCCTCTTTTGACGGAAGTTTTGAAAGCTTAATAATATCGTTTTGCCCGAGGTAGTTATTGTCCACTACTCCACCAATTATTTCTGGTTTTTCATTTTCTTTAATAAAACTGACTAGCTTTTTGGCCGGATCAACCGGATCATCGCCGGTAAAAACAATTGCAATCGGTCCGGATAATTCTTTTTGTATTTCTTCTATTGCCGGTAACGCCCGAGTTGAAACTGAATTCTTAATTACTTTATACTGGCCGCCACTTTTACGCAGCTCCTGCCTTAACTCTGTAATTTGTTTTACGGTCATCCCAGAATATTTGGTTATATAAAAAGATGGACTTTTATCAATTATTTCTTTGACCGCAGTTACTGCTTGTTTCTTCTCTTTCCTGACCGATCCTCTTCCTGGCATGTTAGATCTCCCTCTCCAATTTTATTCCTGGCCCCATGGTTGAAGATATTGTTAAACTCTTTATAAAAACACCTTTAACACTGCTCGGTTTGGCGGCTTTTACAGCATCAAAAGCAACTTTCAAGTTCTCAGTAATTTTGCCATCATCAAAAGATTTGCGTCCAACCAGCATATGAACAGCGCCTCCCTTATCCATTTTAAATTCACACTTGCCTTTTTTAAATCCATCAACTGCTGCTTTTATATCTGGAGTTACAGTTTGGCTCTTTGGATTGGGCATTAATCCACGTTTGCCTAATATTTTACCCAATTTACCAACCTTGCTCATCATGTCTGGAGTGGCAATTAAAATGTCAAAATCCAAAAAACCTTTTTGAATTTTTTCAATAAGATCATCACTACCAGCAATATCTGCTCCAGCTGCCCTGGCCTCTGCCGCTTGCGTATCATTAGCAATTACTGCTATGCGGATTGATTTTCCGGTACCGTGTGGAAGATTTACTACACCACGTACCGGGGCAGTCCCTTTTTTGAGTGAAACATTAAGTTTCATTGCTACATCAATCCCCTCATCAAACTTAGCCCAAGCAGCTTCTTTTAGAAGGGGGATGGCATCCTTAACTTTATACTTTTTGGTGCGGTCGACTAATTTAACTTTTTTAGCAAACTTTTTACCCATTATTCTATCGTCACTCCCATGTTACGTGCAGTTCCGGCAACAATTTTCATGGCGGCCTGCACGTCATTTGCATTTAGATCCGGCAACTTAATTTTTGCAATCTCTTCTAATTGTTTTTTATTGATCTTCCCAACCTTTACCTTATTCGGCGTAGCACTTCCTTTTTCTATCTTAGCTGCTTTTCTGATTAAAACTGCAGCTGGCGGCGTTTTTAATATGAATGTAAAGGAACGATCTTTATACACAGAAATCTCAACAGGAACAACCAGGTCCCCTTTATCTTTTGTGGCCGCATTATAAGCTTTGCAAAATTCCATAATATTAAGTCCATGCTGGCCGAGTGCAGGTCCAATTGGTGGTGCTGGATTTGCCTTGCCGGCTGGAATCTGTAATTTAATTTTTGTTATTAGTACTTTCTTCTTTTTTGGTTTTGCCATTAGATTATTTTCTCCGCATGCTCAAAATTAACTTCGACCGGCGTATCACGGCCAAAAATATTAATCAGAACTTTCAATTTTTCTTTATCAGCATTAATCTCATCAATTATGCCGGTATATCCTCTAAATGGGCCAGAGATAACACGAATTGTTTCTCCTTTTTTAAACGCGATCTCCAGTTTTTCTTCTTTTGCGCCGATCTGTTTCAAGACTCGTTGCATCTCACGGTCTGAAACTGGAGTCGGCTTCGCGGCCGTGCTAATAAAGCGGGCCACGCCAGGAGTTTGTCGGATTGCATACCAGGTTTCATCTGTCAGAACCATTTCCAAAAATACATAGCCAGCAAACATCTTCTTCTTCTTTTCAATCCGTTTGCGTCCTTTTAGCTCCACAATCTCTTCTTCTGGAATCAAAATCTCTGAAACTACCTTGTGCAAATGCTGATTCTCGATAGTTTGCTTAATTGCCTCACGAACCTTTTCTTCATTGCCAGAAAGCGTTTGGATGACATACCACTTTTTATCACCCTTGATCTCCGGTTTTACCTCTTCAACCGGAGGAACCGTGACCTCTTCCGGTTGTACCTGATTCTTATCTTCTTCCATTAAAATACCTGTCTCAGTGACATAATTATTTTGCTAAAAGCAAAATCTAAAAAACTTACTAAAAAACCGATAAAAATCGCTAACGCAATAATAACTCCGGTCGCCTGTGTCACATACTGCCGGTCTGGCCAGGCTACTTTTTTAATTTCTGCCCGGGTCTCTTTTAGATATCCGCTAATTTTATCAGGTACGTTCTTCATCAAACCCCTTAAAGAATCCAGGCGAGAGAGGACTTGAACCCCTAACCCCCGGTTTTGGAGACCGGTGCTCTAGCCAATTGAGCTACTCGCCCCTGCCTGTCTCCTATTTTTTTTCCTTATGCTTGGTATGTTTTCGACAACTGCTACAGTATTTACGTAATTCAATACGCCCTGGAGTTTTTTTCTTATCCTTCGTCGTAGTGTAATTATATTCTTTGCAATCCTGGCAAACTAAGGTTATTATATCTCTCATATACCACAAAAAAAGGCAAGGGAAGACAAAACATCCCCCTTGTCAATTTATTCTTATCTTAATATTTATCCGGCCGAAATAACGTGAGTTTTATTTTTAACCAGCTATATATTTAACTTAACTTACTATATATCATTATATATAACGTGTCAAGCGCTTTTTTGGGAGATTTTTTCAAACTCTGCCAAACTCAACGTCTCAGCCCTGCGGCGGGGATCAATACCAGTTTTATCCCAATCGATATTATAACCAGCTAACGAATTGCGGATAGTTTTACGGCGCTGGCTAAAAGCGGCACGGACCAATTCTTGATTAATCTGATATTTAGGCGAAGTATAAGGCTTTAAGACCAATATCGCAGAACTCACCTCCGGTTGTGGGTAGAAAGAATATTTTGATATTAACGAATCAATCCGTACTGCAGCCAGGTTCTGCACAAAAACCGAAATCGATCCAAATACTTTACTGCCAGGAGGTGAAACAATCCGCTCGGCTACCTCTTTTTGTATAGTTAAAACTGCGAGTGAAACTTTTTCATTAAATTCCTCAATAATTCGCTCTATGGTCGGCGTAGTTATATAGTATGGTAGGTTCCCTACTATCTTAAAACTCTCCAGATAGCTTGGAAGATCCCACTCCAGAAAACTTTTTCTGACAATTTGTAGATTCGAATATGCCTGCAGCACCTTCTTGCATATTAATATCATATCCGGATCGACTTCAAGCGCAATTACTGCTTTAGCTTTTTTGGCCAATTCTTCGGTCAGAACACCCAATCCCATCCCAATTTCTAAAACTGTATCAGCAGAAGAAAGTTCAGCTGCATTGATTATTCTTTCAAGAACCGCAGGATCGATCAAAAAGTTTTGGCCTAAACGCTTCTTTGGATAAAGATTGTGAGCTGCCAATAGCTCCCTTGTGATATTTGAAAGAGACCTATGACTTTGCAAAGTGTGCCGCAACCTTGATCGCTTGAATCAAAGAGGATGGATTGGCCCAACCACGCCCTGCAATATCAAATCCGGTCCCGTGGTCGACCGAAGTTCTGACAATCGGTAAACCAACGGTAACATTCACTGAATTGTTAAAAGATAAAAGTTTGAGCGGAATTAATCCCTGGTCGTGGTACATCGAAACAACAATGTCGTACATCCCAACTTTGGCCAGGTAATAGACTGCATCGGGAGAAATCGGCCCTTCAACATTTATTCCAGCTTTCCTAGCCGCATCAACCGCCGGCTTAATTATCCGCAAATCTTCCTTCCCAAAAATCCCACCCTCCCCCGCGTGTGGATTTAGCCCTGCAACTGCAATCCGCGGAGCTCTTCCTCTCACTTTTAATAGAGTACTCTGAGCGAGTTTAATCGTGTTTAGTACTTTTTCTTTGGTTATGTAAGTTGGGACCCTGGCCAATGCTAAGTGGGTTGAAACCAGAATAATCCAGATCGATTCCGAAACAAACATCATCGCATACTTTTTACATTTAGTTCGTTTTGCTAATATTTCAGTATGCCCGGCGTATTTGAATCCAGCTTTATGAATTGATTCCTTGTTGATCGGTCCGGTTGTGATCGCATCTACTTTTCCGTTTATCGCAATATTAATTGCTGCTTCGATATACTCAATAGCAGCACGCCCCGAAAGAGCAGATTTGACTCCAATCTTATATTTCGAAATGGGCACATTCTGCAGGTCTAAAACATCAATTTTCCCGCGGATAAATTTGGCCTGAGCAATTTCTTTTATCGGCCTGAATTCGACCGCAGCAATTTTTGAATATTTTCGGGCCAACTTTAAGATATTAATGTCGCCAATTAAAAGGCAACGGGCATTTCTTAAGACTTCGGAGTTTATTATGGCCTTGATTGAAATTTCTGGTCCGATCCCCGCCGGATCTCCCATGGTAATTGCAACAATTGGCCGTTCCATGATTTATTTGCCTGAAAAAGTGACCTGCTGCTTTTTCATTCTCGCCACCGCCTCCACCAAACGCTCCTCGGGAGCAACCAGGGCAAAACGGACAAAGCCTTCACCTAAATCACCAAAAGCAACACCGGGAGAAACCACAATCCCCGTTTTTTCTAGAAGAACTTGAGCAAAGGTGGAGGAATTATAACCCCGCGGCACTTCAA
>JBHPMS010000079.1:0-2017 GCA_042563095.1 Candidatus Margulisiibacteriota bacterium
CATCCAATCGGTCATCAAGCCGGCTTGAGTTTTTCTCTCTACTATTTTTACAGTTGTGAATGCTTCGTAAATTGTTGGTTGGTGATAAATATAAACCAGTGTTGCAATGGTAACCATGACAATTGTAGAGAGGATCAGCCACTTACGTTTGCTAAAGATCCGAAAATAATCTCTAAGATTTAATTCGTACTGCGCCAACTGTTTCTCCTAAAAATCTCTTATGTTATTTCTGATATAGAGTGCATCAGCAACCGGATCGGTAAACTTGGTGACAAAATCGTTGAAAGTGGCAATAAAAGTCCGCGGGACATAAACAATATCTTCTGAGCTTAAGACCACATTCTCACTCATATCCCTGGCGCTAAGGATTTTGTCAAGATTGATTTTTTTTCCGTCCGGTTTTTGCATGCTTCCTCTTAGAAGAATAACGCTAGATTTAACAGCATCGCTGGTTAATCCCCCTGCCATCGCCAGCGCTTCCATAATGGTGTTATCATCCGCCAGTGTATAAACTCCCGGACTCTTAACTTCTCCCATTACAATAACTTTCCGGCCACCCAGACGGACTAACGAAATTGATACTACTGGATATTTTAAATATCTTTTTAAGCGCCGGACCAATTTATTGTTAAGCTGCCTAAAGGACAACCCGGCCGCTTTAACATCTCCTGCTAGCGGAAACGAAATCCGACCATCCGGCCTGACTACTGTTTGTTGTTTTAAATCAGGTTCTCTCCAAACAGAGATTAATAGAACATCACTCATCCCAATGGTGTATTCGACTGTCCGATCTTCTTCATCCTCTTGTCCCGAGGCCGCGTCAGCGGATCGAGGGACTTCAACCGCCGGAGCAACCACCGCCTCAAGACTTGCCGCAAAGGGAGAAAAGACTTCTGCCTCATCCACAGCAAAAGAAACTGTAGACACCAATAATAATGTTAATATTATCAATAACTTTTTCATCGCATTTTGCATATTATACCTCCCAAATAACTAAACAGCAAGACCCTGTAAACTTGATTCTACCATCGCTCCATTGACCAGTTCAGCCCCTGCCCCGTACGCATTCAAAAGGCTCAGGTCACAAACTCTATTTATCCGCCGCGGGATACCTCCGGAGTACCTGGT
The DNA here is from genome assembly GCA_042563095.1 of Candidatus Margulisiibacteriota bacterium. Taxonomy (GTDB): domain Bacteria; phylum Margulisbacteria; class WOR-1; order XYC2-FULL-46-14; family XYC2-FULL-46-14; genus JBHPMS01. The sequence continues at coordinate 1,129 of JBHPMS010000079.1, forward strand.
AATAACTTTTAAAGCTCCTTCTTCAAAGACCGGATCTGTTCGCCCGGCAACCTGCAACCGATGGTTAATATAACTTCTTACCCCGTTCTCATCAAAAGCTTCCAGACAACATTTCATCCCAATCCTTTGTTCAAGCTGTTTAATATCTTCTATCTTTTTCCTTAATTCCGGCTGGCCGATTAGAATAAGGGTGAGCATAAACTTTGACTGCGTTTGGAAATTTAGAAGCATCCGCAGGCCCTCAAAAATATGCAAATCCGAGATAATATGCGCTTCGTCAATAATTATAACTGTCTCACTCCCGTCGTTTATATTATTTTCAAGAATATTCCCTAATACTTCTAACAGGTAATCCGCCGAAAGTTCAGTTTTTTTGACCGGAAGCTCAACCGCCTTTAATTTTCTTACAATATTTCTTAATAAATCAATGTAGTCCATCTGAGGATTATTGATAAATGCCATTTTGTATCTATCTTTTGGCAGATGATCCCACAAAAGTTGGGCTAAAACAGTTTTACCACAGCCAAAGACACCGGTTAAAAGTGCCGAACCGAGGTTTTGCTCAACTGCATAAACCAGTTTCATATACGCTTCTTCATGCGCGGGCGACTTATAAAAAAAGCGCGGATCGGGGGTATTCTGGAACGGTTTCTCGGTAAAACCCCAATAATCTGTATACATCGCTATTTATAATACCATAAATTTATGTTATAAAGTATTCGGAACCTGAGAATAAATTCTCGGTTCCTCAAAGTTAACCGCGAATTTATTCGCTGGTTTCAATTAATGTACTTATGCCAATTGAATTAAATGAAATATCAAAATTATTTAGGCAAACTAAGGCCTTAGACAATGTTTCAGTCAAATTAGAAAAAGGGAGGTGCCTCGC
>JBHPMS010000080.1:0-2010 GCA_042563095.1 Candidatus Margulisiibacteriota bacterium
GCAGGGGATGGATATTGGACCCGATACGATAAAAAAATTTGGTTATGCGATTGCCGATGCCAAAACAATTTTCTGGAACGGTCCGATGGGTGTTTTTGAGATGGATAAGTTTGCGTCGGGGACAATTGAAATTGCAAAATTAATTGCTTCTGTTACGGCTGCCGGTGCAACCTCTATAATTGGTGGCGGCGATTCAGTCTCTGCTATCAAAAAAGCTGGATTAACCGATAAGATGTCACACATCTCAACCGGCGGTGGTGCCTCACTTGAATTTATGGAAGGAAAAGTCCTCCCCGGAATTGCCTGTTTACAAGATAAATAAGCGGGGCTGTAGCTCAGTTGGGAGAGCATCACGTTCGCAACGTGGGGGTCGTGGGTTCAACTCCCATCAGCTCCATACTAAGGCTTCAAAAGTATTTAATTTTATGGTAACATTATATTAATGAAAGTTGTTCTAATTGGAGTTCAAGCTATATCCGCACTATTATTAGTTATTACAATTCTGTTACATACAGCAAAGGGCGAAGGTTTGGGAGGTATCGGTGGCGCGGCGCGGTTATTTGGAACACCAAAAGGATTAGAAGAAGGATTGGATAAAATTACCACCGGGTGCGCAGTTACATTTTTGGTTGCTTCATTAATATTAGGAATAATTTAAGATGCTATTTGACCTGTTTGATTCATTGGTCTTTGTCTATATAAAAGTTTACCCTTATTTACTCAACCTTTTCTTTGCAGCTCTAATTCTGACACTCGGGATTTTATTTGCCAGGCTGGCTAAATACGGTGTTGTTTTATTTTTCCAGAGTTTGCCATTAGATGAAACACTTAAAAAAATCAGATTCACAAGTATCTTAGACAAAGCAGACATTAAACGCCCATTTTCAGAGTTAATCGGTGATTTTTCTTACTGGTTAGTTATTTTTCTGATAGTTGTAACTGTTGCCAACTACCTCGGCCTTGCTATTTCACCGCTGATCGACCGTATGTTAAATTATATGGGGATTGTTTTCCTGGCAGCTCTGGTTCTTAGCCTGGGAGTATTTTTATCTTCATTAATTGCCGGGATTATTCATGTTTTAGGAGCAAATGTGGGTTTGCCCGGAGCCAAAACAATTGCCCGCCTGATGCAGTACGCAACTATAATTTTTGCATTCTTAGTTGCTTTAGAACAGCTTGGGATCGGACCAACCCTGATTGTGCCCTCAATCGGAGTAATTATCGGTGCAGTTGGTTTAGCACTGGCAATAGCTTTTGGCCTTGGCTGCAAAGATATTATGGCCGATTTTATTTCAAATTTGATTAAAGGAAAATAAAAAGAGAGGGAGGTGAATGAAAAAAACAATAGCATTATGTTTAATAGGGTTCGTGATTTGTCTGGCTACTGCAGCTAATGCCATTACTCTTTCTCCAAAATTATCTTATGTTGGATGGTTAGGAATTGGAGCAGAATTCTCCCCGCTATACAAAATAACAAAAGATATCGACCTGATGGGGGAGGTTAACTGGAGCATGTGGAGCTGGAGCGGAGGCGCCGGTTACATGTATGGTGAGTTGAATGCAGTTTACAATGCTCAGCAGTTTAAGATGGGAGAAGGTAAAAGCGCTCAGAAACTTAATCCCTATGTTGGTGGAGGGTTAATACTTGGTTTCCCGTTGGGAACAGCGAATTTGGGAGGCAGCTTTTCTGGTGGGGTCGGCTTTGGTATCTTTGGTGGTGTTACAGGGAAGCTTGATCCTTATACCTGGTATACACAGTTGAAATGGGCTACTGCCCCAATTACCTATAACTGGACGGTTCTGGGGACGGGATTTTCTGCCTCATCGAATGCTCTGGGCATGGGAATGGAATTCGGAATCAGGATGCCTCTGTAAAATTTTTATTTGATATTTTTGAATTGGAAGGCGGGTTTAAAAGGGTATGTTATAATATAACATGCCCTTTTTATTTTCTTTTGGTTTAACGCTTATTCTAACTTACCCGCTATTATTAATACTTAAAAAGGTCAA
>JBHPMS010000009.1:0-39232 GCA_042563095.1 Candidatus Margulisiibacteriota bacterium
GAGAGGGAAGAGTTGCAGGACCTGGTCATGGATTCAAATGACCTTGAAAAAGAGCGCGGTATTACTATATTTTCTAAAAACTGTTCAATCCAATATAAGGATTACAAAATAAACATCGTCGATACTCCAGGGCATGCTGATTTTGGATCAGAAGTTGAACGCGTATTAAAAATGGTGGATAGTGTTTTGCTGCTGGTTGATGCAAAAGAAGGGCCGATGCCGCAGACAAAATTTGTTCTCTCAAAATCACTTAAACTGGGGCATAAGCCGATTGTTGTTATCAATAAAATTGATAAAAAAGGACAGCGTGCCAATAAAGTTGTTGATCTGGTCTTTGACCTTTTTGTAAAACTTGATGCCAATGACCAGCAACTCGATTTTCCAATCGTTTATACTATTTCTCGGGACGGCATCGCCAAACATGAGTTAACTGATGACAGTTCTGATCTTTCTCCTCTCTTTGATACAATCTTAAAGCAGGTTTCACCTTATCCAGATAAATCTGCAGAGCCGCTCCAAATTCAAATTGCTAACTTAAATTATGATGACTACGTTGGCAGGATCGGGATCGGGCGTGTTTTTAGTGGAAAATTACAAAAAGGGGACGAGCTGGTTGTTTGTAAAAGAGATGGATCAACAATTCCGGCAAAAATCACAAAACTAAGTTGCTTTAAAGGCCTTAAACAATTAGAGATTGATACAACCCAATGTGGCGATATTGTGGCCGTGGCAGGGATACCAGATATAACGATTGGAGAAACAATCTGTGCTAAAGATTCTCCTCTGCCAATGCCGCTATTAGTAATCGATGAGCCGACCCTTTCGATGGAATTTTTAGTTAACAATTCTCCTTTTGCTGGAAGTGAGGGCAAATATATTACAACCAGACATCTTAAGGCCCGCTTAGAAAGAGAGCTGGAGACCAATGTAGGGCTGCGTTTAGAAGCGTTTGAAAATGGGGAGGGCTTTAGGGTTTCTGGGCGTGGGGAGATGCATCTTTCGATTCTTTTAGAAGAGATGCGCAGGGGTGGATATGAGATTCAGGTTTCTCAGCCAAAGATAATATTCAAAACAATCAATAATGAAAAGATGGAACCGATTGAGCAGGCCCTGATCTCTGTTCCAGAAGAATTTGCCGGCACAGTAATAGAAAAATTAGGAAAACGCCGTGGAGAGATGCAAGCTATGTCTGTTTCAAGGGGGATCACCAATCTTACCTACCATATTCCAACCCGGGGACTGCTTGGTTTTCGAGCCGAATTTATCATGGATACAAAAGGGGAGGGGATCTTAAATCACGGGTTCTATCGTTACGAAAGATTTAAAGGGTCAATTGCAAAAAGAAAAAATGGGGTATTAATTTCTTGCGTAAAAGGCAAAACGGCTGGATATGCGCTGAATAATTTACAGGAGCGGGGAAAGTTATTTGTGGGATCGGGGATTAAAGTGTATGCAGGGCAGATTGTAGGTGAAAGTTCACGCTCTCGTGATCTGCCGGTTAATCCGTGTAAAGAGAAGAAAAAAACTAATATCCGGGCTGCTGGAGCTGATGAAGCGATCAAGCTTACATGTCCGGTAGCTTTAACCATAGAATCAGCTTTAGAATTTATTTCTGACGATGAATTGGTTGAAATTACTCCTGCAAATATCCGCCTGCGCAAAAAAAATCCCGTACCAATTTTGGTACGGGATTAATAATTAACTAAACTACTGTTTAGTAGGCCATACCGAAGTTACCACCGCGGCCCTGACGACGTGATCCGCCTTCAGACTTTGGCTTAGCTTCGTTACAGGTGATCTCGCGATCATTCCATTTGTGTCCGCTCATTGCGGCAATGGCTTTTTCTGCATCGGCGTCTTCCATATCGACAAAACCGAATCCGCGTGATTTTCCGCTGAACTTATCATTGATAATTCTGGCAGAAATAACGTTTCCGAATTCAGCAAACTTTGTCTCAAGATCAGCGCTTGACACTGACCAAGGAAGATTACCTACGAAAATACTTTTCATGCTTGTTTGTTCCTCAATTTAAGAATTTTCTGCAATTAACGGAATGTTGAGGCCAAATGTAGCTTCGACATGACCAAGAGGCAGTCTCTTACGATCTCTAACCATTAATCTCGACGTTATAATAATAGCACAATGCAGGCAAAAAAGCTACTTGATTTTGTGCTATGATAAAATAATGCCCGCAATTGATGTTAAAGACCTTGTAAAAAAATTTAAAGATACCACCGCAGTTGACCGGATCTCTTTTTCAGTAAAAGAAGGGGAATGTTTTGGGCTGCTCGGTCCCAACGGTGCTGGAAAAACTACTACTATAAATATTCTCTCAACACTCCTGCGGCCAACTTCAGGTGAAGCCTTTGTCGCCGGGTACGATGTTACAAAATTTAAAAACGAAGTCCGGCGTAATATTGGGATTGTCTTTCAGGAGCCGGCACTTGATTCAAAATTAACCGGCAAAGAAAATTTAGAATTCCATGCCATGATGTACGGAGTTGAACCGGAGACACGCAACCGGAGGATAAAAGAATTATTGGACCTGGTTGAATTGGCCGAAAAAGCAGATAAATTGGTGATGTTTTATTCTGGAGGGATGAAACGCCGGCTTGAAATAGCTCGCGGACTGATCCAAAAACCACGCGTACTTTTTTTAGATGAACCAACTCTCGGGCTTGATTCACAAACCCGCCGCTTGATCTGGGAGTATATAAAAAGAATGATCCATGAAAATGACACTTCAATTATTTTGACTACTCATTATATGGAAGAAGCAGATTATCTGTGTGATCGGATTGCCATCATTGACCGTGGAAAAATTGTAGCGCTTGATACTCCCAAAAATCTGAAAGCAGAATCAAAAGTAAATTCTTTAGAAGAAGTATTTTTAAAATTTATTGGAACTACCATTCGCAACATTGAGGAGCGGGAGAAGGTATGGTAGAGCTGAGTGCGATTTATGTCCTTTGGCTGCGTGAGATGAAAAAGTATTTTCGCTCAAAAGAACGGATAATCGGTTCAGTTGCAATGCCCCTGATGTTTATGGCCTTTTTAGGTTTCGGTTTTTCTCGTGCCAGTATCCCTGGTATGGACAGCAACCTTGATTATATTTTATTTCTGGTGCCAGGAATCATTGGGATGAATATGCTCTTCAGTTCGATGTTTGCCGGGATTTCGGTTTTGTGGGATAAAGAATTTGGCTTTTTAAAAGAAATAATGGTGGCGCCGGTTTCACGTGTTTCAATTGCGCTGGGGCGGATTGCAGGTGGTGCCACCACCGGGATAATCCAGGGATCAATCATCTTTATTGTTTCCCACTTTTTTGGTTTTTCACTTTCACCGCAATATAGTTTGTTAAGATCACTTGGTGCGGTTGTTATGATGTATCTTTTTATGATATTGATTTCGCTCTCTTTTTTATCGTTAGGCTTATCCTTTGCCTCCAACATGCGTGATGCGCAAGGTTTTGAGATGATCATCAATTTTGTGATGTTTCCGCTCTTCTTTTTGTCCGGTGCGATTTCACCAATCAATAATTTACCGCCGGCGGTCAGGTTGATATCCTATCTTAATCCCTTAACTTACGGTGTTGATGGTTTGCGGGGAGTTTTGGTCGGTAGTTCGATGTTTCCGCTCTTTTTGGATTTTATGCTCTGCCTGGTTTCTGCTCTAATCATGGTTGCTATCGCAACCTATTTTTTTGAAAGAAGTGAAGGGATTTAAGCTTCCAGTTGTGGTTTATGCAGGTAAGAAAATAATATTAAAATACAAACGATCTCTAATGTTAAGCCAAAAACGATCATAACAATTTTTTGATTAATATCCAAAATATCATTGATAAAAGATAATTGTAATAAGTATTTTATAGTTAGATTTTGGTCAGAAATAAATATTTTGCTGTTTATAAGGTTGATAAAATAAAGCCAAATCCCGATAAAAAGCTCAATGGTTAAGCCGCAAAAAACATATATACGTTTTTTTAGCCCGAGTTTGGTTATTAAGTGGGCTAGATAAATAATAATTATTGCGGCATGTACTGGCAGGGCAGAGTGGATAATTCCATCCCAATTCATGCCCGGGGTAATAATTAGGCCGGCCAAAAAACTAAAGACCAGAATAGAAAGGATGCTATTATACTGATTGACAGCTGCTTCCTTACCGGTTCTTAGCAACTGTGATAAAAGGGCGAATAAAATTCCGAAACCAAAAAAGATGGTATTCAGGATAAAGAAAAAAGAACGGGGGTATGTTGCAGCAAGCATATAATGGTCACTGCTGGTTAGCCTGAATAAGATATATATTTCAATAATTAAAATTGTAATGCTGGCATTCCAAAAAAAATTGCTAAAGTTAATTCTGGTAGTATAATCGCTTTTTTTAAGCTGGCCAAAAACTCCCGCCAAAATAATTATGCATCCGGTAAGCGTGAGGGCGCCGGATAAGGGATTAAAATAATAATCAACCAGCTCTTTAAGAATAATTGCAAAAGTGATCGGGCCGCGCATAAAAAATCTTGCTATCAGCTCAACCAGAGAGAACGGAAGAAACGAAAAGATCGCATTATGGATACGAGTTACTAAAAAACTTAAGAGGTTGGCGTTATATTCACTTTGGTAGGTTGAGAAGGGAGAAAAAACATTAAGCTGGTGCTTTAGCCCAAAAGCAATGACGGTATAAAAATGCCAGGGCAAAGTTATGGTAACAAAATAAACCAAAAGTTTAATAAAATTTAGTAGTTTTTTTTCTGACCGGCATGAAAAGAGATAATCAATAATGATTGCGGCAAAATAAATTATGGCCAGGGGATGGGTGAGGTAGCCAAGCGCAGCATAAAAAGCAGTCAAAACCAGATTTGTTTTACTTCTCGATTCTTTAAATAGAAGATAGTGGTAGACCGAGAGCAAAATAAAAAAAACAGTTAACATTTTTGGCCAGCTGTACCAGGAAATGTGCAAAAACCAGGGATTTAACAAGACTATAATGATTGCAATTAATCCGGTCTGCTCATTAAATAACTTTTTTGCAACCAGGTAAAGTGCCAGGATAAAAAAACTTCCGAGCACGACATTGGTTATTTGGAAGTTAAAAAAATCTCCTCCGAACAGCGAGAGGAAAAAAGTTTGCACCAGGTTATAAAGTGGGGTTCTGGAGACGGCTTGGGCTCCGGAGCCAAATTTATTTAAAAAAACCTGGCTGGTTTGATAATGGTTGGCCCAATCGATATACCATCTTCCGCCAGAAAAAATCGGAAGGATGCTTTCTAAAGCAAACAGTTTTAGAATATAAAGAAAAAAGATGGTCAGTGCTGTTTTATCTGTGGATTTAGAACTAAGGGATCTCAATAAATCCATTGAGAACGGTTCTTTTTTATAGATAATATAAAAGGTTAAGAGCGCAATTATTATAAAGAAAGGGTAAATAATAATGGCATTTGACTCTATTTTAAATAAAAATCTGAGAAAGGTTAATAAACTAATAATGATAATACTGATTGAGAACGAGAGGGCAGTCTTTTCTTCATTTATTAATTTTGGTTTATGCAAAAAGTGAAGTACAATTGCACCTGGTAAATAGAGGAAAATTAATACAACTACTAACTTTAGGATTGAGCTTATTATTTGCAAATTTTAATCACCCTCAAACTCAGTTTGAGCATAGACAGAATAACCTGCACTTTCTAGTTTTTTTCTTCCGCCGATATCGGGCAGATCAACGATAAAGGCTAACTCAACCACTTTTCCACCCAGTTTCTTTATAAGTTTAGCAGCTGCCAGGGCGGTTCCTCCGGTAGCAATCAGGTCATCGACAATCAAGACCTTTTGTCCCTTTTCGAGTGCATCTTTATGGATTTCGATGATGTCGGTCCCGTACTCCAATGTATATTCTTCTTTTTCTGTTTCAGCCGGTAGTTTGCCTTTTTTCCTGACCGGCACAAAACCTTTGCCCAGCAGGTAAGCCACCGCGCCGCCGAGGATAAATCCGCGTGAATCTATTCCAACAACCACGTCAATTTCTTTTTTTTTATAACGTTTGACAAAATCATCAATGCATAGTTTTAATCCAACCGGATCTTTTAATAGTGTGGTGATATCCCTGAACATGATCCCCTGTTTGGGCCAGTGAGGCACAGTGCGAATCCTTGATTTAATTGTCATAGCTAATCCTCCTGATATTAAAAACTATACTTTACCTTCATATAAAGCTGGTCCATGGTTTTCATTGAAGAGAGCTTGGAACCGGTCTGGCCGTCGATTGAAAAAACTCCAACCTCGATTTCGGTGGCATCGTAGGGAGTGTAAGATAGCTGAGGGCCTAAAATGTATCCGGTCTTATCCAGGTCACCGGCCCAGACTAATTTTGCAGCTAGTTTTTCATCCATAAATTTTTTCTCTGCTGTTGCAAAGAGCAGGTTGGTCAGATTGCTCCCTCTCTCGTCATAAAATCCATGCATAAATTGGCTGTTGAGATAGATACCATTTGTAAAGTTATAGTCAAATCCGAGCGTGTATTTGGTGTAGTTATTAATTGTGCTGGTAACTGTTGGCAGAGGTGTCGGAAGTGCAACAGTTTGAGTCAGGTTTTCTGGATTGAAGTTAGCTAACTCAGCCCAAAAGCCGATACCAGAAAAACTGCCGGCCAGGTCATAACCTAAAACAGTAATTCTTGGATAGTTCAGGGTTAAAGTCCCAGCCATCTGCGTAGCGCTAACTGCCTGCAAACTCAAGTTTGAAAGGTTGGGGACACTGTCCCACCCGGAAAAATAGGAAAAAGACATATCTAATCCTTTGATATTTCTATCCAGTTTTACTCCAAACATAGATTGTCGAACATGGTTTTGCGGCAGGGTAGTGGTGGTGGCGAGTGAAGCCAGGCTAAATCCGGTTGGCAGATAAGCTGAAACAGCAGAGTTTAAGCTTGAGTTATAGGTTGCCGGCATAATAGAGCTTGAAAAGACCGGTAGATAAGCCAAGGTTAAAGTATTATCATTTATATAAGTAGTCGATTTAATCGCAATTGATCCATCCTTTTCTCCAAAATCTAGTAGATCGGTAAAATCATAAGGATTAAGGTTATCAGTCGGATTGAGTTTGTCGGCTGTGCCCCAGGCGATCCGCTGTTTTCCAATTCTCAGATCAGTGTTAGCAAAAGGAAAAACAAAAAAATCGATATAAGCCTCACGCAGTTCAACCTCGAGGGAAGCAACCTGTGTGAAAAATCTAAGTTCACTATAACCTGAAACCTGTCCGGATTGTTCTGACTTGGCCTTTAATCCGAGGGTTGCCCGGTTCCAGGTTATCTCGCCTTTATTCTCCAGGCCAAGTCGTTCGTCGAGTTTGATATACCCGTTCAAGTTTATTTCGGCACTGGCAGAAAGCATCCAGGCGGCTAAGATAAATGATATAGTCAAGGTCCATCTCATAATATTTTCCTATCTTTGCAAATAGCGCTTGGTGAAAAGACTATCAGGTAATCCTTGGTCAAATTTAATATTTTCTAACTCCATTACAGTTTTATGTTGTTTGGTGACGTCTTCCATAGTAAATATTTTCATGATGTTGTATTTATTAATTTTTTCAACCCGTTCAATTCTCATTCTTTTTTGCAGGACCAGCTCTTTTTTGTCCTTGACAGTCTTTTTTTTATAAAATTCTACTTTGCGGAAGATAAAATCGTCCGGAGAAATCCAGGCGACCATCTTTTCATACTCTTTATCGCTTCCTGGCTTTCTGTTGTTTTCTATTACATACATGCCGTTCTGATCGGGCAGCCTTTTGGGAATATAGTTTTCGGAATAACTAGTTGATCCGATATCATCGTAAGAAAAATCCGATCCCATAAAACTGCTCTTTTTGCTGGAACCAGCAATTCGCCTGATCTTTTTAAAGGCTGGCAGATAAAGATACATTTTTTCGTCTGGTCTATCCGGATTAAGCACCAAAAAACCAACCCCTTTTACATCAGCCGGGGATTGAAATTTAATGATGCGCTGGCGGTCACCCATGCTCCACATCTTTACTTTGCGAATACTTTTTTTACCTTTTTTATCAATCAGGGTCATAATCATGTCTGCACTCTGGTCTTTGGGTTCATTGATATTTTCTACCTGGTCCTGGATTTGTTTGGCAGTCAGGTTGGGATCCGGGGCTGCCCGGGCAGAAACGCCCAGCGTCCAAAGAACAACAACCAAACAAATAACAAATCCTAATCTCCAAAATCTAAATTTTATCACTTATTTTCACCTCGATTTTTAAGATCGATCAATCTAAATTTTAGCATAATTAAGTCCGGTAGAACAGCCAGGGCTCCAAAGGTAGCAAAGAGCATGGTTAGGGCGGTTAACATCCCGAAATTTGCCAGGATCCTAAATTCAGAAAGCATCAAGACTGCAAATCCCATGGCTACTGCAGTGGCATTATAAATAATTGCCCGTCCGACAGTAGAAATAGTGATTTTTATCCCTTCGTTACGGGCCCGACCGGCTTTTCGCTCTTCTTTATAACGGTTAAAAAAGTGTACGGTATAGTCAATTCCGATCCCAACAGCGATCGATCCGATCATAACTGTTGCCATATCAATTGGGATTTTAAACCAACCCATTATTCCAAAGTTGTATAAAATTGTAAGTATAATTGGAACCATGCAGAAGATGGATCCGATAACGGTTCGATAAATTAGAAAGATCATGATAAAAACTGCAATCAGGGCCAGGCTTAGGCTCTGAATCTGAGTGGATATAATCATGGCCCGGGAATCTTTTGAAATAGTTGCCATCCCGGATACTTTTACCACTGCCAGGTCACCGATAATTTCCTGGACCAGTTTTTCTGTTTTAATTACCAGGTCATCGATGGCAGTAGAAATTGAGGTGCTGACCCGGGCCTGGATGATTCCGCTTTCGTAGTCGGCAGTTATCAGGTTTCCTAAAAAATCTTCGCCGGTCATTGACAAGAGCAACAGGTACTGGGCAACGCCATCTCTTTTATCCGGTAAAACCTCGAATTCTTCTTTATCATCATTCATAAAGCGGTTGGTTTCTTTAAGAGCATTAACAATCGAGGTTGGATTATTAACGTATTTGATTTTTTTCATCTCTTCCTGCAGCTGCTCCATCTTTTTTAGCAGGGCTGGATCTTTCAGGTCGCCGTTGACCAAAATATCAATGGTCATTGATCCGCCAAAACGGTCGCTGATTAATTGAAAAGCCCGGGCAATATCGCTGTCAGGTTTAAAATATTTAATCATCTCTGATTCGGCAGTCAGCTGCGGATAGGAGATAATTGCTATCAGCAATATTACTGCAGCAATCATTGAATTAATGAATCTTTTCTCTGTAAGGATTAAAATTTGTCGGTTTAACAGTTTCTTTAAAAGGTCTTCTTTGTCTTTAGCGGATTGATTTTTTACCTTTGGCTTGATGATGCTTAAGAGTGCCGGGATAAAGGTTACAGAGACAAAAAAGGCTGACATTATTCCAAAGGCGGTAGCCAGACCAAAATACCTGATCCCGGAGATGCCGGAGACAGAGTTAGAGATAAAGCCAACTGCAGTGGTTATGGCTGCGACAAAAACCCCGACTCCGGTGGTATGGATAACTTTTTTAAGGGTGTTATTTACCCCGCACTGAAGTGTGGATTTTTTATTTTCTTCTTGGTATCTGGAGATGATATGGATTCCATAGGCTGAGCCAACTGTGATTAATAGGACCGGCATAATAGAGCTGACCACAGTCAGCGGCAGGTTTAAGAGTGCCATTCCGCCAATCGTCCAGATAACCGAGACCACTACATTTAAGAGAGGAAAGACCACCCCGTACCAGTTTCTAAAACTGATAAAAAGGATTATTGCCAAAAGTAAGATTGATAAGGGAAAAAGCCGGGAGAGATCATTTTTCATCGAGTTGCCGACAGTTTCGATAATTGCTGGTGAGCCGGAGAGGTAGAATTTTTCCGGGTTTTTATACTGATCGATTAAGGCGGTAACATCCAGTATCAATTGTGACTGATCACGGTCGGCAGATAATTTGGCCATAATCAGGACAGCTTGTCCATCTGAAGAGACAAAGATATCCTTATATTTTATATCAGATAAAAGTTTCTTTTTAAAAGCAGACATTTCTGCTTTGCTTTCTGGAATAGTGTCAATAACCGGAGCCACCTCGATCCCGTCTTCAACTGCTTTTATCTCGTCCATCTGGGTGATGCTAAAGACCCTGGTTATTCCAGAGACCTCTTTTAACTCATTGGCCAGGTCATTGATTTTTTGCAGGGTGGAGGGGTTAAAGATGTTGTCGTGGGTTGCAGCGATAAAAATTACTTCTGATCCGCTAAATTTTTCATCAATTTCGTTATAGGCATCAACCGAGGGGTAATTCTCCGGGATCATGTTTTTGATATCGGTTTCCATTCTGATGTTGGGGATATTTAGAGCAAAGAGAATGGTGATTAGTACAATAGTACCAATCGTAATAACCGGGTGTTTTAATACAAAGTCACTGATTTTATTGAGAAGCATGGATTAAATATTATAGCATAAAGAAACTTGCGAATTCACATAACAAAACAATATTTTGTTAGGGCGTTTTTTCCAGATTTTTTTAAAATCTTTTGCTTAATGCCAGAAAGCAGGTCGCGGCTGGCAGTGGCAGTTGAAATAGTTTTGTGAAGAGAGAGGTAGTCTTTCCTTGAAAAAGCATTTTTTTTGAAAGGATCCCTGGCCAGTTCTATCCTGGTTTTACTGGTTTGTCGGCCAGGTTTTATCTCGGCAAAGAATTCCTGAACTGCTTGATATATGACTTTTAACATGAACTCAATAAATTTAGTAGAATTACCAGCTTTATCTGAAAGAGCCAGGGCTTTATAATACTGACTCTGTTTTTTTCTGATAATCGATTCAACCGGGATGTATTCAAAAAAGGGATGATAAGTAAGCAGGATAGTAGTTTGCCAGAGGCGGCCAATGCGTCCGTTGCCGTCAGAAAAGGGATGGATAAACTCCAATTCGTAATGAAAAACACTTGATTTAATTAAAGGATGAAGATTATCTTTACTTTTTACAAATGTAAAAAGATTATTAATAAGTTTTGGAATTAATTGATATTTTGGGGCCATATGAGTTACCTTGCTGCCTTTGAAGACACCAACGTTTCTGCTTCGCAGACGACCAGCGTCATCAGTTAAGCCAGCCAGCATTGTCCGGTGTGCTTTGAGTAATGATTTTAGTTGGTCAGTTTTGTAAGAACGGATTGAATCATATACAGCTATAGCATTTTTTACTTCGATAATATCCCTTTTGGGTCCAACCACTCTTTTTTTGTTTATAATATCGGTTACCTGCTCCTTAGTCAGACGATTCCCCTCAATTGCCAATGATGAGTGGATGGTTTTTATCCGATTTTGTCTTCTCAGTTGTGGTTGGGGAGCAGGTATGTTCAGGCTCTCAAACTGGCCGATTACCCGGGTGATCTCGGCACATAAATTTAGTACTTCAGGAGTAATATTAAAAGGAGGACGCATATTATGATAGTATCATATGATACTATCATGGTCAAGAAAAATTAAGTGAAATGCACACAATTAGTGCACGAAATAGAATTAGCCGGGATTTAAGGGGATAGAATGATAAGAAGAGCTGATCCGGTTTCTACCAGAGCTTACCAAAAAAGCAATTCGTATAGGTGTGGTTTGGAGCTGCGTAAACAAATTAAAGATAATCCCAAAGATATGGATGTTAGAAAAAAACTATTTGAATCTAGATTTGGAGATTTTGATACTGGTTTTAATGAATTTGTAGCAAGTACCCAAAAAGGGAGTGGGGCCAAATTTTATAAATCAGTACTATTTAATTTGCTTTTTGCTGAGGTTGAAGCTATCTATAAGGTTGTACCAGAATGCCATCGTTATCCGCCTTTAAGATTGGAATCTGAAGTAGCAGATAAGCTTAAATATTATAAGCAAATTTTAATAGAGATGATAATGGAGAAGCCTTTTAGATATTGTTATCTTAATTTTGTTTTAGAAAAGGCAAAAACTAGAAATGAATTTATAAGATGGATGAAAGAATTGGAGGGAATTGATGAGGGGATTCGAAATAAAGTAGGCCTGAAATACGATTATGAAGTATTGTTTATAAATATTGAAAATGGAGGTTATTATATTAATACTATAACTAAAGCTATAGGGGAAAGAAGTATTGATGAACTAAAATCAGAGAGAACAGCTGTTGTTGATCAAGCGTTTGTTGAAATATCAAAGATAATTACAAGGACTAAACCATCACAATCTTGGCTGGTGGGAAGCCGTTAAAGCCGGGGACGGCGGAGGCGCAGGAATAAGCACCGATGTTTTTTACGTAAACAATGTTGCCAACATCCATTTCTGGCAGGTCTTCGTTGAGTGAAATAATATCGAACGAATCACAGGTGGGGCCGGCCAGGGTGCTTAAGAATTTTTGTCCCCGCCGCAAAGATTTAAACTCATAACGGCAATGATCAAAAACAATTCCAGAAAAATCAGCATAGACCCCGTCATTGAGATAGTAGTAATTTTTGTTATTCCGAAAAGTCCTGCCTACCACCTGAGTTACCAGTGTTCCGGCGGGGCCTACAAAAAAACGTCCCGGTTCGGCAATAAAGTTGACTCCTTTTTTAAATAAGCGGCGGAGTTTTTTTCTGATCTGGCGGGCCATCTGCTTAAAGGTTGGATGGTCATCTTTTTCAAAGTGCCGGATTGGAAAGCCGCCACCAATATCAAGAGTATCAAGTTCAAGGCCTACTTTTTTGGCTTCTTCAAAGATAGCGTGCGAGACATCGAGTGCATTCATATAATTTTCGAAATTAATACACTGCGACCCGACATGGAAAGAAATTCCAGCAGGATTAAGACCGAGCGATTTGGCTTTTTTTAGTAGAAAGATTGCCTGGTCAGGATCAGCACCAAACTTGAGCGATAGTTCAACTGTAGAGCCGATGTTGGCTACTTTTATCCGCAAAAGTACCCGCGAGGCCGGAGCATGTTTGGCAATCTTATAAAGTTCTGGCTCGTTATCAAAGGTCATAAAACGGACCTTCTTTTTATATGCTTCTTTAATATCTTCATTTGATTTTATGGTATTAGCAAAAATTATCTTTTTAGGAGAAGCTCCCAGGTTTAAGACCAGATTCATCTCTGCTGCACTGGCTACATCAAATCCACAACCGAGGCGGATAAAAGTTTTAATGATTTCAGGATTAGGATTAGCCTTAATCGCATAATAGGGGATTACGTTTGCAAGGTGCCGAATGAAGCGTTCGTACTGTTTTGCCAATACCGCTTTATTGATCAACATCAGCGGTGAACCGTGTTTTTTTACTGCTTTTCTGATCCCGTTTGCTAAACCGTTTTTCATTAGGTTCTTTTTGCTCTGGCCGCCATATCACGGTCAACCAGGAAAGAGGTGAATTGCCAGGTATCTCCGTCAGTTGGATGGTCAAGATCAAATTTGGTGAAAGTTGTATTCATATTTTTAAGCGGAGTCCAATCAACTGCTTTGGAATAGAATGGAACAATATAAGGCATTGCAACTTTTAAGATCTCTTCATGATCAATATCATCCGGCATGTTAAATCCGCGTTTTGGGTTTTTAATCATCCAGATCGATGCAGCGACCACTGAGATTGCAACCTGCATAGTAGTAGCCTGTTGATGCGGAACCAGTTTCCTTGAGGTATGAATATCAAGCAGACTACCGCACCACCAGGAGTTAAAATCGTGCCCCATCAAAAGAACTCCCAGCTCATCGGCCCCGTCAATTATTTCATCAGACATAATTCTTAATTTTGGTTGTAGATTAAACTGCCGCATTTCAAGCTCGTGCAGAGAATTTATTGCGACATCAGACGGGCAATAGGCATAATGAACAGTGGGACGGTAGACCGCTTTTCCATTTTCCCAAACTGTTAAACGATCAGAAATCGAAAATGCCTCTCCATGCCTGATTACCATACCAGTGATCTCTCCACACGGGACCCAGCTTCTAACCCAGGTTTTCATTCCGATTGACCGTAAGCAAATCTGGTTTTGTGGCCCGACTTTGTGAAAAAAAGCGCTTTCCGGAATAATTCTTTCATGGGTTCCCCATCCCAGTTCTGCCGGAGCGACTCCTTCTTCAAAAAATCCTTCAATCGACCAGGTGTTTACAAATTCGTTTACCTGTTTCGGTTGGTCGGTAATCTGGGTATCCCTCTCTGAAATATGGATAACTTTAGTTCTGGTTAGTTGCCCGAGTTTGGGGAAGTTTTTATCTTTGACATACTGTTTTAATTCTTCAACTCTTGGATCTTCTGGTTTTTCGGCAATGATCTTTTTAGCAATTTCGATCAGGGCATGTTTGGTAAAGTGCGAAACCAATCCTGGATTGGCTCCATGATCAACGATTGAAGTTGTTCCATTATTATTTCCCCAACCTTCGATCATTGCTCGCAGCTCCATATGTCTGGTATAAAGTGTGTATTTAGTCGGATCATTCCGCTCAGAATCTTTGTAAGGATTCCACTCTTCAACTGAGGTGTTTACGTACAATACTTCGTTGTCTCTACCAAACTGAAGCATAGCATTGCAGTCGATATTCCAGGCCAGGTCGATAATCAGGTCTCCTTTTCCAACATACTCTTTTAACTTAGAATCATAATTATCTTTGGTGATTTTGTCGATCACATACTTTACACCTTTAGCTAATGAAGCTTTTACTCTTTCTTTGTTATCAACAAAATCCATAATGGTTACATTTTTTGGATTAATATCGATTAGTTCTAAGACTATTGGGATGGCACATTGTGAGACCGATCCACAGCCGATGATTAAAATTTTCCCATTAAACTTAACATGTTTCATTTAAAAAACCCTCCCGGATATAACTAAATTTTATTGTAACAATTATTTTTCAATTTGTACAATAGTTTCTAAGTGTGCAGCGTGAGGGAATAAATCAAATGGAGCAATTTGCTTAATTGAGTATTTGTTTTCTTGAAAAATCTTTAAATCTCTGGCCAGAGTTGCCGGATTACATGAGACATAAATTATCCTGGGAATTTCCAGCTTTAAAATCCTATCGATTGCTTTTTGGGCTAAACCAGAGCGTGGTGGGTCTAAGACCAATAAATCAAAGGAACCTGCGAATGAACTTCGCGGTTCCTTAAGATAGCTTTCCACCTCCCCGCAAACAAACTTGGCATTAGTGATATTATTTATTTTACAATTTTCTTCAGCTGTTTTGATGTTTTCTTCGACTAAATCAATCCCGGCAATTTCCTTTGCCTGACTGGATAAACAAATCTCGATTGCTCCAGCTCCACAATAAAGACCGAGAACTTTTTCTTTACCCGTCAAGGCAGCAAGCTCTTTTATCTTCTGATATAAAAGCTCAGCTGCTTTACTGTTTGGTTGAAAGAATGTTTGCGGGTAGATGCGAAAAGTTAGCTCACCAATTTTCTCCTCAATAAACTTTTCACCATAGATCAGATGAACACCTTCAAAAGTGACAACATCTGCAATTTGATCATTGGTTACCCAGTAGAAGCTTTTTAATTCTGGTATATTTTTAATTAATCTTTTGGCTAATTCTTCTAGTTTCTCTATTTTTTTTGTTTTTGTTACCAGAATAACCATCAGTTGATTAGTGTTTTTTCCTTCCCTGATCAAAAGATGGCGCAGGACTCCTTTTTCGTGCTTATACTTATTAAAGAAGTCTAAAATGATCGGGAAAATCATTTTTACTTGCTCAGAAAAAATAGGGCATTCACTTATCGGAACAGCTCTGCGGTTATATTTCTTAAGCGGATGGGTCCTCTCCCTCAGCCCCAAAACCACCTTCCTGTCTTCTTCCCCGAAAGCGTATTCCATTTTGTTGCGGTAATAAAATGAGCCGGGAGATGGAGAGATGGGAGATGGGATAAGATTAACTTTACCGATCCTTGAAAGTGTTTGATTTAAATAGTTTTGTTTCAGTTCTAATTGCTTTTCATAGGATAGGTTTTGGAAGGCGCAACCCCCACATTTGCTTGAATGAGGACAGGGTTGGTTAGTGGCGTGAGGAGATTCTTCCATAAGCATAATAAATTCTAAATACTGGACCCCTTTCTTTTTTTTGGCTTTTCTTACTTTTACTTTCTGGCCGGGGATGGAGTTTGGCAGAAACATAATTTCGCCATCTTTTTTAACCACTCCAAAGTTTTTTGGTAGTGCAATATCGGTTATCTCAACGATAAATTCTTCAGCCATAAATTTCTTTAACAGTTTTTTTAATCTGGTAGTTGGCAGGCCTACGACGTTGTCGTAACTCCCTTCCATTTTCTCAACGAACTGATCCCCGATCTGTTGGACCGCGTACGATCCGGCTTTATCCTTATAATCACCGGTGGCGAGGTAGGCTTCGATCTCTTCTTTAAATAATTTTTTGAATTGGGTATAGGTTATCTCATAATTAGTCATCAATTTTTCTTCATCTTTTTTATAAAGGGCAATGCCTGAGATGACTTTATGTTTCTGTCCGGATAGCTTATTAAGCATCCTGCGCGCGTCTTCCAGATCTTTCGGCTTGCCCAGGATTTCCCTATCAACTGCTACAACCGTGTCTGATCCGAGGACGATTGACGATGGATTCTTTTCTGCAACATCCTTTGCTTTTCCGATTGCTGCCTTAACTGCAAAATCAACCGGATCGGTTTCTTTCAGGCTGCTCTCGTCAAACGAACTCGGAATGATTGTGAAATCTTTCACAACCTTTTTTAACAGTTCTTCTCTGCGGGGAGATTGGGAGGCCAGGATAAATTCCATATCTTATTTTAGCACGTGTTATAATTAAGATGAAATGAACGGGAATAATAATATGCTGGTCCTAACAATTATCATGGGGGTAATCGCGGTTGCACTTTTTATTTTTGCTTACACCAGAGGGGACAGCCATCATGTTAGAGGCTTGCAAGCATCGTTAAATTTATTTGTTAGCATAATCCCGTTGCTTCTTTTTGCGTTTATCATTGCAGGATTGTTGCAAGTTTTAATTCCTCATCAGGAAATTGCAAAATGGATTGGAGCAGAATCAGGATTCCGTGGGATTTTAATTGGCAGTATAGCCGGGGCATTGACTCCAGGTGGACCATTTGTAGTTCTTCCTTTTGCTGCCGGACTTTTAAAAGGTGGTGCTTCTTATGGAACGCTGGTCGCTTTCCTGGCCGGCTTCCTCGCCCAAACCTTCTTCAAGAAATTGTCTGAAATCTCCCCCCAAAAGTGACGATAATGATATAGAAAGGCCTAGATCTGCCTGAGGCAGGCAAGGCACAAAGCTTTAAAAGCTAAATCTAAATTTCCAGGGAGGAATGAAGATATGGGAGCATATACGAGTGCCGCACAGAGAAAAACTAGAAATTATTCCGGTGTAAATGAATCATTAAGATTTCACCAATTTATTGTAAAAATTAACCAGTCAAAAGGAATTGCAGTTATTTCTACAATAAAAAGTTTATTAGGCGGGAGCTCAACAGTAGACGGATTTAAATCAGAACAATTGTTGACTAGTTTATTAGAAGTGCTTCCAGTTGATAATTTAGTTTTAATATTAGAGAGAAGCCAAGCAACTGGTTCAAGATGCAAGAATGTGTTATTAATTGGTTCTGAAATTGATTCTATATTTGAATATATCTCAGATAAAAAATTAATTTCATTACTAAGTCATCCGTCAAGAAATCTTCAGTCGGTTCTTGAAAGGGAGGCGGTTAAACAGGCAGTCTCTGGTCGGATTGAGCCTCTCCTTGATTCAGATTCAACCAGGTTTAGGCATTATGGTATTCTTATTGCCAGGTCATATAGACTTGTTAACCAGTCCACTGGAATTGCTTTGTATGAAAATAGAATGGAAAGATTAAGGAGTTTATTAGAAAAAGTTCCCCTAAAAAGGATTGTATCAGTACTAGCCGAAGTAGAAAAAAACCAGATTTTAACTGAGAATGAAACTGGTTTGTTGTATTCTATTTTATCACGCGAACAATTAGTAGCATTATTAAATCACCCGAAAAAAGAAGATGTGAGTGATTTCTTTAAAAGAAAAGCTCTCTTGGATCGGGTATCAAAAGAGATCGATTATCTATTAGATATTAGTAGGAAGAATTATTCGAAGAATAAAAGACTCTTAAACAGGCTTTATTTCTACCTCTACAACTATTCTAGTTATAAGGATGAAGTTAAAGAAGCAAAGAATAAATTGAATAAATTATTTCATTCATTCATTAGGGATGGAAAGTATGATCTAATTCGGAGATTATTAGCAGCTGCCCCAACAATTATAAATCACCTTGATTTAAATGATGTTGAATTAGAGGCAGTTTGGTTTAAATGTCCAGATTATTTTGAAGAAGCTGCAAGGTTTGAAGAGGGGAGATTTGTTTTTTCGAGCATTGAGAAGCTGGTTGAAATCTTCTATAAAAAAGGAAATATGCAACAGATAAAAGAGATATTTGGAGGAGTTGTGGGCAAATTTGATAATGATAGAATTAAAGAATTAATAAATACAATGTTATTTAGATACGGCAATTTTGTGAAGCAAACCTGTCAAAGGGAGCAAGCCTTTTGGATAGGATTGTTAGATCCAAAAAGGGCATATAATTATTTAATTGCGAAGTACTCTTTACGTGAACAAGAGGAGATGTTCCCACAATTATCCCAAGAACTCAGAGGTCGAATTATTTTTTTAAATAGTGGGGATTATCAGGATTTAGTTGAAGAGTTTAGATTTAAACTGGGTTGGAGTTATAAACAAGCACAAAGATATTATTGGGATCTTTCGAGAAAATATCATACTGATTTCGGGGGCGATGATTTAACTTTGTGTCAACGTTTAAATAGCCTATGGTCAGAAGTAGAAAATGCTTACAAAAAAGCAAGCAACTTTCAGCATATACAATAAAATTGATAGGGCATACTTTTTAGATTAATGCTACCCTGAATATAAACTTATTGTTGACATGACTACTAAATGTGCATAGAATGGTACATATGGAGTACCATAGTGTTCATGTATAGTAGATAAATTGGGGAGGTATAATGGGAACAAAAACAGTAGGCGAGGTTAGTGCAAGGTTATTAAAAGAACTCTACAAAAAGAATAAGATGATTTTTGGGATAGAAGATGCCATAGCTGCGATAGGATCCAATTATAATACTACAAAAAAATTACTGCTCGATATGACTGCCCGGAACCTTCTTATGAGAATAAAATCCGGGAGATATATTGTAATTCCTGAGGGGATAAACGGGCCCTATATAGGAAATTGGTACGCAGCAGCAAGAGAAATATCTAATTCACCGGATTATTTTATTTCTCATTACAGTGCAATGAGTGTCCATAATATGCTGACACAACCTTTGACCAGGGTTTATATTTCTTCTCCTAAAAGACAGCAATCCCCGAAAAACTTTGTAGATAGATTCCAATTTGTCTATGTTAAAAAGGGGAAAATATGGGGGATAGAAGAAAACTGGGTAACCAATACAGAAAAAGTAAGAGTTAGTGATCTGGAAAGAACCATCCTTGACTGTCTTTGGCAGCCTCATAATGCGGGCGGCATCGCTGAAATCGCAAAAGGGATCTGGATTAAAAAAGATGAAATTGATGATAATAAATTATTGAAATATGTTGCAAAATATAATAAAAAAGTTATTGCAAAAAGACTGGGATTTATTTTAGAAAGCATAGCAATTGGAGATAATATAATCAAGGACCTAAAACAATATGTAAATAAAAGATACGATATCTTGGATCCTTCTTTGCCGGTAACTGAACCATTCAAAAATAACTGGTTTTTGCTTGCAAATGTCAATCCGGATGAAATAGGAAACATTATAAGAACCTAAAATGATACCAAAACATAATATCCAAAATTTATCGGTCAGACTTTCAATCCCTGAAAAAACCATAGAGAAGGATTATATCCTTTCGTGGCTGTTGGTCGGTATTGCCTGGACCAAACTAAATGAAGCATTATTGTTTAAAGGCGGGACTGCCCTGAAAAAAATATATTTACCTGATTATAGATTCTCTGAGGACCTGGATTTTACACTTGTCGAAAAAATTTCTATTGATGAAATAGAGAAAGAAATTAAAAAAGCTTTTGAAGAGATACTTAAAAAAGCGGGTATTAAATTACTATTAAGAGAGGAAAGAACTGTTGAAAATACCTATACACTATTTGCGAACTATACTGGTCCGTTGGAAGCAGAAATTACTAAAAGAGATATAAAAATAGATATAACTAGAAACGAAAGGGTTGTAGATAAGCCCGAGAAAAGAACATTATTAAGAGAATACGATGAATATTATGATTTGCCGTATGATCAAAAAATTACTGTTTATAGTATAAATGAAATTTTTATTGAAAAAGTCTGCTGTTTGCTATCTCCAGCTAGAAATGAACCAAGGGATGTTTATGACCTGTGGTCACTGTTGAATTATCTGGGCAAAAGTAATGCTGAGATGTTATTGCCGGAATTTAAGCGTAAAGTCAAATATAAAGGGCTTGATAAGTATAATTTGGAGAGTTCCATTATAAAAAAAGAGAAGCAATATGAAATAGCTTGGGGGAAAAGGCTTAATGATCAAGTTAATGAGTTGCCAGATTATAACCGTGTTTACAGAGAACTCAAAAAACAATTAAAGCAAATGGGCTATTTCTTATGAAGATCATGCATTCAAAAAAGTATCTTATCCGCAGAATTATTGTTTTAGTCTTATTTTGCTTCCTTATGTTTGCATTATTTGTAGGGATAAGAAGTGGAATATTGTTCGCCAAAGAGCGATTTTTCAAAAAACCCAAAAAACTACCTGAATATAAACTGGTTGAGGGCAAATTGAATGATGGTGAGGATCTTCATACTGCTTTAATCAGAAATAAAGTAGATCATCAGGCGGCCAATGAGATCATTCTGTCTCTTGATAAACTCTTAGACTTCAGAAAACTGCACAGTGGCGATGTTTTTAGGATCTATAAAAATAAGATCAATCGGATTGATAAGTTTATTTACGAAAAATCGGCAGTTGACCAATATTTTTTGGTCCGGGATGAAAGCATAAAATTTAATGCCTTTAAGCCAGCAATTTATCTGGACAAAAAAAAGATTGTGAAAGAGTTCACAATCTCTACTTCTCTCTTTGATGCGATGAAGCGGGCGGGGGAGAAAGATGCCCTGCTTTTAAATTATGTTGACATTTTTGCCTGGGATATCGATTTTAACCTTTACCCGAGGAAAGGGGATAAGATAAAAATATTTT
Source organism: Candidatus Margulisiibacteriota bacterium (assembly GCA_042563095.1). Taxonomy (GTDB): domain Bacteria; phylum Margulisbacteria; class WOR-1; order XYC2-FULL-46-14; family XYC2-FULL-46-14; genus JBHPMS01. The sequence continues at coordinate 21,299 of JBHPMS010000009.1, forward strand.
TCGAAAAAGAATTTAAAGATGACGATTTTGTCCGCTACGGAAGGATTTTGGCGGCGCAGTATATCGGTCGGGATAAATTTAGCGCCATCTATTTTGACGCGCCGGATAAAAAGAAAAAAGGCTATTACAATCCGTTAGGTGAACCGATGGCGAAGATGTTTTTAAAATCCCCCCTAAAATTTACCGGAAGAATTACCTCTTACTTTGGCAGAAGAAGAGACCCGATCACTTTTCGTCCAGGGAGGCATAACGGAGTAGATTTTGCATCCTATTACGGAGCGCCGGTTATTTCAACCTCTGATGGGACTGTAACTTTTACCGGCTGGCGGGGAGTTTATGGGAAGCTGGTTATCGTTAAACATGGCAACGGTTTTGAAACCCGTTACGGGCACTGTTCAAAACTTTTAACCAAAAGAGGAGCTAAGGTTAGGCAGGGGCAGATTATTGCAACGGTTGGTTCAACCGGCCGCTCCACCGGCCCGCATTGCCATTACGAAGTGCATGTTAATAATCGGCTGGCAAATCCGCTGATGTTTAGCCAGCCGAAGAAAGACCCGCTTTCGGGTGCTGATTTGAAATTATTCCAATCCCAAACCCGCTCACTCTGGTCCAATTTCGCTAAGCTTTAATAATTCTCTTAGATCCTTATCTGGAAGGATATGATCAACTCTATCTTTAACAACTTGTGGTGCATGTTCAACGCAGACTGAAGTGCCGGCTTCTTTAAACATAGAAAAATCCATCTCGGAGTCGCCGATTGCTAAAACTTCTTCCCGCTTGAGATTTAAATCTTTCTTCAGCTTCCGCATAGTCTGATCTTTATGGTATGCAGGAACTGTTAATTCTAATTCTCCGGTCAGGATTTTATTTTTGTCAACTAGCAGCATATTGGCATAACAGAAATCAAAACCGTGCAGTTTTTGAAGATACTTCGCAAACTGGCCAATCGTTCCGCTGACAATTGCTGTTTTTATTCCTTTCTCCCGTAACCCATTTACTGTTTCCCATATCCCATCAATATATTTTAGTTTCCCAGCAGCCTGATAGATAACATCTTCATGCTTTCCACCATAGGCACCAACATCGAGCTTTATAAATTCTTCAAACGTTATCTTTTTTTCATAGAACATATTGAGATACTTTTTGCCGATTTTATCCCAGGTCCCAATCTCGATATAAAATTGTTCCCAGATTGAGGTTCCAACTGTTAGTGTGTTATCGACATCGAATGTTACAAGCTTAATCATACGGCCAGTTGCCCGCACGCTGCCATAATATCAGCTCCCTTGCTCTTTCTTAGTACCGCATTAACTTTATTGCGTAAAAGTTGTTCTAAAAACCAGTTTTGGACCTTTTCAGAAGACGGTTTCATTTTCTGGCCACAGGGATTAAGTGGAATTAGGTTAACGTTCACAATTAGATCCTGGCAGGCTTCCATCAGAGCGATCAGATCTTCTTCTTGATCATTAAAATCTTTAATCAGAACATATTCAAAGGTAACTCTCCTCCCCGTTGCTTCATTATATTTTCTGATTGCAGGAATTAAGCGCTTGAGTGGATATTTATTATTAATTGGCATGATTTCGTTCCGCTTCTTTTCAATTGCCGAGTTTAATGAAACCGCCAATCTTATCTGCTTCTGAAATTCTGTAAGTTTTATTATTTGATGGGGCAGGCCGGCGGTGGAAATTGTGATTTTTCTGGCGCCGATATTTAATCCATCTTTATGGTTAATAATCTCAATGCTTTTTAAAACGTTATCCAGGTTTAAAAGTGGTTCTCCCATCCCCATAAAAACTACATTCTCAAAGCCGTTACTTTCTTTATAAAGCAGTTCGATCTGGGCGATGATTTCAGCGGCAGTCAGATCCCTTTTAAAACCAATTTTACCAGTAGCGCATATTCCGCACTTTAGCGGACAGCCAACCTGGCTCGACACACAAGCAGTTTTTCGCTGCTTTGCTCCTTTCATAATTACCGCTTCGATCTGATTTTTGTCGCTCAGTTCAAAAAGATATTTTTTTGACCCGTCGCTGCTCCTTAAAACTTTGGCAATTTCCAAAGCAGTTATTTCGAAGGTGGTGTTCAACTTTTCTCGATCACTCTTAGAAATATTGTTCATCTTGGAAAAGTCTTGAATCTGTTGTTTGTGGAGCCAATTAAATATTTGCTTTGCTCGATAAGAGGGGAGGCAGTTTTTTTCTATTATTTGCTTTATTTCTTCGATAAAGAGCGAATTGACTTGCATTCTTTAATTATAGTATAATTGGTTCACTTAAGACAGCAGGAGGGGAAACAATGGAATTTAAAAAAGAAGAGTTTGAAGTAATGGGGAAGGACCTGGTTGAAAAGACGAAAGAAATTGTTAAAGAAGGGAATGCCAGAAGAATTGTCATTAAACAGGAAGATAAGGTGATTGTAGAATTCCCTTTGACCCTTGGTGTGGTTGGAGCAGTCTTGGCTCCGATGTTAGCAGCGCTTGGAGCGATTGCTGCATTAATTGGTAAATGTACGATTGAAGTAGAAAAAAAAGTTTAATAAGTCAAAGGTTTAAATATGGAGCTTCCAGTTGTAATTACTCTTATAATTTGCGGGACAGTTGTTCTGATAACTATAATGGCCTTAATCTTTGCCGGGTGGGTAATAACTAAGGGTGTTGCAATGTCAGAGAAGAAAGATGATTGCCAGCAAAAAAAACATTTCCCGCAAAATTTGAAGAATTAGAAAAAATTTTAACTATGGGTTCTTAACCATGTTTTGAGTAGCATGTTTTCTTAACTTTTCTCTTACTTGATTGATAATCTGACGAATGCGTTCACGGGTAAGCCCAACAATTTTTCCGGTTGTTTCTAAAGTCATTGCCTCTGGATAACGTGGATCCAAACCATTTCTCAGTTTAAAAACCTCTCTTTTTTTATCACTGATTTCTAGTTCTTCTAATATTATCAGTAAGCGGGAAAGCATTAGTTTTGTGATTGTTTCTTCTTCCGGATTATTTGCATTTGGATCCGGGATTAATGCGTGAAGATCTAATCTGTTTTCTTCTGTTGTAACGAACGGATTATCAAGAGAAAAGGTTGCTGGGAGCTCTGTTGTTTTTTTGACTTTTTTTGCCGCATGTTTTTTTATTTTATGATGTATGTTAATCTGGTTTCTCAGGCTCATGATTAGTTCTCTTTCTGTGGGAGTTCTCATTAGTGTTTGCTCCAGTTCATCCCGTTTTTTATTTATTATTTGGGCGGTTATTTGTGCATCCACAGAAATCCTAATCTCATTTTTCTTGTTATAGATCGCCCTTATAATTGCATGTCGGATCCACCAACGGGCAAAAGTTGAAAATTTGAATCCTCTTTCATATTCAAACCTTTCGATTGCAATAAGAAGACCGATATTACCTTCTTGAATCAAATCAATCAGTTCTAATCCATAGTAGCGTTGTGCGACTGAACAAACCAACCGTTGATTATTCTCAACTAAGGTTTTTTGTGCTTTTATTGCATTCGGTTCCATTTTCTTGTATCCCAAAAGAATTTGATAGAGTGGTTGACGATATTGTTTTAATAAAGGATGTTTCAATTTGAAGTGCCTTAATCCAATTTTAAAATCTGTTGATAACTTATAATATTCTATAGGATTTTCGACAGATTCATCCGCCTCAAATATTTTTTGTGAAGGTTTATAGATAAAATTCTCGTTTTCTAAAGCAGAGATAATAATTTGGGGATGTTTATATATTCCCGCAATATGCAGCTGCCTAATGCGAGTTGCGGCAATGGTAAAAAAAAGCTCTTTTTCTGCTTCCTGGCTTAGAAGGTGATGCCGACTCAAATTAGCTTTATAATAATCAGGTAAATTATCAATTTCACTGTTTTGCTTAAACTTTGTAGCGGTCGGAGCCTTTCCATTTCTAATATGTGATATTTGTGGCATAAGTTTCTTCTTTCAATCTTTATTTCATGAATAAATATAGAAAATTTCAGTTAAATTATGCAAGTATAAAAAATCAGTACTCAGCTTTAACTTTAGGCGGTTCGCCGAAGACCTTTTCGTAGACATCGGTATAGCAGTCTTTTCCACAAATCGTAAGCATGGTCAGCGGCATAACCTTGCGGGCTAAATTTGCCATCTGCGCTGCAATATTCTGGATATCCCACTGTGCGTGAGCATCTTCCCTTAAACGGATCACATGATATAGTTCCCTGGCGTTGCATTTAAAAATGACTCTTCTTCTGTGTGCATTCGTTAAAATATAATGGGCATACGGTTCCAGCTTAGCATCAGCCGACATTAGATTGTAAACCTTTTCGGTCTCTTCAATAACTTTCTTAAATTTTTCTTCCAGCCCAGCCTCTTTCACCGCTGGCGGGATAGTTGCCCCTAGCGTAGGATCGTACATTTGGGAACAAAGGGTTGCCATCCGATGGCGTTTAAGCTGTCCAAAGCAAGCGGCGGATAAAGCTATTTCAAAAGTTAGTTCAACCAATTCAAATTCCCGCAGAGTAGAATCATAAAACTCCATATTCTTAAATGCAATTTTAGCCATATCCAGCTGCTTGTTAATGTTCATGCCCTTAATTTTTTTGCGGCACTCTTCAAAAGATATATTGCTGGTGGTGTGTAAGAGAGCAGTCAAAATTATTTCGTCAGAGTAGTGCGAATAATTGATTAAGCTGACTTCTGGTTCATCACCCGGTTTTGAGCTGCTGGTGGGGACTTTGTCCAGGGTGAAAGTTTTTATTTCATCATAAGTGTTTTCATCCAGCGGATTGGCCTCTCTAAATAATATTATCGAAGGTGCGATGCTTTCTACCTCTTTATACAATGCTTTCCCTAAATGACGGATTTCTGAGTATTTACTTGAAGCAAAACGCCGAAACATTAATTCCAAATTCCGGGCATTCATGGTTAGCCCCAATTGGCCTTTGGTTGCCAGGCTGGTAACATAACGTGCATCTTCTGGCTCAATTTTGTTTTCTGTCATTTCCTTATACAAATCATTCTGCAATTTAATGGCTTTTTCAAAATCTTTTTCAAAATCAGACCCTTTGATCTCTTTGGGGATGACAAAGTTATTTTCCAGCTTTTGGTAGCGTTGTGATTTTTCGGTGTAGGAACAGAGCCGGAACTTTTCAAGCTCTTCCATGGCAAAGCGGGAAATATCTAAGATGTCAAAATTAAAAACGGCATGTTCAGCTACCGAATGGTGGCCCATCTTAAAAATAATGTTTTGGTTAGATTTGCGGGATTTCTCTACTTCTTCGCGAGCAGCTTTGCGCAATTCGTCAACTGGTCGGGGATCGCGCGAGATTCTGGCGTAAGCAGCAGAAATAACCTCTGGAGTGACATTATTTTCTGGTTTTTCACCTTTTTTAAGTGACTCGATAACTCCTGAATCGAGATTGTAGCCGGCTAAGATAACTTTCATCTATTTATTTTCTGCGTTTGGCTTTCTTTTTTTCTTTTAACCGTTTTCTTTTTCTTCTGCGCCTTCTATTTATTTCCTTCTGTTTTGTTCTTATCATGTTTTCCTCCTAAGTTATTCTACCAAGAAATAAGATTCTTTTCAGCACCAATTGTGGTACTCGGTCCATGGCCGGGATAAACTCTTATATCTTCCGAAAGAGAAAGCAGTTTTTTTAATGAATCGAGCATCGCTTGTTCAGAGCTCCCTGGCAGATCAGTCCGCCCCCAGGTACCCTCAAATAAAGTATCTCCCGAGAAAAGAACTTTTTCACTTTCATTATATAAACATATTCCACCGGCGGAATGACCCGGACTGCTGATTATGACCACTGACCACTGACCAATGGCTAATTTTTCTCCGTCGACTAAATATTTATCAGCTTTGCTTTGATTGGAATAAGCCATCATTGCTTCGTCGTTCTGGTTAATCAAGAGAGGGGCATTGAACTTATCAGCTACATATCTTGCGTCGGTTACGTGGTCGTAGTGCCCGTGGGTTAGAACCACTGATTTTATTTTTAAACCAGCTGCTCCTTTTACTATCTTATTTGCTTCTTCCCCTGGATCGATTATAATTGCTTCTTTAGTTTTTTTATCCGAAACAATATAACAATTGGTCTGCAGTCCACCAACCGGGATCGTTTTTATTTCCATATTCTTATTATAACAGAAGTGTGCTAGAATTTTTATCATGCTTCCACTTACGAAATTTATCATCTGCGCTTTTTTAATCTACTTTGCCGGGTCGCGTCTGTCGAAATATGGCGATATCATTGCCGAAAAGAGTGGATTGGGGCATGCCTGGATCGGATTGGTTTTATTGGCTGCGATTACTTCTCTTCCTGAGCTTGTCAACGGTATTTCTGCAGTGGCATTTGTGGGTGAGCCAGATTTTGCGGTGGGAAATATTTTAGGTGCCTGCCTGATCAATATGGCAGTGATCGGTGGACTAGACTTATACCAATATTCTAGAAAAAAAGAGATGGTTTTTTCTGTAATTAATTCGTCTAATCGTTTAATTGTTTACATCGGTTCTCTGATGGTACTGGTTTTTATTGTTGGCGTGTTTTATTCGCAAAAATTTATTGATATTAGTTTAGCTGGTGTCGGAATCTTTACACTGTTGATATTTTTAACCTACCTGATTGCGCAAAAATTGATCTTTGAAAAAGCAAAAAATAATCGGAATACAGGTTTACAGGCCAAGCAGAACGTTGTGCAGCAGATTTATATAAAATTTCTATCTTTAGCCCTGCTGGTGATTGCCTGTGGGATCTGGCTCCCGTACATCGGGGATGAAATGGCTCTGGTTTACGGTTTAGGAAATAGTTTTGTCGGGGTGTTCTTCCTTGGAATTGCAACAACACTCCCTGAGTTAGTGGTTTCGTCAACTGCATTAAAATATTCTGTTGATATGTCTGTTGGCAATCTTTTAGGATCGAATATCTTTAATTTATCACTCTTATTTATATTCGACATTTTTTATCGAAAAGGGTCTTTATTTTCTCAAGTATCTTTTGGGCAATTTGTTATTTCTTGCTTTTTACTTTTTTCTTTTTTATTGGTTATCTATGCAGCTAAGGCAAAGACGAAGAACCGGGTTGTATCTTTCGGACTAATATTTTCTTACATCATAGGAATCTTTTGTTTATACTTAGTAAAATGATTTTTCATCCGCACCAAAAGTAATATGAAGCAAGTCCGCTGCAATTTTTCTGGCTCAGTTCAAGGAGTTGGTTTTCGCTATACGTCCGAAAGGTTAGCCCGCAGTTACGGAATAAACGGGTGGGTTAAAAATTTACCAGATGGAGGGGTAGAACTTGTAGCTCAGGGGGATGAGCAGAATATTGAACTATATCTAAGTGCACTGAAGAAAGAATTTAAGATAAACGGTGCAAGTTGTAGCGACCAACCAATAGAGCAATTTGGTGGCTTTGAAGTAAGATATTAAATGCTATAATTAATCAAAATAGGAGACAGGCAAGAATGAAATATATTGTAATTGCTTTTCTGATAACAGCTTTAATGATATCCGCTGGTATATCAATAACTCTTGAAGCAACCACAGAAGCTACCACAAAAGTTACCACGGAAGTTACTAAGCTTTCAACCGTTGAGGTAAAAGAAAAAAAGTCAATTAAAGAAAAGTTATTAGCGCCAATCCTTTCCCTGATTGGTACCCGTCCGGCTGTTGCTACCGGTGAGATTACAACAGAAATGAGTGTCAGTGAGATCAGGAAACTGGGAATACTTCCATCCAACTTAAAAGAAGGGACAGAATTATTTGGCTTTAGGTATTACAGGGCAAATGAAGATTCATACAAAAAACCGGGCAGGACCGGATGGTTTAAGCTGGTTGAAGCCGGCCTGGTTTTCATGGAATTTGATTCAAAATCAGAAAAGACCAATTATTCGGTTTGGTTGCAGGCAACTGTTTCAAAACCATGGTTTAAGCTAAGAAAAACCGAGCCCGGCCCGACCGGAAATAAATATTTTGAAAGTACCAAAGCAGACCTTGATAATTTAATTAGCCTCAACCAGCATCGCTATAAGTCCATAATTACAACTAGTGAAGTAGGTGATATCAGCGTCCAGGCTGATGGGGAACAGTTTACAGTTTATACCGCCCGGGGTCCGTTTGTTTTTATGTTAAGTGTTACTCCTTATCTCAGGATAGCTGATGGGAGCACCTGGCTGCTTGACGAGAAATTTGCAATAGATGAAAAGACCACCCGTTGTGAAAGCCCCGAGTTGATCGATCCAAATATTTTGGTCTGGAGAAGTGAAGCAAAAATGGTAGCTCTTAAACTAATGCGCGATTATTTAAATAAATTTGAAAAGTGGTATCAGTTTCCTACCGCAAAAGGATCTGGCCTTAGAGGTTATTACTGGCCGAATATGACTGGTTTTCTATTAAAAAAAGAAGAACTCCCAAAGGGTATAAAAATTGAGGGAAAACCCAAATTTAAGCATGCTAATCCGGCAACAATAAACTATAAAGCTGCGGGTAAATATGATGAAAAGTATCAGATTACTATTCTGGCAAAATATCCAAAAGAGAGTGATAAAAAAAATAATGCAGCTCTTGAAGAGGCCGTGGCATTTTATCAGCTGAAAGTTAAGGCCTTAAAAAAACCGATTCCACTTGAGATAAAGGGGATCGATGAGGCTATGCGCATGAGCTGGCGGCATAAGAAAAATTTTGAAAAAATCATATTCCGCCGGGATAATGTTATTGTAATTATAACCGGTAGTAATAATGGTTCTAAAAACAAGCCGCCGGCTTTTACCAAAAAAATTGCACAACGGATTGCAAAAAAAATTGCTGGAGCCGGATTAAATTAACCGATGAGGAAGATTAATTTTCTCTTTGGTATCCACTGCCACCAACCGGTCGGTAATTTTGAGCATGTAATTGAAGATGCCTATAATCTCTGTTACCTCCCTTTTACTAAGGTAATGGAACAGCACCCAAAGATAAAATTCTCTTTCCATTTTAGCGGTATTCTCTATGACTGGTTCCGCTACAATCATCCTGACTTTATCGATCTTTTGAGAGATTTGATCAAACGGCGCCAGGCCGAGGTTCTGGTTGCCGGGCATTATGAGCCGATCCTGCCGATTATTCCGGACGAAGATAAACTGGGCCAGATTAAGATGCAGCAGGAGTTTGTGAAAAAATATCTAAAAGGGGTGCCGCGCGGCCTGTGGCTGACCGAGCGGGTGTGGGAACCGCACCTTCCGAAAGTTATGCAGCAGGCCGGGATTGAATATGTTACGGTTGATGACTATCACTTCTTCTCTGCTGGAATACCAGAAAAAGAGCTGCTCGGTTATTACATCACCGAAGAGGCTGGTGCAACCTTGAAAATATTCCCGATCTCCAAAATGCTCCGCTACCTTATCCCATTCCGCCCGCCGGATGAAGCGATAAAATATTTATATGATATCTCCACTGCCGAGGGAACTGCTGCCGCAATTTTGGCTGATGACGGTGAAAAATTTGGGCTCTGGCCGGGGACCCATAAGTGGGTTTATCAGGAGGGTTATTTAGAAAATCTAATAAAATTACTGGAAGAAAATTCATCCTGGATAAAATGTATGACCTTTTCTGAATATATCGATTCACATCCCCCAAAAGGAAGAGTTTATCTTCCAACCGCATCCTATCTGGAGATGATGAACTGGGCGCTCTTTACGCGCAAAGGAAAAAAACTAGAACAAATTATTGGTGAGCTAAAAGCAACCGGCAAATATGACCAGTACTCGCAATTTTTTCAGGGTGGGTATTTTAGGAATTTTTTGGTAAAGTATCCGGAAGCAAATAGTATGCACAAGAAAATGCTCTACGTCAGCAATAAGGTCAATACCCATAAAAAATCTAAAAATGATTTATGGGAACAGGCCCAAAAAGAACTTTTTATGGGGCAGTGTAACTGTGCTTACTGGCACGGTGTTTTTGGCGGGCTTTATCTTTCTTACCTTAGAAGTGCGGTCTACGAACATCTAATCAAAGCTGAAAATTTAATCAATCAAATCAGCCGCGGGAGTGATCCTTATACTGAATTAGTGATTACCGATTTTGATTGTGATGGGCACGAAGAAGTGCTGCTGGCAAATGACCAGATCAGCGTTGGCTTTGCACCGGCCAAAGGGGCTACAATCTTTGAGCTTGATTATAAGCCAAAAGCTTTTAACATAATGAATACGCTTTCGCGTTATGAAGAAGTGTACCACCAAAAAATAAAAGGTGGCAATCCAGATCCAAATTCTCAGTCAGCAAAAAGTATTCACTCAAGCATCTCTGTAAAAGAGCAAGGGCTGGAGCAGCTATTAACTTTTGATAAATATCGCAAAGTCAGCCTGATCGACCATTTTTTTGAACCGGAAATTTCGATGCATCAATTCAATACCCAAAACTATAAAGAAGTGGGGGATTTTGTCGGTGGAGAATACAATGTGTTTCCTCAGCGCAAAAAAGAAGAAATTGGAGTAACCTTTGCGCGCTGTGGAACGGTAGAGACAGCTGCCGGTAAAAAAGTCCCGATTAAATTAACCAAAAAGGTTTCTCTTTTATCCGGGCAGAGCATCCTGCACATCGAATATAACATCCATAATTTATGGGAAGAAGAGCTGGTTCTCTGGTTTGCACCCGAGTTTAACCTGGCATTATCAGCCGGACATGCGGATGACCGTTATTATGAGATCAGTAAACGGATTATCAAGGATCGAAATCTTGATAGTAGTGGAATTTTAGACAAGGTTGCAGATATTAAATTGGTTGACGGTTACCTGCAGTTTAGTGTATCATTAATATTTGAAAAGCAGGCGATTTTGTGGAGGTTCCCGCTCGAGACAGTTTCTCAGTCCGAGGGGGGATTAGAAAAAACCTACCAGGGATCAACCCTGGTTCCGGTTTGGCAAATTCACCTGCATTCGCAAAAACATTGGACCAATAAAATCACAATACGTATGGAGAATTAAAAAATGCCTGAATTAAGAAAATGTCCGATAACTGAGCGTTGGGTAGTTATTGCAACGGAGCGGAGCAAAAGACCGACCAGCTTTGGCGGGCAGACTCCCGATAAAAAATCGCAAGAAAAGTGCCCGCTCTGCGGTGGAAGAGAAGACCAAACTCCGCCAGAAGTGATCGCTTTAAGAGATGATGGGAGCAAGCCGGATACACCGGGGTGGAAAGTCAGGGTTGTTCCGAATAAATTTCCGGCTTTAACGTCAGTCGGGGAGGTTAGCCGTACCGGAATTGGACTCTATGATATGATGAGCGGGATCGGCGCTCACGAAGTCTTAATTGATACTCCGGACCATTTCCTTGGCCTGGCCGATTTAGAAACGGAGCAGATTGAAAATATTCTCTGGGCCTATAAGGAACGGATTAACGCCATTGCAAAGGACAACCGTTTTCGCTACACTTTAATTTTCAAGAATTACGGAAAGGCAGCCGGTGCATCATTGGCCCATCCGCATTCACAGTTGATTGCAACACCGATCACTCCGCGTTATGTTAAATTAGAACTGCAAAAAGCCCGGGCCTATTATCAGCAAAAAGAGCGTTGTATCTATTGCGATCTATTGCGTCAAGAGCTAAGTTCACAGGACCGGATCGTATTTGAAAATGAGAATTTTGTAGTCTTTGCTCCTTTTGCATCACGTTTTCCATTTGAGCTGTGGCTGTTGCCAAGGAGGCATCATGCCTTCTTCCACGAGATCGAAGATAATGAAAAGAAAGAATTAGCTGTTTGCATAAAAAATATTATGTGGCGCTTAAAGAAAACTTTAGATGATCCTCCTTATAATTATGTTCTACATACCTCGCCAAATCCAATCCCGCGTCCGGGTAAGCCGGCTTACTGGGGCACTTTGCGCTACGATTTCCACTGGCATATCGAAATTATTCCCCGCCTGACAAAGATGGCCGGGTTTGAATGGGGTTCTGGATTGTACATCAATCCGATCTCTCCCGAGCAGGCGGTTAAATATTTAAGAGAAGCAAAATAATGAACGCGGCAAAGAAAAAAGTTGTTAGAAAAAAAACAGTTGCTAAAAAGAAACTGAAACCTTTTACCGATCGTTTTTTTGAGTATACCAAAAGTGTCCTGGCAAAAAGAAAGAAGAAAAAAAATGTCCAACCTGCCCAAAACGCTTATCCGATCAGCCCTTCCCCTGTAATCCAGAAATTTATTAAAGAGCAGGAGTTCCAATTTCCTGCCGGATATGGTGAAAACAGGGCGGTCCTGATGGTGCGCGATGCCCATTGGCTCTTTGCATATTGGGAAGTAATGCCGGGCATTAACGGATTAACTTTGCGGGTGATCAATGAAGACCTGGGAAAGCATTTTGATATTAATGTTCAGTCGGCGGGGACCGGTGGATCGTGGTATATCAATTGCGGTTTGCCTGATACCCGTTTTTCAGTGCTGGTTGGATATTATTCTAAAAATGGTAAATTTAATGTAATAGTTAAGTCAAACATTGTACAAACACCAAGGGACAGGGTGTCTGATGTAATTGACGAAGAGTGGATGGCGGTTGATTGGGACAAAATCTACTCGCTCTCCGGCGGCCAAAGGTTAAAAAGCGGCGCTTCATCGGGTGTGTTTACCTCGATTTTTTCAGGACAATAAACAATTATGCAAAAAGGTTATCTGGCGCTGGTGCTGCATGCCCATCTTCCGTATATAAGGCATCCAGAATATGAAAGCTTTTTAGAAGAAAACTGGTTTTTTGAAGCGATCACCGAGACCTATCTTCCGCTGTTAAATGTTTTTGAAAATCTTCTAAAAGACGGGATTGATTTTAAACTCAACCTGTCGGTTTCTCCAACCTTAGCTTCGATGTTTCAGGATGAATTGCTGCAAGAGCGTTATCTTAATCATCTAGATAAACTAATCGAGCTTACCTTTAAAGAGATGGGACGGACCAGAAATAAAGGAGCGATCAATCAGTTAGCCCACATGTACAACCGCAAGTTTGTGCAGGCGCAGCAGCTTTTTGTTGAGCAGTACAATAAAAATTTAATTAACGGGTTTAGAAAGTTTTTAGAACTGGGTAAACTTGATATCTTAACCTGCGGCGCAACTCACGGATTTTTTCCGCTGATGGATATCAATCAAAAAGCAGTAGCCGCCCAGGTGAATGTTGCGGTTGCTCATTATTGGGAAGTATTTGGCCGGGCGCCAAAAGGGATCTGGCTGCCGGAGTGCGGTTATCATCCGGGGCACGATAAGATTTTAAAAGCAGCCGGGATCCGTTATTTTATTGTTGACACACACGGGGTACTCTTTGCTTCTCCCCGTCCAAAATACGGAATTTTTGCTCCGATTTTTTGTAAATCAGGAGTTGCTGCATTTGGCCGCGATCTTGAATCATCAAAAGCGGTCTGGTCTGCTAAAGAAGGGTATCCGGGAGATTATGGCTATCGTGATTTTTACCGTGATATCGGTTTTGACCTTGATCATGATTATGTCCGCCCGTATATAAATGCTGATGGAACACGCACAAATACCGGAATTAAATACCATCGCATAACCGGTCCCACTAATCACAAAAAACTTTACGATCCGGAAATGGCAGAGAAACGGGCGGCGGAGCATGCCGGAAATTTTATGTTTAACCGTGAGCGGCAGATTGAACACCTCTCCGGTTTTCTTGGCAATAGAAAACCAATTATTGTTTCTCCTTATGATGCCGAACTTTTTGGCCACTGGTGGTATGAAGGGCCGCGCTGGTTAGATTATCTGATCCGTAAATCTGCATATGACCAGAAAATATTTAAACTTACCCGCCTTTCAGAATATTTAGAAGAAAATCCGGTTAACCAGGTTTCAACCCCATCTTTCTCTTCGTGGGGGTATAAAGGTTATACCGAATTTTGGCTGAACGGAGCCAACGATTGGATTTACCGCCACCTCCATAAGGCTGCTGACCGGATGGTTGAGCTGGCCAATCTTTATAACAATCCGACTGATTATGAAAGAAGAATATTAAACCAGGCGGCACGCGAACTATTATTAGCTCAATCGTCCGATTGGGCTTTTATTATGAAAACCGGAACAGTGGTCCCTTATGCACAGAAACGCTTTAAGGAGCATATCGAACATTTTACCCGCTTGTACGAGGGATTAATTTGTAATAAAATAGATCATCAATTATTGGCATCCTTAGAGAGAAAAAATAATATTTTTAAAAATATAAATTACATGGCTTATAAATGAAAAAGAAAAAAGTGTTTGTTCTGGCCGGCGGGATGGGTACCCGGCTTTATCCACTGACCGTTAATATCCCTAAACCTTTGATCCCGGTTACAAATATGCCGATCTTAGAGTTAATTATAAACCAGGTCTTAAAGAAGCATGGTTATACAGATATTACCTTTATCCTTTATCATCAGGCTGAGCTGATTAAAAAGTATTTTGGATCAGGTAAACGTTACGGAGTTAACATTGAGCATGTGATAGCACCCAAAAACTTAGGTACGGCCGGGGCTTTAAAGTATGCGGCCAAAAAACAGGACTCCCCCTTTCTGGTATTTAGCGGGGATGTCTTGACTAATTTCAATCTAGACAGCATGTTGGATTTTCATTTAGAAAAAAAAGCAATGGCAACAGTTGCTTTGACCAAAATTTCTGATCCGATGGCGTACGGAATTGCCCGGCTGGATAAAAAAAAGAGAATTAATACTTTTTTGGAGAAACCGGACTGGTCAGAGGTTTTTTCTGACCTGGTCAATGCGGGAATATATATACTTGATCCGGCTATTTTAAACCTAATTCCCGAAGATAAAAAATTTGATTTTAGCCGTGATCTTTTTCCGCTCATGCTTAGAAAGAAAGCTGATTTATACGGTTGGAAAGCATCTGGATTTTGGAAGGATATCGGAAGCATTAACGAATATTTTGCAATTCACGCTTTGATGCTGGCCGGGCATGGGTTTAAAATCGATTCTTCGGCTAAAGTGGGTTCAGCCATAATTGATGGGGATGGTTTAATCGGGGAAAAAACTATAATCGAAAATGGTTCGACTATCGATTCTTCAATTATCGGCGCAAACTGCCGGATCGGATCAGAAAGTTATATTAAGAATTCAATAATTTGGGATGGAGTAAATATTGACAACAATGTCAGGATCGAAAATTCGATCATCGGGTATAATTCTATTTTGGGAGAAGAAGTTAATCTAGAGAAAGGAGTGGTAGTAGGGGACAATGTTGAAATTGGTGATTATGCGGTATTGCGTTCAAACGTAAAAATATGGTCGGGAGTAGCTGTCCCTGGCGGGATGGTTGCACAAAGGGATGTGATCCCTGCGATGGAGAAAATAGATGAAAATATTATTCGCGTCAGCTGAAGTTGTCCCCTTTGCCAAAACCGGAGGCCTGGCCGATGTGGCCGGAGCACTGCCAAAAGGATTAAGCGAGCTTGGGCACGAAGTCCGGATTATTATGCCGCGCTACAAGATGATCGATCCTAAAAAGTTTAAGCTCAGAAAGATTTTATCTGGTTTACAAGTTAAAATATTAGATCGTTTTGAATTGGCTGATATTTATTCTGCCAAAATACCCGGTTCAGATGTCACGGTTTATTTTGTTGCTAACCAAAAATATTTTGACCGCGACGGGCTTTACCAGGATAAGGGGAAAGATCATCCGGATAACTGTGAACGATTTTCTTTTTATTGTAAAGCGGTGATGGAGTTTATCGATCGGATCGGCTGGCACCCGGATGTTCTGCACTGTAATGATTGGCAAACTGCTCTAATGATTCCATATGCAAAACTGGTTTACAAGTGGGCATCAAAAACAATTTATTCAATCCATAACCTGGCTTACACTGGTTCTTTTCCAAAAGAACAGCTTCCAATTACCGGATTTGGCGATGAGATGTATACTCCTGGTCTATTGGAATACTGGGGTAAGTTTGCGCTCACAAAAGCGGGTTTTGTTTTTGCCGATAAGATCAATACGGTTTCACCAACTTATGCGTCAGAAATCCAGACAAATGAATTTGGTTGTGGGATGGAGGGGTTGCTGCAATCCCGCTCGTCTGATATTTCTGGCATATTAAATGGTATAGATTATTCGGTTTGGGATCCAGCCACTGATAAAAAGATTGTGCAAACTTTTTCGCCGGATGCTTTAGATGACAAGATTGTCAATAAACTTGATTTGCAGAAAGAAAATAAGATCGCTAAAAGTAAAACTGTTCCTTTGATCGGAATAATCTCTCGCCTGGCTGACCAGAAAGGCTTTGATCTTTTAGCCGGGGCCCTTGAAGATATTATGGCGCTTAAGTGTCAGATCGTTGTTTTGGGGACCGGTGACCCCAAGTATCATAAGATGTTAGAAGAAGAGAAGAAAAAATATCCTAAGCAGCTTGGGATTAACCTTGGCTTTGACGCGGCGCTGGCACAAAAAATTTATGCTGGATCCGATATGTTTTTGATGCCATCCAGATATGAACCGTGCGGTTTAGGGCAGTTGATAAGTTTTAAATATGGGACCATTCCGATTGTACGCAAAACTGGTGGATTGGCTGATACGGTCCATCAATTTGATCCAAAGTCTGGGGCAGGGGATGGATTTGTTTTTGAAGAAGCAACATCCGAGGCTTTCTTTGAAGCGGTCAAAACGGCGGTCTCAATCTTCCGCCGCCGCAAGAAAGCGTGGCGTGGTTTGGTAGAAAAAGTGATGCTCTATGATTACTCATGGGAAACTTCAGCCAAGAAATATGTTGAGCTCTACAACTCATCTTCTTCTAATTCAAAAAACAGCATTAAAGACATTCCGCTCTATAAGTTTGGGGAAACGACTGTCTAAAGTGAAAAGTCGAAGTCTTCGAGAACAAATTGGTGGATTTGAGCAAAAGATTTGACGTTCCCCCTTCGGTCTCCTTAGGGATTAGCGATTTGGGATAAAATACGGGATTAACTACCAACCTTCAACAATCATTTGTTCTCTTAATCTTTTTTGTTTTTTTGAGAGGGCCTTATTAAAGAAACGATTTGCTTGAGCCAGCCATCTCAAAGCTCTGCTGGCTGACATTTTCATCATCTCTTTTAATTCTTCATCACTGTAATAACTGTTCATTATCTGTTTTTTTGATAATTTATGTTTCATTTAATTTATGCATCCTTTTTAGTGATCCAATGTCAATTAAATCCCTGGTTCGATCGGCCTTCTCTTTCATTTTAATTAAATCATCTAAAGATACGCAGGGGACAGAAAAACGACCATCAATTTTAAATATCTTTTTCCTTTTATAAGCTTGTTCGAAATCGATAGGATTATTGAGTAGGATGTCAATCCTGCGGTCTGGTTCCTTTGAATTTCGAAAGGCGATGCCATCATGTTTTTTCCAGTCAGATTTCGGTACTTTTGTCTTATAGTTAAGTTGACCCATTACTTTAATAAAAGTATCAAAATTTTCAGCTGAAAGATTTAGCATCATATCTAGGTCTTGAGTTAGTCTATGTAAACCGTAAAGGTTGACGGCAATTCCTCCAATGACTAAATATTTTATATTATTCTTGTTCAGTGCCTTAAATTCCTTTTCATAATAGTAGTATTCAAGCATAAAGTTAATTATAACATTTTGTTTTGCTGCTTAGAATGCTTTATAAGTTTGGGGAATCGACGATCTAAAGATTAAAGAGAAAACCTGCCTGCCGGCAGGCAGGTCTTTTATGTTTAGAGAAAGACTCCCTATATCATGCGGAAAGTAGTCTGGCAAGGATATCCCCTTTTAAATTGAAAAATTGAAATATTTAATATTTGCTAAGTTTATAATGGTAGGCACATCTTTTTTTGTCGTTGGAGAATAATAAATTTTTACTTTATCGTCATCAGGTCGCCTCGATATGGTGCAAAATCTGATCCGTATGTTTTTACATTAACCTTTAATCCAAACTGATCTGCTTTTCTTAAAAGCGTTCTAATTTGTCCTTGAGTCAAATTT